>JANXQL010000035.1 GCA_025356815.1 Pseudomonadota bacterium
CCCGGCGACATCGCACATCCCACAACCTTCGACTTGCTCACCACGCCGACCGACTTGCAGCGCCGCGCCTTCGCGCTCGTCGATCAAATCACCGTGTAGTCAGAACCAGAACACCCGAAATCCATGTATCTACCTGTCACGCATGGATTTTATCGCGCGCCGCGGGCAGGAACTTCAGGCTAGCGGTCCCCCGCCGACCACCGGCCAGACGCTGACTAAAAGCCGGAAAATTGATCTGCCTCAATTGCCGGACCACCGCCGGCGCGTAGCCTCACCTCGATCATCAGTCGTCTGCGATGTACCCGCCATGACCGTGTCCGCGAACCCCGTGCTGCAGATTCGCGACCGACGACTGCTACCGGTCGTCCAGGGGGGCATGGGCGTGGGCATTTCGGGTCATCAGCTGGCCGGCGCCGTCGCCCGCCTGGGGGCGGTGGGGACGCTCGCGAGCGTCGACCTGCGACGCCTCTATCCGGACATCATGCAGCGCCTGCGCCGCTGCCGCGATCCCGCCTCGCATGGCGCCGCCAACGTCGAGGCCCTCGACCGTGAAATCACCACGGCGCGCACCATTGCGGGCCCCGGCGGATACATCGCAGTCAATGTCATGCGGGCATTGTCCAACTACGCTGACCTCGTCGTACAGGCTTGCCGTAGTGGCGCGAACGCGATCGTCTCCGGCGCGGGACTGCCGCTCGAGCTGCCGGACCTGACCTCACCCTACCCGGAAGTCGCGTTGATTCCCATTCTGTCCGAAGAGCGCGGCGTTCGTGTCTTGCTCAAGAAGTGGTCCAGGCGCGGCCGTACCCCCGACGCCATCGTCCTCGAACACCCCCGCTACGCGGGTGGCCATCTGGGCGCGACACGCATCGCCGATGTCGCCGACACGCGCTTCGACTTCGCGCATGTGGTCGCCGCGATCCAGGCCGACGACACGGCGGCCGCCGTCCCGCTGATCCTCGCAGGCGGCATCAACAGCCGCGCCAAGGTGCAGCAAGCGTTCGCTCTGGGCGCGAGCGCCGTACAGATTGGCACGCCGTTCGCCGTGACCGTCGAGTGCGATGCGCACCCGAACTTCAAGCGGGTCCTCGCGCAGGCGACGCCCGCCGACATCGTCACGTTCATGAGCCCGGCTGGCTTGCCCGCCCGGGCCGTCCTTACGCCGTGGCTCAAGCGCTACCTGCAGAAGGAGCCGCGACTGCGGGCGGCCGCCTCGCCGGACCCGGCCGGGAGGTCCTGCCCGAGCCAGGTGCAGTGCCTGTCGTCCTGCGGCTTCAAGGATGGCAACCCCGCTGCCGGCCAGTTCTGCATCGAAACGCAACTCGCCGCAGCGCAGCGCGGCAGCATCGAGAAGGGCTTGTTCTTTCGTGGCAGCGAGGCACTGCCGTTCGGGGACCAGATACGAAGTGTCGCCGACCTGCTGGCCCATCTGCTGGGCGAGCCCGCGGGGGCTGCTCCCTAACGCTTAACGCGGGCGGTCCGCCCAGTTGGCGGGGGGCTCCGCCGGCAAACGTTCGGCGGCCCGACCGCGCGACCTTCGACGCGATCCGCCTGCCGGCGCGCGCAGGACCGGGTAGGCGAAGCTCGCCAGATGCGAATGGATGCGCCGGAGGTCGCGTGCGACCCTGAGCACACCACTGTCATCGAGCACTGCCGTCGACCCTTCCTGACCCGCGGCCCGCGCCGCGGCCAGCGAATCGCGCAACTTGCGGACGACCAGCGCCGTGGTGTCCGCCTCCATTTCGCGAAGTCGGGCCTTGCGCTCGAATAGCCGCTTTGCATCGGTAGCATCGCCACGCAAGAACACGGCCACGGCGAGGCGCAAGCTTTCCAGAACCTCATCGTGCATTGCGCCGATCGCCTGCAGTTCCTCGGCGGACAGGACTAAGCCCTGCTTTTGGGAGCGAACGACGAAGTCGATCAGGCTGTTGGCGACGATATCACTGACATGCTCGATGTTGATCACCGCGCTCAGAATATCCTGCAGGCGCGCTCCCTCGCGCGAGTCATCCAGGGTCTGCTCGGAGCTCACTGCGACCAGATAGGACCGAATGGCGCTGCCGAGCTGGCGTATCGCCCGATCGGATTCCGCGACGGCCGCCGCCCTTGCGCGGTCCTCGCCGCGGAATACCTCAAGCGAGGCACGCAGCATGTCATCGGCCATGTCAGCCATCCGAAGCGTTTCGCGGGTGGAGTTTGCCAGTGCGACCGGTGCCGAATCGACCGCGGCAGTCTCAAGGTACAGAGGCCGGCCCGGGTCGACCGGCCGGGGAGGATCCGGGAGGATCTTGATCAATCGGGACGCTGATCGCTCGACGAAGGGGAGAAACGCAATCGCGAGCGCGAGATTGAACAGGACGTGAAAGTCTACGGCAAGTCGGCCATCGGCGATTGCGAGGGACTGCAGGCCGCGCGCGACGAAACCGAGGACCGGGAGCAGGAACAGGGCGCCCAGCAGGCGCACCAGCAGGTTGCCGAGCGGCAGGCGACGGGCGATCGGCGTCGATGCATGCACCAGCGCAGGCATCGCGCCGCCAACGTTTGCGCCGAGCACGAGCGCGAGCACTTCCTGCGCACCGAGCAGGTGCCCGACAGACAGCGATGCCACGAACAATACGATCGCAACGCTCGAGTGGCAGGCCCACGTCAGCAACGCAGCGACGATCATCGCAAGCAGGGGTTCCGCGCTGAGCGCGCCCAGGAATTCCCGAAGCAGTGGAGCCGCCTCGACCGGTGCGAGGGTGTGCTGCATCGCCGACAAAGCCGTGATGATCAGCCCCAGCCCGATCGCCGCCCGTGCGGCGTTCTTGAAGTGGCTGCCCCTGGACCAGCGGAAGATCATCACGCCCGCGAGCAACAGCGGTGGCGCGATCAGGCTGACGTCGAATGAGAGCATCTTTGCGACAATCGCGGTGCCCACATTCGCGCCAAGCATGACCGCCAGCGCCGGAGCGAGAGCGATTACGCCCGACTCCGTGAACGATACCGCCATCAGGCCCGTGGCCGTACTGCTCTGCAGCAACGTCGTGATACCGACGCCCGCTGCGAACGACGCCCAGCGACTCGACAGGTTTCGTTCCAGCCAGACCCGCAGCACGCTGCCGTAGCCGCGCTGGACGCCGGTACTCACCATGTGCGTGCCCCAGAGCAGCAGGCCGACATCGCCAGCAAGAAGCAGCAATAGGCGGGTCCCGGACACGACTCAGGATCCCCGGCCGCGGGCGCCCGGGGGACCGGCCCGGTAAGCCAAGACGATGCAATGGTAGAAGAGCATGGGATAACTTAACGCCAACCGAACGACAAGGCCATCTCGCGAGGCAAGTCCAGGCACGGACGCCTTGTGGAATGCGACGGGGTTCACGGAGCCACCGGCGGGGGGGGGACACCGGGCCATCGACAGCCGCGCGGATTACCGCGAAGGCGCGGGCATCCCGACCGCAGACGCGGGAGAGTCTCCGGCTGGCGCAAGCCATCGGGGTGGGCGCGCGTGGCAAGCAATCACCAGGCCTCCGTGCGGCGGGAACGTTGCAGGCGGCGACGTTCGTCAACGATGGCCGAGAAGTGATCGTGGTGCTCGACCGAGACCCGCTGGAGGCTCGATCCTGCCCGTGCCACTCACTCCTATCGGCGAATCATGGCCCAGCCGCTCCCGTCGCCGCCTCCGGCTTTGGCACGACGCACCGTTCCCTAGAGCCGAAAGCCATGCACGCACGCGCAGCCGTGGTCCGGCTTGCGGCGACCGCGTCTGGAATGAGGGGCGCGGGGCTGACTTCCGGCGCGACGACAGGCGGGACGCTGCGCGACCGAACGCGGCCGCCGTGGGCGCGGGTGGCCTGAACGATGCAGCGACGACACGAGTCTTCTCCGGCCGCGCTGCGGCCGAAGGGACTCCGTCCATTCAGCGAACATTCGCAGAATGCATTGCGCTGCCACGCCGACGTTGGCCAGAGCCTGCGCAGGAGACGGCGCGCGCCCCGACCCCGCACGCTCCGGCCCAAGATTGGGGGGGGTGAGACGTTCGCTGATCTGGAGTCGCCAACCGGGCGGGGCCGTCTTGGATGGAACTGGCAGGGGCGTGGGGCGATTACAATCGATTCCCGCGCCAGGCGTGACTTCCGGCCGCACCCGCTCCGCCGCCCATTCATGGCGGTCGGCTGCATCAACGTCGCCCGAACTGGGGCACGCGCGATTGTACTCGCCTAGCGTCATACCCGGTTCGTCAACGGCGCGACCACGGCGTGGATGGGTCTGCCCTAGAGTGCGCTAGCGGCGATCCTTAGATCCCTGCCGTCCAGGACGCGAAAGCTCTTGGCTTTGACGTCGATAATTCCCTGTCGGACGAGCTCGGTCAGACAGCGACTGACCGTTTCGATGGTCACGCCGAGATGGCTTGCAATGTCCCGTCGACTGACGCCGACGCGAAAGCGGGATCCGTCCAGGCCAGCACGCTGCAGGCGCCCGGACAGGTCCGATAGAAAGCCGGCCACGCGAGCGAGCGCGGATTGCTCGAAGGCACCGCCGAGAAGTTGTTGTGTCGAGGTGATGCTGGCCGTGAGTAAGCGCAGAAGCTCTGTCGCGACCCCGGGGGCATCCACGACGATCCGCTCGAGCGACATCCGTGGCAGCTTGCATACGCTGCTGTGCGTCAGCGCGATCGCGGAGGTCTGACTCGAAGCGCCAAATATGCCTGCAAGTCCCACTACGTCGCCCGGGATTGCAACCTGGACCACCGCCTCGGATCCGCTGGCGCGAGTCGCGACGTCCTTGATCGACCCGCTGCGAAGAGCGTAGATGGCTTCAAGCGGTCGCCCTTCCACGTACAGGGACTCGCCCGGATTCAGCACGGCGCGAACGGCCCCTGTGCGCCGATTTGCGCGTACGCGCCCGCTGTCGGCTTGCGCGGCACACAGCGCGGCGAGAGCGCAATGGCTGCAGTCTTTGATCGCTCTGGTAACCACCACAATGCCCCGTACGTCCGGCGGGTCACGCAAGCCCCGGTGACCCGAGTCTAAACTGGAAGGTTAATGATGGGATCCCGGCTGAATACGTATTGAACGCAGCCGCAACCCGGCCGGCCCGAGCGGCACCTGCCCCGACGGCATCCCGGCCTCGGTTGTGGGCACGGCGACGCGCTCGAGGAAGCAGCAGACTTACGCGCGTGCGGGGCGGTGATCTGCTGCGCGTCGAAGAGGAGAGCCTCCGGCCGCATCAGCGGTCGGGTGGGCGCCGTACCGGGCAACTCTCCTGCGGTCGCCAAGTGCCGACGCTTGCCGCCAGTGTCGAGGAGCGCCCTCCGGAACATACTCCCACAGTGTGGTCCTCCCAAACCCAGGCGGTGATCTCCATGAAGGCGCTCGTGCTCAGACAAACGGAAGATTCGGATCTGCCCATCCCAGGGGCCGACCCGTGGCACGTGCGACCGACCGATCCTGCGGTCACGGTGATGACGGATTTTCGGGTGACCGCATCCATCACTGTCGTGGAAGCGGCGGGGATAGATGCCGCGCTGGAGCACATGCGCCACACCGGCGTGCGTTGTGCATTTGCGATTGACCCAAGCCGAAATGTCGTTGTCGGACTGATCACCGCCTACGATATTCTCGGCGAGCAACCGATCCGGCACATGCAGGCGGCCTCGATGCAACGCCGGGATGTGCTGGTCTGGCACGTGATGCACCGAGTCGCGGACTGGGCCTTCCTGCTGCTCGAGGACCTCGAGCAGGCCACAGTCGGCAATCTGGCCGCGCTGTTCGACGCCTCAGGACTAACTCACATCCCGGTGATGACAGCCGATTCGAACGGGTCGCGCCGGCTGCGCGGGCTGCTCTCCGCGGCTAAAATCCGTCGCCTGCTGGCAGCCAAACCCGCCGCGTACGCTACTTGAGTTCGACCTCGACGAAGCGGAATTCAAAATTGTTGACGTTGATCACGTTGTGCGCAACCCCCGCAAGGCGTGAGTAGGACTCTCCTGCGATGAGGGCGGCGTCGCGCGAGCCCTGCGGCTCCACCAGTCGAAGCGTTCCCGTAGTGAGTGGCACGACGACGTAATCGTGCCCATGAACGTGGAAGCCGGTCTCGGCACCGGGCGCGAAGCGGTATTCGGTGACGATCACCCGGTCGGTCTCGACCTGGAGCGTTCCCACTGCCTGTGACATCGCATCTCTCCAATAGCTGAGCGGCCTTGATCGCCATCCCAAGTGCACGCAGCTTAACGACCGGAGCGGCGGCTGGCGAGCTATTGAAGATAGTCTACCTCGATCGGTCCGATCGGTTTAATCGCTTGGAACTATGCCTTGGGGGCTGCCACACTCCTCGCCGACTTCAACACTCCCCGAGGATTCGCTCATGTCCCTGATCAATACCGTCATCAAGCCCTTCAAGGCCACGGCCTTCCACAACGGCAAGTTCGTCCCCGTCACCAGCGAGGACCTGAAGGGCAAGTGGTCGGTCGTCGTGTTCTATCCCGCCGACTTCACATTCGTCTGCCCGACCGAGCTTGGCGATCTCGCCGACCATTACGCCGAGTTCCAGAGGATGGGTGTTGAGATCTACGGCGTGTCCACCGACACGCACTTCACGCACAAGGCGTGGCACGACACCTCAGACACCATCAAGAAGGTGCGGTACCCGCTGGTTGCCGACCCGACCGGTACGCTCTCGCGCAATTTCGAGGTGATGATCGAGGAAGAGGGCCTCGCACTGCGCGGCACCTTCGTGATCAACCCGGCCGGCGAGATTAAGGTCCTGGAGGTCCATGACAACGGCATCGGCCGTGATGCCAAGGAATTGCTGCGCAAGGTTCAGGCTGCGCAGTACGTCGCCTCGCACCCGGGCGAAGTCTGCCCCGCGAAGTGGATGCCGGGCGCCAAGACTCTGGCCCCGTCGCTCGATCTGGTTGGCAAGATCTGAACGATCGCTCCTGGCGGTTACGCCGGCCCGGGCGCTCGCCCGGGTCGGCACTGCCGGATTACGAAGACGGTGAATGTGATGCTCGACGACAACATGAAGACGCAGCTGCAGGGCTACCTGAGCCGCCTGGTGCAGCCCATCGAGCTCGTCTCGACCCTCGACGGCAGCGAGTCCGCAGCGGAGCTGCGTAGTCTTCTGACCGACATCGCCTCGCTGTCCCCGATGGTGACTCACCTCGAGGCGGACCACGCGGGGCAACTTCTCCCGTCGTTCGTGGTCCGGGCGGTGGAGGGAGACTCCCGCATTCGTTTCGCGGGTGTGCCGATGGGGCATGAATTCACGTCCCTTGTCCTTGCGCTACTGCAGGTGGGGGGCTACCCACCGAAGGTCGAGGCCGCCCTGATCGAGCGGATCCGTGCGCTCGAGGGCGAGTTCGCGTTCGAGACCTTCATTTCACTCAGCTGCCAGAACTGCCCGGACGTCGTCCAGGCGTTGAACCTGATGGCAGTGCTCAATCCGAGCATCCGGCACACGATGATCGACGGCGCGTTGTTCCAGGAAGAAGTGACGCGCCGCCAGGTAATGGCGGTCCCTGCCGTCTATCTCAACGGAGCGCCGTTCGGCCAGGGCCGGATGGGCCTCGAGGAAATCCTCGCCAAGCTCGACACCGGCGCCAGGGAGCGCGTGACGCGCGAGATCAGCGAGAAGCCACCGTACGACATGCTGGTCATCGGCGGTGGGCCCGCCGGCGCCTCGGCCGCAATCTATGCGGCACGCAAGGGCATCCGCACGGGCGTCGCGGCCGAACGCTTCGGTGGTCAACTGCTGGACACCGTCGGCATCGAGAATTTCATCTCGGTCGCCGACACCGACGGTCCCAGGCTCGCCAACGCTCTTGAACAGCACGTGCGCAGCTACGAGGTCGATATCATGAACCTGCAGCGCGCCGAGGCGCTGCTGCCAGGTGAGCTTATTCAGGTCCAATTCCAGGGGGGTGGCAGCCTCAAGGCCCGTTCGGTGGTGATCGCCACGGGGGCGCGCTGGCGCGAAATGAACGTCCCCGGTGAGTCCACCTACCGCAATCGCGGTGTCGCCTACTGTCCGCACTGTGACGGTCCGCTGTTCAAGGGCAAGCCCGTCGCCGTGATCGGCGGCGGCAACTCCGGCGTCGAGGCGGCGATCGACCTCGCCGGCATCGCAAGCCATGTCACCCTGATCGAGTTCGACGCGAGGTTAAGGGCCGACGCGGTGCTAACGCGCAAGCTCCTGAGCCTCCCGAACGTCACCGTCCTCACCAGCGCCCTGACGACCGAGGTGACTGGCGACGGCGAGCGCGTCACGGGCCTCGTCTACAAGGACCGCAACAGCGGCTCGCTGCGCGAAGTCTTGCTCTCCGGGATTTTCGTGCAGATCGGCCTTGTGCCCAACACCGACTGGCTCAAGGGCACGGTGAAGCTGTCGCCGCGCGGCGAGATCGAGGTGGATGCGCGTGGCCAAACCTCCGTGCCGGGCGTGTTTGCAGCCGGCGACTGCACCACCGTGCCGTTCAAGCAGATCGTGATCGCGGTCGGCGAGGGCGCCAAGGCCTCGCTCAGCGCATTCGATCACCTGATTCGCCTGCCGGTCTCCGCGGCGGCGTGACGCGTCGTCCTCGATTGTCGACTCAGCGACAACACTCGCGCCCCTAGGGGGACTCCACGCAACGTTCTGTCTCGCGTTGCACTTGAGACCAGCGTTCGTACCGCTCGGCGCAGCGCTTTGGCGCCACCCTAGTGACATGCCGAAGACGCCCAAATGAGAACGCGTCCCATTCGCCAAGTGCTTAATTTATAGGCATTTAGCGCGTAAGGATAATGTTTCTCATTTCATGCGCCCATCGCGGGTAGGCGCTCTTCGCATTTTCATTCGCATCGGCATGGAAAATCTCCGACCTGCATATTTTATTTTCTCTTGCAATGGGGTGCATCTGTCAAGAGCGCGGGTAGGCCGAATGCTAATCCGGCTTGCCGAAAAAAAAACCTGTGACAGATTTCGCGTGCGCTGAGGAAATGCCTTAGCGCAGAGTGCGCGTCGCGAACGGAAGCAGGTTCCGGCGAACGCGTTACGGACGACACCTTCGCATTAGGAAAATTGCGATGCACATCAGGAACAATATTCCCAGTTCGGAGACCCTCGGACACGGCAAGTGCCGGTCCGGGTCTGCGCGACCGGCCTCCGCTCACGGAAATCACGCTCTCGCCGGCAGTCGGACGAGGTCGACGCTGCTCGCGGCGGCGTTCGCCGTCGTCGGGTTGGTGACCGCGATGTTCGCAGCAGTCCCCGCGCAGGCGGGCGCAGGGTGGGGCGACAGCACCAACGCGGCGCCGGATCCTTCGATCTCGGCGGTCGACAATACCGGCGCCATGAAGGTTCGCACCTACTACGCGAACAGCCCGCAAGGCATGCAGCTCGACGCGCTCACAGGTCTGCCAACCCGCGATACCGGTGCGGCGCTGCGCAAGTTTGTAGACGCGCTGCCAGGCTTAGGCGCGCCCGCGTTTACCGGCGTTGCCGGAAACCTGACCGACGGCACCTATATCCCAGTTGCGGTGGGCGACACCACGACGTACCCGGGCTCGGTGTACTACGAGGTCGCGGTCGTCGAGTACACGCAGCGGATGCACACCGATCTTGCAAAGGCCACGACGCTACGCGGCTACGTTCAGATCGATCCGGTCGCAACCGACTTGCTGGCCGGCATCAGTAACAACGGCACCAGCCCGGCCGGCTCCCATTCGATACCGCTATTCCAGCTCGACGGCACCCCGGTCCTGATCTCCCGCCCGAGCACGCGCGCTGCGGCCGTGAGCGGCTTTGAGCAGGTCCAGGCGGTTGCCGTCGACAAGCCGTCCTACCTCGGCCCGACGATCGTCGCCGCGCACGGTACGCCGACGCGCGTCAAGTTCTACAACGGGCTGCCCGCGGGACATGGCGTTTGCACGGCCACCGACGTCACTGGCAACTGCACTGCGTTCCAGCGCAATGGCGACCTGTTCATCCCCGTCGACCACACGCTGTTCGGCGGCGGTGACGGCCAGACCCAGACCGGCGTCAAGGACATTCTCTGCGGGGATGTCCTCGCCGGCCCGAACAATGTCGGCGATCCTGCCTTCAGCGCCTGCGGCCCCACTCCGCTCCACCCGGGCGGCGGCTACGTCACGGTTCCGGCCTTCGAGCAGTACACCGAAAACCGCGAAGAGTTGCACTTGCACGGCGGCGACAACCCGTGGATCTCCGACGGTCACCCGCACCAGTGGATCACGCCGGCCGCCGACGAGCTGAACCCGGCGACTGCGCAGAACTACAAGCGTGGCGACATCGCCTACAACGTGCCGGACATGCCGAATCCCGGTCCGGGCGCCGTCACTTACTTCTGGCCGAACGGCCAGTCGGGTCGGCTGCTGTTCTATCATGACCATGCCACGGGCCTGACCCGCCTGAACGTCTATGCTGGTACCGCTGCGGGCTACCTGCTCGTCGACAACAACGAGCGTGCCATCAATGGCCTTGTCGCCGGTGAGATCCCGCTGGTCATCCAGGAAAAGACGTTCGTTCCGAAGGACATCACCACCGAAGACGCTAAGTGGGATACGACGCATTGGGGCCAAGAGGGCGACCTGTGGTTCCCGCACGTCTACGAGACGAATCAGGACCCCCTGTCGGCCGATGCGACCAACCCCGTCGGTCGCTGGGACGGCGCCTCGTTCTTCTGGCCGGTGTTCCCGCAGACCTATGCGACGCCGAGCGGCGAGTACGGCAACGTCTCGACCACGCCTGAGTCTTTCATGGACACGCCGATCATCAACGGCATGGCGTATCCGACGATGACCGTCAACCCGGCGGCCTATCGCTTTAGGATCCTGGGCGTCGGCAATGACCGCATGCTCAACCTGAGCCTGTTCGTCGCCGATACGGCGCAGACCAGTTCCTCCGGCGTCCCGAACACCGAAGTGAAGATGGTGCCGTTCACGAGCCCCAACGGGCCGACCGCGGTCACCTATTCCTGCCCGGATGGCGTCACCGCTGGCCAGATGCCGGGCAACACGAACGCGAACGGTCTCGTCGTGAAGGCGGGCTGGACCGAGACGAGCGTTTACTACCCGACTTCCTTCCCCTGCGCCGGCGGCCTGATGGGCACTGGCTGGGGTTCGGCGGACAACCGCCCGGGCGGCGTACCGGATCCGGCCACGATCGGCCCCGACATCATCCGCATCGGCAACGAGGGCGGCCTGTTCCAGCAGGCAGTCGTCATCCCGGCAACGCCGATCGACTACGAGTACAACAAGCGCTCCGTGACGGTGCTCAACGTGCTCGAGCGCAGCCTGTGGCTCGGCCCCGCCGAGCGGGCCGACGTGATCATCGACTTCTCGCAGTACGCGGGCAAGACGCTGATCCTGTACAACGACTC
>JANXQL010000040.1 GCA_025356815.1 Pseudomonadota bacterium
CGGCCCTGCAGTCGAAGTACATGCGTGGGCGACCGGAGATGGCGGGCTCGCCGCTGGCTGACATTCCAAACGCCTTCCATGTCGATGCCGGCCCGTACGCGCACTACCTTCGTCGCCAGGCGCAAGCGCGCGGGGTCGTGCACATCGAGGGTCGGATCGTCGAGGTCAGCCGCCGCGACGACGGCTTCATTGACTCGCTCCTGCTTGCCGCTGGCGAGCGCATCGCCGGCGACTTCTTCATCGACTGCTCCGGGATTGGCGCGCTGCTGATCGGCGCCGCCATGGGCGTGCCCTTTGAGGACTGGTCGCAGTGGCTGCCGTGTGATCGCGAGATCGCAGTGTCGTGCGCCCCGGTGGAGCAGATGGCGCCGTATACGCGTGCGACGGCGCATGCGGCCGGCTGGCAGTGGCGGATCCCGCTGCAGCATCGGACTGGCAATGGGCACGTCTTCTGCAGCCGCTCGATGAGCGAGGACGAGGCCACCTCGATCCTGATGGGGAACCTGGACGCGGAGCCGCTCGCCGATCCCCGCTGCGTTCCCTTCGTGCCGGGGCGACGCCGCGAGGCCTGGGTCAAGAACTGCGTCGCCGTGGGCCTGTCGAGCGGCTGCTTCGAACCGCTCGAATCCACGAACATCCACCTGATTCAGACCGCGGTGAACCGGATCATCAGCCTGTTTCCGACGGCCGCATTCCACCAGGCCGATATCGATGAATACAACCGCCAGACGCAGTTCGAGTACGAGCGCATACGTGACGTACTCGTGTTGCACTACAAGGCCACGGGGCGGACGGATTCGGACTTCTGGAATTGCTGTCGCCACATGGCGATTCCGCCGACGCTGCAGCACAAGATCGACCTGTTCTCGGCGGCCGGCCGCGTCCATCGCGACGGCGCCGAGTTGTTCGGCGCGGCGAGCTGGACCCAGATCATGATCGGGCAGGGCATCCGGCCGCAGAGCTATCACCCGCTGGTCGACGCGCTAACAGCCGATGAACTGGGCCGCTACACCAGCGACGTGCGCAGCGTCATCCAGAAGTGCGTGAACTTCATGCCGAGCCATGCCAAGTTTCTCGCGGAGCACTGTGCGGCTGACGGGATCGGGCCGATCTGACCCCCTCCGCCGCAGTTCTCGGTTTCGCTGGCGGGGCGTGATACTCGTTTAAAATCCGTGACCTGCAGCGCAATTCGCGTACGAGATTCAGCTCTCACGGCCTCTATACTGCGGCCATGACATTCACTGCCAAGCCACTCGTGAGGCAATGTCGCCCGGGTGGCGTGCGTCTGGGGTGGGCGTGTCTTGCGGGCCTGCTGTCCGCTGCGACCGCGCTCGCAGGCGACGTGCGCGTGCAGGTGCTGTCCCGCGAGGGGACGCCCGTGAGCGGCGTCGCGATCGTGCTCGAGGCGCCCGCCGGTGTCGTGCGCCCTTCCGGGCGCCACAGTGCCAAGATGGACCAGCTCAACCGGCGCTTCGTCCCCGAGGTGCTGGTGGTCGAGACCGGTAGCGAGGTCGAGTTCCCCAACTCCGACAGCGTCAGCCACCAGGTCTATTCCTTTTCCGCGCCCAAGCGCTTCCAGCTACCGCTGTACAAGGGCGTGGCGCACTCGCCGGTGGCGTTCGGCCAGCCCGGCCTGGTCGTACTGGGCTGCAACATTCACGACGAGATGGTCGGTTACATCCTGGTGACCGACTCGCCGTTCCACGGGTCCACCGACGCGAGCGGCGCGGCGCACATCCCGTCGCTGCCGGCCGGGACCTATCGCGTGAGCGCCTGGGGCCCCCGCATCAACGACGGCGGCGGCACCCTGACCGCGACGCTCGCGGTGGGTGCGGACGGCCCGCAGACGCTCACGCTGCGCTTGCTGCAGCCGCTGCGGCGCAATCCCTCACCGCGGCCCGGCCGCATCGACTGGGACGGCTACTGATGCGCAGCGATTACCTTGTGGTACTGGGCTTGCTGGCCGTGACCGCGACGCCGGCGCTCGCCGGCGATCGCCTGCAACTGACCGGGCTCGTGGATCTGCGCGCGGTCTACGCGGACGCGACCCCCTCGTTCCTGGACGGCGGCCTCGGGCGGACGCGCTTCGATGAAAACCACGACGGGCTGCAGCTCGGGCGCCTGATGGCGTCCGTTCGCTACCGCCTGACCGATACGCTGACTGCGAACGCGGTCGCGGAGGCCTACGGCGACGGCGACAAGAATTCGCTTGGTCTGTCGGAGGCCTACGTCGACTGGCGACCGTTCCCGACCCATCCGGTCCGCTACCGTCTGCGGACCGGCGCGTTCTACCCGCCCGTGTCGCTGGAGCACCGCCGAGCCGGCTGGACCAGTCCCTATACGCTGAGCGCGTCGGCCATCAACACTTGGGTGGGCGAGGAGTTCCGGATCGTCGGCACCGAGTTCGAGGCACGCTGGCTCGGCGCCTCGCAGGGCTACGACGGCGACCTCGCCGTCGTGGGCGGCGTCTACGGCTGGAACGACCCGGCCGGCGCGATCATCGCCGACCGCGGCTGGGCCCTCACCGATCGGCCCTCACTGCTGTTCAGCGGCCTGGGCCGGCCGCGCACCGACCTGTACTACGAAATCGACCGCCGGCCCGGCTACTACGCAGGCGTGAGCTGGCGCCACGGCGAGACGCTCGAGGTCCGCGCGCTGCACTACGACAACCGGGCGGATCCCGGCGCGTCCAACAAGGGCGGGGACTACGCCTGGGAGACCCGCTTCAGCAACATCGGCGTGCGCTACGAGCCGACAGAGAATCTGACGCTGCTGGCCCAGCACATGGAGGGCAAGACCTACGTCGGGCCGGACTCCGCTGGGCCTTACCAGTTCGAGATGCGCCTCGAGGCCTGGTTCGGGCTTGCCAGCTATGAGCGCGGCCCGCACCGCCTGTCGGTTCGCTACGATCATTTCATGACCCGGCAGGACCGCGGCTTCTGGAGCGAATACGCCTACGACGACGCGGGCCATGCGCTGACGGTCGCCTGGACCGAGCGGCTGGGTGAGCGGTGGGAGGTCGTTGCCGAATGGCTGCACGTGCGCAGCCTGTTCGCACCGCGCGAGGACCTCGGAGTCGAGCCGCGTTCGTCCGACAACCAGCTGCAGCTGGCGCTGCGCTACCGGTTCCATCTCGCAGCGGGCACGTCGCCGAATTGACGCTCGCAGGGCCCCCGTGTAACTTCGCGCGGCCCCGGCAACGCCCGGGTCGGGTCCACGCCGGCGACGGTCGCGGGCACAGAAGTGGCAAACTGTTTCAATGGTGGCCCGCGTCGGTTCCTCCGCGACGATCAGCCGTAAACCCCGTCAGGCCCGGAAGGGAGCAGCGGTAGCGGTGCGATCGGGTGCCGGAGGGTCGCTGGCGCGGGCCGCCTCCCTCTCCGAACGGCGGCTGGCAGCGACCACGTGAGTTACCTCGTCCTCGCCCGCAAGTGGCGTCCGCGCACCTTCACCGAGCTGGTCGGTCAGGAACACGCGGTGCGCGCGCTCGCCAACGCCCTCGACGCCGGGCGCGTCCATCACGCGTTCCTGTTCACCGGCACTCGCGGCGTCGGCAAGACGACGATCGCGCGTCTGCTTGCCAAGGCCCTCAACTGCGAGAGCGGCCCGACCTCGACGCCGTGCGGCAAGTGCGACGCCTGCCGCGAAATCGACGAGGGTCGATTCGTCGACCTGATCGAGGTCGACGCGGCCTCCCGCTCGAAGGTCGAGGATACCCGCGACCTGCTCGAGAACGTCCAATACGCCCCGGCGCGCGGCCGCTACAAGGTGTACCTCATCGACGAGGTGCACATGCTTTCGGGCCACTCCTTCAACGCGTTCCTCAAGACGCTCGAGGAGCCGCCGCCGCACGTCAAGTTCCTGCTGGCCACGACCGATCCGCAGAAGCTGCCGATCACCGTCGTATCGCGCTGCCTGCAATTTCACCTCAAGCGCCTGCCGCCGGGGCTGATCGTCGACCGGCTGGCGATGATTCTCGCGGCGGAAAAGGTCGAGACCGAGGCCGCGGCGCTGCCGCTGATCGCGCGCGCCGCGGACGGCTCGCTGCGTGATGCGCTCTCGCTGCTCGACCAGGCGCTCGCCTTCGGTGGCGGCAGGGTCGGCGAGGCCGACGTGCGCTCGATGCTCGGCACCATCGATCGCAGCCATGTACTGCGACTGGTCGAATGCCTCGCCGCCGGCGACGCCGTCGGCGTGATCGCCATCCTCACCGCGCTCGACGAGCAGGCGCCGGACTACGACCAGGTGCTGGTCGAACTCGCCGCCGTCTTCCAGCGCCTCGCGCTCGAGCAGGTCGTCCCGGGCAGTGCCGGCGACCTGTACGATGCCAGCTGGCTCGCCGCGCAGGCGGCGCGCCTCGGCGCGGACGAGTTGCAGCTGTATTACCAGATCGCGCTGATGGGTCGCCGCGACCTTGGCCTGGCGCCGGAGTCGCGCACTGGATTCGAGATGACGCTGTTGCGCATGCTTGCGTTCCGCCCCGCAGGGCCCGTGCCCGCGCCTGCGCCTGCCGCGCCGCTGCCCGGCGGCGCGGTGCGTCCGGCCCCGCCGGCGCGGCCTGCGCCGGCCGCCGCGGGGCCTGCCTCGGCGGTGGCGCCCGCGCCGCCCGCACTGGCGTCGACGACCCTGCCGGGCACGGCTGCGGCGCCGTCCGACTGGCCGAGCCTGTTGCAGCAACTCGACCTGACCGGTGCCGCCCGTCAGCTGGCGGCGAACTGCCTCTGGCTCGGCGAGGAAGCCGGCGTGATTCGGCTGCGCCTGGACCGGCGCAGCGAGCTGATGCGTACGCCCCAGATCGAGGAGCGGCTCGCGCAGGCGTTGAGCCGGCAGCGTGGTACGCCGACGCGGGTCATCCTCGAGCGCGAGGAGGCCCCGGCAGATGCCGACACCGAGGGGGCCGACACGCCGGCGCGGCGCGAGGCACGCGCCGCCGAGGCAGAGCTTGCCACTGCGCGGGTCGCGCTCGAGGCGGATCCGACGGTGCGCGCGCTGCGCGAGCGCTTCGGTGCGAGCGTCGCTGCGGACTCCGTCAAGCCCAACCGTTGAACTCGAGGATCGGACCATGAAAGGTGGAATCGGCAACATGATGCGCCAGGCCCAGCAGATGCAGGCCAACCTCGCCAAGGCGCAGGAAGAGCTTGCCCGCATGGAAGTCACCGGCGAGGCCGGCGGCGGCATGGTCAAGGTCGTCATGAGCGGCAAGCACGAGGTCAGCCGAGTCACGATCGACCCGTCGGTCGCAGGCGACGACCGCGAGATGCTCGAGGACCTGTGCACGGCGGCCTTCAACGATGCCGTGCGCAAGGTCGAGGCGACTTCGCAGCAGCGGCTGGCGGGGTTGATGGGCGGCATGAAGCTGCCGCCCGGCATGAAGATGCCGTTCTGACACGTGAACTATTCCCCGGCCCTCGCGCAGCTGATCGCGGCGCTACGCCGGTTGCCCGGCGTGGGCCCCAAGACCGCACAACGCATGGCGTTCCACCTGCTCGAGCGTGACCGCGAGGGAGCGCTGGAGATCAGCCGCACGCTCGCCACCGCGGTCAGTTCCATTGGCCACTGCAGCCGCTGCCGCATGCTGTCGGACGTCGAGATCTGCCCGATCTGCGCAAGCCCGCAGCGCGATCCCGCGCTCGTCTGCGTGGTCGAGTCACCGGCCGATGTCGTCGCGGTCGAGCAGTCCGGTGGCTTTCGCGGGCGCTACTTCGTGCTGATGGGTCACCTCTCGCCGCTCGACGGCGTGGGGCCGGAGGAACTCGGCGTCGGCCAGCTGGAGGCGCTGCTCGCCGACGGCAGCGTGCGCGAGCTGATCCTCGCCACCAATCCGACCGTCGAGGGCGACGCGACCGCGCATTTCCTCGGCGAGATCGCCAGCCGTCGTGGCATCCGCGCCAGTCGAATCGCGCACGGCGTGCCGGTCGGCGGCGAACTGGAGTATGTCGACGGCGGCACGCTTGCACACGCGCTCGCGGGCCGTCAGCGCCTCATCTGACCCTCGCCGGCGGCCGTCGGCGCTCCGGGAAGCGCGCGTCGAATTCCCGGCCCACCGAGACGAGGTGCCGGTAGCTGTCGAACCGCCGCCGACGGATCGCGCCGGCCTCGACCTCGCGCCGCACCTGGCAGCCGGGCTCCGTGTCGTGCAAGCAGTCCTGGAACTTGCAGCCTTGGGCGGCCGCTGCGATCTCAAGGAACCCCGAGCCGATGTCGCGCACCTGCGGTAGTGGCGGAGCGTAGTCGCGCACGCCCGGTGAATCGATCAGGTCGCCGCCGCTTGCAAGCACGTGCAGTGCCGCGTGCGTCGTCGTGTGGCGACCTTCCTCCGTGGCAACGGAGATTTCCTGGGTGATCGCGCGCGCCTCGGGCGCGAGTGCATTCAGCAGGCTCGACTTGCCGGTGCCCGACTGACCGACCAGCACGCTGGTCTGGCCCGCCAGGTGCTGCACCAGAGCGCCGATGCCGGGCTCGGCGCGGGTCGAGCAGCGCACCACCTGATAGCCGATCGCGGCGTAGCCTGCCAGTTCGGCGGCGCTCTCGGGCGTGACGCCCAGCTCGCACTTGTTGAACGTGATCAGTGCGGTGACACCGGCCCACGCGGCACCCGCGAGGTAGCGGTCGATGACGAACCAGTCGGGCGCGGGAATGGTGGCGGCGACCGCCACCAGCTGGGTCAGGTTCGCGACCACCGCTTCACTGCGGCCGAGCCCGGTGAGGCGCGACAGCGTCCTGCGTCGTGGCAGGATCTCGTAGACCGTCGCATGCGCATCCCCCGGCGTCGGATGGCCATAGCGCACCTCGTCGCCGCAGACGGCCTCAAGCTTGCGGCCGTGCAGCCTGCACGACAGGCGCGTGCCGTCGGACCCCGTGACCTTCAGTTCGCGTCCGTGGCTTGCGACCACGCGGCCGGTGGACAGTGGCGGGATCGGCTCGCGCGACTCGCGCGGCCGGCCCACTCAGGTGCTCCGCTCGAGCGCGGCGATACGCGCCAGCGCCGGGGGATGCGAGTCATGCCAGCCCGAATACAGCGGATCCGGCGTCAGCGTCGAGGCGTTGTCGCGATACAGCTTCACCAGCGCGCTTGCGAGCGAGGCGCCGCTCGCATGGCTGCTCGCGAAGCGGTCAGCCTCGTATTCGTGCCGGCGTGACCACCAGCTGCCCAGCGGCGCGAGCCAGAACGCGTAGACCGGCACGACCAGCGCAAACAGTGCCAGCGCCGCGTGTGCCGAGGGCGTCGGGACGCCAAGGGCGAGATAGAAGCCGGTCTGGCTCGCGGCGAACCCGAGCACGGCGAAGCCCACCAGTGCCGCGCCGAAGCTCAGCGCCAGTCGCTGGCGGATGTGGTGCAGGCGGTAGTGGCCCAGTTCGTGGGCGAGCACGGCCTCGACCTCGGTGGCGTCGAGTCGCTCCACCAGCGTGTCGAATAGCACGATCCGCTTGTGGCGGCCGAAGCCGGTGAAGTACGCGTTGCCGTGGCTCGAGCGGCGCGAGCCGTCCATCACCGAGACGCCCTCGCTCGAGTAGCCGCAGCGGGTCATCACGCGCTCGACGGCCTCGAGCAGCGGGCCGGGCGCGAGCGGCCGGAAGGTATTGAACAGCGGCGCGATGAAGCGCGGCCACAGGAAGCTCAGCGCAAGGCCGAATGCGACCCAGGCCGCCCAGGCGTACAGCCACCACAGCGACCCCGCGGCACGCATCAGCACCAGCAGCAGCGCGACCAGCGGCACGCCGAGCACGAGCCCGAGCACCAGCGAGCGCAGCAGGTCCGTCAAGTACAGCGCAGGTCCGGTGCGGTTGAAGCCGTAGCGCGCCTCGATTCCGAAGGTCCGGTACAGGTCCAGCGGCAGCCCCAGGACCGAGGTTGCGAGGGCCAGCAGCACCAGCGTCGCGACCCCGCTCCACAGGGCGCCGATGCCCAAAGCGCCGATTGCGCCGTCCAGCCAGGCGAAGCCGCCGCCGAGGGTGACCCCCCACAGCACCGTGGCGTCGAGCAGCAGCTCCAGGCGCGACAGACGCAGCTTTTCGGCCGTGTAGTCGGCCGCCCGCACGTGGTCGGCTGCCGAGATCGTCGCCGCGAACGCGGCCGGCACCTCGCCGCGGTGGCGGGCGAGGGCCGCGAGCTGCCGGGTCGCCAGCCACCAGCGCACGGCTACCATGGCCCCGAGCGCGGCGAGGAAACTGATCGTGAGCGGGTGCATCCGGACCTTCTTGAAAACTGGCCGCACTCTAGCCTCTGCTAGAATGGCCAGCAACAACCCATGTCCAAGCACCCCGACAACCTGGCCTGGATCGACCTCGAGATGACCGGGCTCAACCCGGACTCGGATCGCATCATCGAGATCGCGACGATCGTGACCGATCGCGACCTCAAGCTGCTCGCCGAAGGGCCGGTCATCGCGGTCTACCAGGACGAGGAGGCGCTCGGCCGGATGGACGCGTGGAACGTGCGCACCCACGGCGCGAGCGGACTCACCGATCGCGTCCGTGCCAGCCGGGTTGGCGAGGCGGATGCCGAGCAGGCGACCATCGAGTTCCTACAGCACTGGGTCCCCAAGGGCGTCTCGCCGATGTGCGGTAACAGCATCTGCCAGGATCGGCGGTTCCTCGCCCGCTCGATGCCGGCGCTCGAGCGCTATTTCCACTACCGCAACCTCGACGTCAGCACGGTCAAGGAGCTGGCACGGCGCTGGGCGCCGGGCGTCCTCGCGGGCGTCACCAAGGGGGATAGCCACCAGGCGCTGGACGACGTGCGCGACTCCATTCGCGAGCTGCAGCACTACCGCGCCACGTTCCTGCGTCCCACGCCGTGAAGGGGCTGCCGCTGGCGCGGCTGCTGTGGCTGCTGCTGCCGGTACTGTGGGTCGGCCTGTTCGCCCGCGTCTACTACACGCCCGACGAGCCGCGCGAGGCGAGCCTCGTCATCGCCATGGCCACGCAGGCCGACAAGTCGCTGCCGGAACTCGCCGGTCGTCCTTTCGCCGAGAAGCCGCCGCTGCTGTACTGGCTGGGTGGCGGTGCGGTCGCGGCACTGGGTGCGTCAGCGGGCGTCACGCGCCTGCCGAACCTGCTCTACGCGCTCCTGGCGCTGGGCTCGATCGCCGCGCTCGCCACCCGCGCCGCGGGACGCGCCGCGGGCTTCGCTGCCGGCGTCGCGGTGGTCACGATGCTGCAGCTGTATCAAGGGCTGATCTGGCTCGCGACCGACGCGCCGTTGATCGGCGGCGTCGCGCTCGCACTGTACGGCGCGCATCGCGGCCTGGTGGCGCGCGAGTCCCCTGATCGCGTGCGCGGCTACCTTGCGTTGTATGCGGGGCTCGCGCTCGCGTTCTTCGCCAAGGGATTCGCCGGCTGGATGGTGCCGGTGTTCGCGATGCTGACCGTCCTCGTCAGTGAACGGCGCTGGCGCGAGATGGTCCGCCCCGCGCTGTGGGCCGGCCTGCCACTGCTCGCGCTCGCGATCCTCGCCTGGGTCTGGGCGGTGTCACGTCGCCCCGGCGGGCCCGAGGCCCTGCGGGTGCTGTTCTGGTACAACCTCGTCGGCCGCGTCGTCGCGATCGATGCGCCGCAGGCACACGCGTACTCGACCGGGCACGCGAACTCGCCGGCGAAGTACCTGCTCGAACTGCCGTTGTACCTGCTGCCGTGGACGTTTGTCGCGCTGGCCGCGGTTCGGCGGGCGCTGACGCGCCTGCGTGCCGCGGACGGCACCGCGTGGCGCCTGGCCGCCGGCGCGATCGTGCCGGCGACGATCCTGCTGTCGTTCGCGGCCACCGCGCGCGGGGTCTACTACACGCCACCGCTGCTCGGGTTCGCCCTGTTGCTGGGCCTGTACGTCGCGGATCTGCAACGTGCCGGACCGGACCGGCTGGACCGGCTGGCCTTCAGGCTAACGGCGATGGCGATGGTGGTGCTCGCGCTCACCCTGGGCATGCTCGCGGCGGCCGCGTGCTGGGCGCCGGCCGGGCGTGGCGTGTTCGAGTGGTTCTCCGGCGGTGTCGCGCTCGGTGCCGCGGTGGCGGCGATCGTGTTCGCGCTGCGCGCGGTCACGCCCACGGCGTTCGATCTGCCGCGCCTGGCGCTGGCAATGGTGCTGATCCTGACGCTGGTGCTTGGGCCGCTGTACCTGCGCCTGAATGGCTGGCTGAGCCTCGAGGACACGGCGATGCGCATTCGCGGCGTGGCGGGGAATGCGGGACTGGTGCTGCTGCAGCCGGACGAGACGACGGTCGCGCTGTCGCACCTCTACCTGCCGCGCGAGCGGACCCTGGGTAGCCTCGAGGGTGGAGCGGAGGAGGCCGCGGCCGGCCGCGCCGCGGTCGAGCAGGGCGCACGGCTGGTGTGGCTGGTCCCCGATCACGTGCGCTGGGACGCCAAGCGCTGGCTGGGCTACCTCGGCTACTCGAAGGCCTTGCCGGTGCAGGCGCCGGTGACGCTGCCTAAAGGTTACGGCAGTCTGCGGATCGTAGGACTCGTCGAGCGCGCGGGTGGCCGGACCTACGCGGTGCTCGCGGCGCGCGGCGCAGCGGACGACCGCCGCTGACGCGGCGCGCGGCCGCGGGCCGGCGGTGGCAGATTTGACTGGCGAATCTGGCGTTGGCAAGGCCCCGCGCGGGCGGACCAGGGGGGTACAGGATGGACGAGACGACGAACGTGGTTCACCGCGGCGGCTGTCATTGCGGACGTGTCGCGTTCGAGGTCGAGGCGCCTGAGCGCCTGTCGGTGCTGGAGTGCAACTGCTCGATCTGCCGCATGACCGGCTACCTGCACCTGATCGTGCCGCGCGAGAGGTTCCGGCTGCTGCAGGGCGAGGGCGAGCTGGCCGAGTACCGCTTCGGCACCGGCGCGGCGCGTCATTATTTCTGCCGGCACTGCGGCATCAAGTCATTCTACGTGCCGCGCTCGCACCCCGACTCGATCAGCGTGCACGCGCGCTGCCTGCAGCCTGGCACGGTGAGCGCCCTCGAGATAAGGCCGTTCGACGGGGCCAACTGGGAGCTGGCGCGGGCCGCGCTGGGCTGACGGGCATGCGCAGCCGGGCGCTGCGCGCCTACCCGGCCGCGCCGGCTCAGCCGACGGGCTTTTCGGCGAGGAACAGCCAGGTCTCGAGCACGGTGTCGGGGTTGAGCGAGATGCTGGAGATGCCCTGGTCGACCAGCCAGCGTGCAAGCTCCGGATGGTCCGACGGACCCTGGCCGCAGATGCCGATGTATTTGCCGGCGTCGCGGCAGGCGCGGATCGCCATCGCCATGATCTTCTTGACCGCCGGATCGCGCTCGTCGAAGTGCTTGGCGACGATGCCGGAGTCGCGGTCGAGTCCCAGCACAAGCTGCGTCATGTCGTTGGAGCCGATCGACATGCCGTCGAAGTACTGCAGGTACTCGGCGGCGAGCAGCGCGTTGGTGGGCAGCTCGCACATCATGATGACCTGCAGGCCGTTCACGCCCCGGGCGAGGCCGTTGTCGGCCAAGAGCCCGGTGACCTGCTCGGCCTCCCGCAACGTGCGCACGAACGGCACCATGATCTGCACGTTGGTGAGGCCCATCTCGTTGCGCACGCGCTTGAGCGCCCGGCATTCGAGTTCGAAGCAGGGTCGGAACGTCTCGTCGACGTAGCGGGCCGCGCCGCGAAAGCCGAGCATCGGGTTCTCCTCGTGCGGCTCGTACAGCTTGCCGCCGATCAGGTTCGCGTACTCGTTCGACTTGAAGTCCGACAGCCGGACGATGACCGGCTCCGGCGCGAACGCGCAGGCGATCTGGGCGATGCCCTCGCACAACTTGTCGACGAAGAACGAGACGGGATCTGCGTAGCCGGCCATCTGGTGGCGGATCGTCTCCTGCAGCGCGGGGTCGAGGCGGTCGAAGTCCAGCAGCGCGCGCGGGTGGACGCCAATCATGCGGTTGATGATGAACTCGAGGCGGGCAAGGCCCACACCGCCGTTGGGGATGCCGGCGAAGTCGAATGCCCGGTCGGGGTTACCGACGTTCATCATGATGCGCACCGGCGGCTTGGGCAGCGCGTCGAGCTCGATCTGGCGCTTCTCGAAGTCCAGCTGGCCGGCGTAGATGAAGCCGGTGTCGCCCTCGGCGCATGAGACGGTGATCTCGCGGCCTTCCTTGATGGTGCTGGTCGCGTCGCCGCAGCCGACCACGGCGGGGATCCCCAGTTCGCGCGCGATGATCGCGGCATGGCAGGTCCTGCCGCCGCGGTTGGTGACGATCGCCGAGGCACGCTTCATGACCGGCTCCCAGTCCGGGTCGGTCATGTCGGCCACGAGTACGTCGCCGGTCTGCACGCGCGACATCTCGCGCACGTCCTTGATCAGCCGGGCGGGGCCGCTGCCGATGCGACTGCCGATGGCACGGCCCGAGGTGATGACGTCCGAGCGGCTCGTGAGCGTGAAGCGTTGGATCGAGCGGCCGGTCCGGCTCTGTACGGTCTCCGGGCGGGCCTGTAGCACGTAGATGCTGCCGTCGTTGCCGTCCTTGCCCCACTCGATGTCCATCGGGCAGCCGTAGTGCTTCTCGATCAGCAGCGCCTGGCGCGCCAGTGCCTCGATGTCGGCATCGTTGAGCGAGAAGCGACTGCGGTCGGCGCTGGCCACGTCCACCGTCTCGACGCGCCGGCCGTGGGTCGACTCGCCGTCGGCGGCGTAGACCATCTTGATGGCCTTGCTGCCGAGGTTGCGGCGCACGATCGCCGGACGACCGGCGGCCAGCGCCGGCTTATAGACATAGAACTCGTCAGGGTTCACGGCGCCCTGCACGACCGTCTCGCCCAGGCCGTAGGACGCGGTGATGAAGACCACGTCGCGAAAACCGGAGTCGGTGTCCAGCGTGAACATCACGCCGCTGGCACCGAGGTCGCTGCGCACCATGTGCTGGATGCCGACCGACAGCGCCACCAGCGAGTGCTCGAAGCCCTGGTGCACGCGATAGGCGATCGCGCGGTCGTTGAACAGCGAGGCATACACCTCGTGCATGCAGCGCAGCAGCGCTTCGCGGCCGCGGACGTTCAGAAAAGTCTCCTGCTGGCCGGCAAAGGACGCCTCCGGAAGATCCTCGGCGGTGGCCGAGGAGCGCACTGCGACCGCGATCGACTCGCCGCCCATTGCCTGCCAGGCGGCGACGACGGCGTGCTCCAGCGCTGGCGGGAACGGGGTCGACAGCATCCACTGCCGGATCTGCGCGCCGGTCGTGGTGAGCTTCGCGATGTCGTCCACATCGAGGCTCGCGAGCGCCGTCTTGATCCGGTCGGCAAGCCCGCCCTGGGCGAGGAATTCGCGGAAGGCGTCGGCCGTGGTCGCGAAGCCGCCCGGTACGCGCACGCCTAGCCGGGCGAGGTTTCCGATCATCTCGCCGATCGACGCGTTCTTGCCGCCGACGCGCTCGACGTCGCGCATGCCGAGTTGTTCGAATGGGAGCAGATAGCTGTTCACGCGTGCGTCCTTGGGTGGGGCCGTGCGAATTGTGCCGGATCCGGATGAATCCGTCAGTCCAGCCGGCTTTTTGGACTGGCGCCGGCGGCAGGCGGGCGTCGTCGGGCTACACTGGGGACCCGTAGGCCGCTGCAGGCTCGCCCGTGTCGCAACGCACCGTCTTCTTCGTGTCGGACCAGACCGGGGTCACCGCCGAGACCATGGGGCACAGCTTGCTGACCCAGTTCGAGGGGCTGAGCTTTCGCACCGTGACGCTGCCGTTCATCTCCTCGGTGGCGCGGGCGGTCGAGGCGCGCGAGCAGATCAATGCCGCGACCGCGGCCGACGGCTTGCCGGCGATCGTCTTCAGCACGCTGATCCAGGAAGACCTGCGCGACGAGGTAAAGGCGTCGACCGCGGTGTTCCTGGACTTTTTCGACGCCTTCCTCGGCGCCCTCGAATCCGCCCTGGGCGTCCTCAGCTCGCACGCAGCCGGGCGCGCGCACGGCATGGCCAACGCGGAGGTCTACGCCGCGCGCATCAACGCGACCAACTTCGCGCTCGCCAACGACGACGGCGGGCACACGCGCGACTACGACAAGGCCGACGTGATCCTCGTCGGCGTGTCGCGCTCCGGAAAGACACCGACTTGCCTGTATATGGCGCTGCAGTACGGCGTGCACGCGGCCAATTACCCGCTGACCGAAGACGACCTGGAGTCCGTACGCCTGCCGTCGATACTCGCGACGCATCGGCAGAAGCTCTACGGCCTGACGATCGAGCCGGAGCGGCTGCGGCAGATCCGCAACGAGCGCCGCCCCGATAGTCGCTACGCGTCTGCGCAGCAGGTCGCCTTCGAAGTGCGCCAGGCGGAGGCGCTGTTCCGGCGGATGTCGATCCCGTTCCTCGACACCACCCACTGCTCGGTCGAGGAGATTGGCAGCCGTATCGTGCACTCCGCCGGCATTCAGCGCCGCCTTCACCCGTGAGGCGTCGTGTGATGCAGTTCTGCTCCCACGCCGCGGGAGCGTGCGTCGGTTCGCATTCGCCACCGGTGTGCCGGGACCGAAAAAGCCCTGTGATATATTCCGGCCATGCTCGGTGACCAACTCTGCGCCGTCTCGTGGCGTGCCCGACCCGGCAGCTTCGTCGGGCTGATGACGCTGTACGAGAGCAACTTCATCCGCCTCGGCTGGCTGGCGGGTGACCTGCGCGCGCTCAACGGCTCGCTGCACTCGCGCCCGGTGGCCGACTGCGAGCTGCGGCTGGACGTGCTGGAGCGAGGCCCGTACACCACGATGCTGCAGCTGACCTATGCCTTCGGCGGCGGTGACGAGTTTCCCGATGCGCCCGACCTCGCGGTGCGGATCTACCACGATGCGCGCGTGGCCGAGGCGCATGGCGTTGCCGCCAGCGCCGGCCGTGGGACGTCCCGCCCGGTCGACGGCGACGGGCTCGACGCGCGCTGGTCGCGCAACGTCATGCTGAACAAGTGGCTGGAATACTGCGTCGACCGCGGCCACCGCTTCGGTGCCGCCGCGCCCTGAGGGCCGCGTGACGCGCAGAGATGCCAGCATGACACTCGGCGACAAGATCTCGGCCCTCGCGCAGCCCCTGCTGGGCGGCAGCCGGCGTCCATCCGAGGAGCAGGAGCGACTGCTCAAGCTCTACTGGAACCGCGCCGAGCTCAAGAAGGAGCTCGCCAATCTCGATGACGACCTCTACCAGCTCGGCGACAAGCTCAAGCAGCAGACCGCCGCGACGCAACGCGCTCGCGACGAGCTCGAGTCGCTCGAGACTCTGCTCGGCAACCCCGAGCTCGGCTTCGGGGTGCTCGCCCACTACCAGCTGCGCGGCCTGTGGCGCGCCTGCTACTTGCAGCTGGCGCAGTTCGTATCGGAGCTCAAGCGTCAGCAGGAGGATCGCGAGCGCAAGCGGCAGCTGGTGCAGTTCCACGAGGAGCGCAAGGCGCGCCTGGAGCTCGCCGCAGAGCGCCTGGCCGAGGCCAACCAGACGCTCGAGGCGGAGCTGCAGGCGGAGGGGGCGCTGAAGGCGCGCCTGGCCGCGTCACAGGGTCTGTGGCACTACTTCCGGCGACGTGCGCTGCAGGAGGGGGCGACCCGGCAGGCAGCTCAGGTCGGCGCGGCGCGGCGGGCGCTCGAGGATCTCAAGCAGGCCAAGCGGACGATCGAGAAGGAACCGTGGCCGGAGTTCGTTGGTCTGTCCCTCGACGGCCAGCGGGCGATCAACGGTGCGCTGATCGGCTATGCGCAGCTGCTGTACGTGCAGCTCGCGGAACTGGGGCTTGCGCAGCGTGCGCGCGTCGCGCGCCTGGGCACGATCCAGGAGACCCACTACGGATCTCGGGCCGAGTGCGAGGCGCTGATGGCCGAGATCACCGCCGCTATCGCAGCAGTCAAGGCGCGCCGTGACGTCTCCGAAGAGCTCAAGGCTCGCGCGGAACTCATCCACGCTGCCGCCGCCTACCGTCATCCGGCGGACTCGACTCCCCAGGACCGCTCGCTGCCGTCAGCGTACGCGTACCTGGGCGGGGTTGTGCCGGTGCGGGAGGCCAACGTACTGGCCGAGGACTACTGGGACCTGCACCAGCTGCTGCTCGGCTGACGGTCGATGCCGGCGCTGGTGGGTCTTAGCGACGTCCGCGGCCCGCGCTCGGTGCCTGCGACACGCGCGTCGGCGCAGGTGGCAGGAGCTGCTGCTCCAGGTCGGTGACGATCTGCGCGGTCTCCGCGAGATTGGCATCCGGCTCATCGTCGGCCTTCAGTTCCTCGAGCGACTTCAGCGGCACCTGCGTGTGCGCCGTCCGGCGGGTGTTGATTCTCTCCAGGCGTTCGGCGTCGAGGCGTTCGCGCTCCGCCTTGCGAGCCACCATGTTCAGCGACACCGTCTTGGCGAGTCGCATCTTCTCCACCGCATCGGCGTCGCCAACCAGCGCCTTGAGGTCGGGGTCGGTCTGCATCCGCTCGGCATGCGCGCGGTTGACCGGGTCGATCGCGCTGCGCAGCGCCTGCTCGGCGGTGAACTGGACCGAACGGATCTGGTCCCATGGCAGCGCGCTGTCGCGCGTCGACTCGCCGACTTCGGCGGTGCTGATCATCGACGGCAGTGCGATCTCGGGCATCACGCCGCGGTTCTGCACGCTGTCACCGGTGATCCGGTAGTACTTGCCCATGGTGACGGTCAGCTGGCCGTAGCCTGCGTTCGCGCCAAGTGCCCAGCGATCGAGCGGATACAGGTTCTGTACCGTGCCCTTGCCATAGGTCTGCTGGCCGACGATCAGACCGCGGCCATAGTCCTGGATCGCTGCCGAGAAGATTTCCGACGCCGATGCGCTGGAGCGGTCCACCAGCACGACCAGCGGGCCGTCCCAGACCTGGTCCGGCTCTGGGTCGTCGAGCACCTCGATGCGGCCGCTCGCCTCACGCAGCTGCACGACCGGACCCTTGTGGATGAACAGGCCCACAAGGCCGGTGGCCTCCGACAGGTGTCCACCGCCGTTGCCACGCAGGTCCATGATCAGCCCGTCGACCTTCTCGGCCTTGAGCTCGCCGATCAGGCGCGCGACGTCGCGTGTCGTGCTGCGATAGTCCTTCTCGCCGCCGACCTTCGCCTCGTAGTCCTGATAGAAGCTGGGCACGTCGATGACGCCGATCTTGAACGTGCGTCCGCCGCGCGTGACCATCTGGGTCGGCTTGCGTTGTGCCGCCTGCGCCTCCAACGTGACCTTGTTGCGCATGAATTCGAGCACCGGCTCCTTGGCGCCAGGGGTCGCGCCAGCCGGCAGCACCTGCAGGCGGACCAGCGTTCCGGCGGGTCCTCGAATCAGCTGCACCACGTCGTCCAGGCGCCAGCCGACCACGTCGACGAACTCGCTGTTCTTGCCCTGCCCGACGCCGGTGATGCGATCGTTGGCCTTGATCTGACCGCTGACGGCCGCCGGGCCGCCCGGAATCACGTTCATGATCGTCACGTGATCATCGATCAGCTGCAGCGTCGCGCCGATGCCGACGTAGGACAGCTTCATCGCGATGTTGTATTCCTCGCTGGCGCGCGGCGAGAAGTAGTTCGAGTGCGGGTCGTAGACGTGCGCATAGGCGTTCATGAAGTTCTCGAACACGTCGTCGCTCGACACCTGGTCGATGCGCTTGAGGACGCGCTCGTAGCGCTTCTTGAGGACGTCGCGCGCCTCCACCCAGGTCTTGTTGGCGAGCATCAGTGACAGCGCGTCGTTCTTCACGCGCTTGCGCCACAGGTCGTCGAGCTCCGCCTGCGTCGCGATCCACGGCGCCTTGGCGCGGTCGTAGGCAAGGCTCTCGTCGAGCGTGAAGTCCGGCTCCTTCTCGAGCTCGGTGATCGCGCGGCCGATCTGGGCGCGGTTGCGCTGCTGGAAGCGGGCGAAGATCACGAACGCCGGCTCGACGTTGCCGGTGCGGATCGCCTCGCCGAGCTTGTAGCGGTACTGCTCGAGCTCGGTGATGTCGCCGGCGAGGAAGTAGCTGCGGCCGCCATCGAGCGACTCGAGGTAGCGGTCGAACACCTGCGACGACATCTTGTCGTCGAGGACGGTCTGCCGGTAATGGGATCGTTCGATGACCTCGCCGACGAGGCGCGCGACCTTGCGATGCCGGTCGGTGGGCGAGATGGTGGCCGTCGCGGTCGGATGGGCCGCGGGAACGGCCGCCGGGCGGTTGCCGGAGGACCCCGTGAACAGGAAGCCGAGGACGGCGAGGGCGGGCAGCAGCAGGGCCAGGCGCAGGCCGAGGCCGGCCCGCGGGCGCGACGGGGAATTCTGGGGATCGTTCATGAGGTTAGACTAGCGGCCGGCAGGGCGCCGGCGGCGCGTCGTGCGTCGCGATTTCGAGGTATTTCATGGTGTCGAGCGTAGTGAGCGGGGGGATCTGGATCAAGTGCGGTGCCGCACGGGGGCGGTCATGACCCCATTGGCGGTCCTGATCGGCATCATTATGGGGTCCGCGGTGACGATTTCCATCGGCCTTGCGATGGTTCTGGCCGTGTTCCTGATGATGGGGGGCGAATACCCGGCCCTGAGCCGGGAATATGGCTCGCTGCTGACCAGCTTTGGGCTGTTCCTGACGCTTGCATTCATCTCCTCCTACGCCTTCCTCGGGGTGCTGCGCCAGACGCCCTGGCGCTGGTACGCGCAGGCGGCGACGTGGCTTACGATCGGGCTGCTGACGTTTCACTATTGGCCGAAGTAACGATCCTTAAGACCATGACCCGCCTACCGGAGTTCCGATGCGCCTGACTTCCCGGCTTTACGGCCTGTTCGCCGCGCTGGTGCTGACCGCGGCCGCGCACGCGGCCGCCCCGGAGGCGGCCGCCATCAGCGATGCGGGCTACCGCGCCTCGATCGCGACCCTGGCCTCGGACGCCTTCGAGGGCCGCAAGCCCGGCCAGTCGGGCGAGCCGAAGACCCTTGACTGGATCGAGGCGCAGTTTCGCCAGATCGGCCTGCAGCCGGGACCCACCGGTTACCGCCAGGCGGTGCCGCTGGTCGAGATCACGGCGCTGCCGACGGCGGTACTGAAGGTGCGCGGCCGGGACGCCGAATTGAGCCTCGCCTATGCCGATGACATGGTCGTCTGGACCCGGCGCGTGCAGCCGCAGGCGGAGATCCTGGACAGCCCACTGGTCTTCGTCGGGCACGGCATCAATGCGCCGGAGTTCGGCTGGAACGACTATGCCGGCATCGACATGCGCGGCAAGACCGCCGTGATCCTGGTCAATGATCCGGGCTATCGCGACGCGTCGCTGTTCAAGGGTCGCAAGATGACCTACTACGGCCGCTGGACCTACAAGTTCGAGGAGGCGATGCGCCAGGGCGCGGACGCCGCGCTGATCGTCCACCAGACGGGCCCTGCCGCCTATGGCTGGGATGTCGTACGCAACAGCAACACCGGCGCGCTGATCGAGGCGGACGCGGCGGACGGCCACGCCGGGCGCATCGCGATCGAGGGCTGGATGCAGCTGGATGCCGCGCGGCGCATCTTCAAGATGGCGGGCCGCGACTTCGATGCGATGGAGCAGGCCGCCACGCAGAAGGGGTTCCACGCGGTGCCGCTGGGCGTCAGCGCGAGCGTCGCGGTGCGCAACGCTGTGCGTCGCGCACAGTCGGCGAACGTGGTCGGTGTGCTGCCCGGCGCCCACCACCCGAAGGAGTACGTCATCTACATGGCGCACTGGGATCATTTCGGCAAGTCGCTCGCAGTCGGTCCGCAGAACGATGCGATCTACAACGGTGCGGTCGACAACGCCACCGGCATCGCCGCGATCCTCGAGGTCGCGAAGGCCTTCAAGGCCGGTGCCCGGCCCGACCGCTCGGTCGTGTTCCTCGCGGTCACCGCCGAGGAGCAGGGCCTGCTGGGCTCGGCCTACTATGCGCAGAACCCGCTCTATCCACTCGCGCGCACCGCAGCCGTTGTCAACTTCGATGCGCTCGATCCGGTCGGGCGCACGCGTGATGTCGAGGTGCTCGGCTACGGCGCCTCCGAGCTTGAGGGCTACCTGAAGGCGGCCGCGGCCGCCGAGGGGCGCGTGCTGCGTCCGGACAGCCAGCCGGAGAAGGGCTACTTCTTCCGCTCGGACCACTTCAACTTCGCCAAGGCCGGCGTGCCGTCGGTCTACATCAAGGCCGGCAGCGAGTCGCGCGACCATCCGGCCGGCTGGGTCGAGGCCTGGTCGCGCGACTATGTCGCCAACCGCTACCACAAGCCGAGCGACGAGTACGAGGCGAGCTGGGATGTGTCCGGCTCGCTCGAGGACCTGCGCCTGCTGTACGCCGTCGGTCGTCGCGCCGCCGACGACAGGCACTGGCCGGCGTGGTACGCCGACAGCGAGTTCCGTGCGGCGCGCGAGGCGAGCCTCAAGGCCGCGCACTGAGTGTAGCCACGACGACGGACCGCAACATCGCCGGTCACGCTGGGAGATACGCGGCCAGAAGGGGGAACGGGATGCCTGCCTTGACACGGCCATGGATGGCTCTGGTTGCGCTCGTGCTGATCGCGAGCGCGCCGGCGGCGAACGCCGCGCGCAGCGACTGGCGCATGATGAGCGTCGGTAACTTCCAGCTCTACAGCACGTTGTCGGACTCGACCACGCGTGGCATCGCCCGGCGCCTGCAGGCGTTCGCAGGCACGGTCGGTGAGCTGCTACACGGCGCGGACCCGCTGCCGGACGTGCCGACCTACATCTACGTACTCGACCAGGATGACTTCCAGCACTACGTGGCGTTCCGGCCGGGGCTCGGGGGATTGTTCGCGGAGCGCGAGTTCGCCAACTACATCGTCATCAACGGCGACATGGCTTTCGAGTCCGTGGGCGTCGCGGTCTTCCACGAGTACACGCACTTCATCCACCGCAGCACGGCCACGATGCAGATGCCGCCGTGGTTCACCGAAGGCTATGCGGAACTCTTCAGCTCGTTCCGGATGAACAGCAAGAACCAGATCTTCATCGGCGAGTATCCGTCGGGCACGCAGCTCGACGCGGATCGCAGCGTTTGGATGCCGATCGAGCGGGTGCTCGGCGTCAGCATGCACGACCGTGAATACACGACCGAGCGGCTCGCGCCGCAGTTCTACGGCGAGGCATGGGCGCTGGTGCACCTGCTGTTGTGGGACGAGCCGAAGCTTCGGCTTCCCACCGAGCACTATCTGCGCGACATGGATCTGGGCGTGCCCGAGGCGGAGGCATTCAGTCGTAGCTTTGAGTTCGACAAGGCGACGCTCAACGAGCGGGTGCGGACGCTGATCAACCACGGCACCATCAAGACCAGCCGGCTCACCTACACGCACCCGATCACCACGGACGACGCGCCGCTCACGCGCATGACGGCGCCGGAGGCGGACGCGCAGCTCGCGCGGCTGGCGTTCGCCATCGGTCGCCCGCCGGGGCAGGTCGACACGCTGGTCGCCGCGGCGCTGAAGGCCCGGCCGGACGACCTCGGCGTGCGTGCGCTCGCCGCCCGCGTCGGGAACCGGCCCGACCAGCCGATGGACCTTGCGCCGCTGCGGACCGCCCTCAGTGCCGCCACGAGTGTCGACGCCCGGGCAAGGATCGACCTTGCGGCCGCGCTGCTGGCCGACGCCCTCGACGACGGCCGCTGCCGCCAGGCCACGCAGCTGCTGCAGCCGCTCGTCGAGGCCGATACGCCTGCCATCGAGGCGGTCATCCTGTGGGCGCGTGCCATGGGCTGCTCGGACGGCGACCCCAGGCGGGTCCGGTCGGTGCTGGAGCGGGCGTCGCCGCGTGTGCCGCACAACAGCGAGGTGCTGATGCTGCTGGCGCGGGCGAGCGAGATGATGGACGACCGGCCGGCGGCGCGGCGCTATTACGAGTCGATCATGCTCGTGAGTCGCTCGCCGGAGCAGCGGCTGTGGGCGCAGAAGCAGGCGGATTCGGCGCGCCTGCAGCGGCCGTGAGGCCCGCCGCGGGAACCTAGGGGGAGGACAACGGCACGGCGCGCAGCGGCGGCAGGACGTCGGGCATCGTCTTGGAGACCTCCAGCCGCGCCACGTAGGCCGGATCCTGCTGCTGGATGTGCAGGCCCGGCATGCCGCGACGATTGACGCCGACGAACACCGACACGTGGCGGCTGTCCCACAGCGAGACGAGCTTGAGGCTGTGAATCGACCGTAGCCGTCGACCCATGTCGAAGTGATCGACGAAGCGCTCGAGCCAGAAGCTCTGCGGCGGCGCGACTGGCGCGCCGGCGGCGGAAGGGGAGACATGCGGCAGGACCTGCGCGACTTCCGCCGCGATCGCATCGTCCTCGCCCAGCGGGTTCTCGGCGTGCGCCGCGCACGCCACGAGCAACAGCGTCGCGAAGGTGGCGATCAGCAGCGGCGTGTCGTGAAGGCGACGGGGCATCAGCGGATGGCCGGCAGGAGAGTTGCGGCCAGCGTGCCCGCGGTGCGGTGGCGCGCGGTGTGACGGTGTGCGCACTTGGATCTGCGGCCATTTCACAAAACACGGCAAAATGACCGTTTGTCTGCAGTAGCAGACACTTTCTTGCCTGCGCGACTCAGCCGCGCGTACGACGCAGCGGGCGTGAGACGAGGCGCAGCAGTTGCAGCAGCAGGTAGGGACCGCAGACGAGCACCAAGGCACCTGGTGAGAGGTGCGCGACATCGCCATACAGTTTGCCGAGGAATAGTGTCACGCCGCCCTCGTAGGGGCCGAGCGTTGCGGCACCGGCCAGGTACACCAGTGCCGGCAGCAGCAGCACGCCGCCGCCGAGCCCCAACAGTGCATAGCGAAGTTCGCGGCGCATCGCCCCGGACGGCGCATCCGGTTCGGCATCTGCATCGGCGCGGCGGAGGCGGGCGGGCGGGCGCATCGCGGATCGGTCCTGGCGGGTGACGGGCCTATAATGGCCGGCCGGTCGCGGCATCACAACTCGCCGGCCGCGAAACGGCCGGTCGGCTACGAGGGAGCTTTCATGAGCGATGGAGATCTTCGGGCAGCGGTCATCGGCGCCGGCTATCTCGGCCGCTTCCATGCGCAGAAGTGGGCAGCGCTGGCTGGCTGCCGGCTGGTGGCGGTCGCGGATCCCTCGTCGACCGCGCGCGAAGCGGTCGGACGTGAACTTGGCGTCGCGGCGGTCGCCGACTGGCGCGAGCTGCTCGGCCAGGTCGATGCCGTCTCGATCGTCACGCCGACCCCGCAGCACCATCCGATCGCCCGCGCCTGCCTGGCGGCGGGCATTCACGTGCTGGTCGAAAAGCCCATCACGACCACCGTCGCGGAGGCTGCCGACCTGATCGAGGTCGCGCGCGTGCACGGCCGCATCCTGCAGGTGGGGCATCTGGAGCGCTTCAACGAGGCGGTGCGCGCGATCGAGGGCGTGGTGAAGTCCCCACGCTTCATTGAGTCGGCGCGGCTCGCGCCGTTCAAGCAGCGGGGGACGGATGTGTCGGTCGTGCTCGACCTGATGATCCACGACATCGACCTGATTCAGAGCATTGTCCGTTCGCCGATCGAGTCGATCGACGCGATTGGCAGTTCCGTATTCTCGGACGACCTGGACATCGCCAACGCACGCATTCGGTTCGCCTCCGGGTGCGTGGCCAACGTCACCGCGAGCCGGGTCAGCCTGCGCGCGGAGCGCAAGATGCGCATCTTCGAGGATGAGTCGTACCTGTCGATCGACCTGCAACAGAAGATCCTCACGGTGATCAGGAAGGGCGTCCAGCCGGCCGCCGGCGACCTGCCACAGGTGGCGATCGACGAGCGGACCTACGAGCAGGGGGACGCGCTCAAGGCCGAGATCGAGGCCTTCGTGGCGTCGATCCGCACCGGCACGCCACCGATGGTCGGCGGCGCCGAGGGACTCGCCGCCCTGGCGACGGCAATCCGCATCGCGGCACTGGTCGAGGCGAGCGCAAAGCGTCGCTGAGGCGCGCTCAGTGTCCGATCGGCGCCAGTGCGCGTACCAGCGCCTCATGCTCCGGTGACGGCGGCGCGTAGCCGATGAGGGCCTGGGTTGCGCCGCGGGCGTCACCTGCGGCCGCGGCGCGATAGGCGCTACACAGCCGGTCTAGGCGCGGGCCGATGTGGGTGGCGGCGCCAATCCGCTCGCAGGCAGCATCGGCCAGCCGCGCTCGCCCGGCCAGCCGCTCGGCCACTGACAACAGGTTCAAGAGGTCCGCCTCCTCGGGCGAGAGCCCCGCCGGGGCGCCGGGATCGGTGCGACGCCGCCAGGCGGGCAGCAGGCGCAGCGCCTGTTCGTACGCGCTCGCGGCCGCGGCGGGCTGCCCGGTGGCGAGCTGTCCGGCGCCCAGGTCCTTGGCCGCGATCGGCGAGTCGGGTTCGGCGCGCATCGCGGTGCGCGCGAACTCGACCAGCACCGCGCCGCGACCGCTACGCAGCAGCAGGTCGCGGTACTCGCGTCGGCCGCGACCGGGCGCGAGGTCCATTGCGTGGCGAAATGCGCTGAGCGCGGCATCCACCCGGCCGCGCTCGGCCTCGACCCGCCCGAGCACGAACCAGCCGCTTGCGGCATCGGGGAAGTTGCGCAAGAGCACCACCGGCCACGCGACCGTCGGCCGCGCCGCGACGAAGGTCGCGTATTCCTGGGCAGCGACCTCCAGGTGCCCTTCGCGCCACTGATCGCGTGCGTCGAGATAAAGTGCCAGCAGTTCCGACTGCCGTTGGCGCAACGCGTAGACGCCGAAGGCGCCGAGGTGAAGCAACACCAGCACCGTGAGGGCGACGAAGCCGATCCGGCGGCGGGTGCTCGCGGCGAACATCGGCGAACGGTCAGAGCCGGCCGTTCGAGTGCGCGGCTTCGAAATGCAGTCGGCACAGGGGGATATAGCGCTCGTTGCCGCCGATCTCGACCTGCGCGCCGTCCGCTTCGACCGCGCCGTTGGCATCAACGCGCACGACCATCGTCGCCTTGCGGCCGCAGTGGCAGATTGTGCGGATCTCCACCAGGCTGTCGGCCCAGCCCAGAAGTGCCGCGCTGCCGGCGAATAGTCGGCCGCGGAAGTCGGTGCGCAGCCCATAGCAGAGCACCGGCAGGTCGAGTTCATCGGCGATGCGGCCGAGCGTGCGCACCTGCGACTCGACGAGGAACTGCGCCTCGTCGATCAGCACGCAGCCGGCAGCGGGCGCCGCGCGAAGTTCGCGTGCCGCAGCGAAGAAGTCGGTGGCCGCGTCATAGGCGAGGGCGTTGGCGCCGATGCCGATCCGTGAATGGACGCGGCCACCGCCGCGCACGTCCACCGCTGCCGTATAGACGAGCGTGGCCATGCCGCGCTCGCGGTAGTTGTGGTTCGCCTGCAGCAGCGCCGTCGATTTGCCGGCGTTCATCGTCGAATAGTAGAAGTAGAGCTTGGCCACGGCGCCAAGAATGCCACAATCGTTGCCGGCCGCCGTACGGCACCGACGCTAGCGTGGCACCAGCCTTCGCACGGAGTCGCGCTCGACCAGAGCGACATCGAAGATCGTCCGGCGGCTCACCAGCGCCTCGCCGCTCATCCTCTCCCGCATCAGCTCGACCGCCTTCGCGCCGATCGCGCCAATCGGCTGCGCGATCGTGGTCAGCCGCGGCGTCACCAGATCTGCCCAGCGAATGTTGTCGAAGCCGGTGACCGAGATGTCGTCCGGGACGCGGATGCCGTGTTCGGCCAGGCAGCGGATCGCGCTGATCGCGATCAGATCGTTGCCGCAGACGACCAGCGTGGCCGAGCGGCGGCGGGTGAGCGCGCCGACGGCGTCGCACGAGAGGTGGCCGTCGAAGCCGACGTTGAGCTCCCAGGCGATCCTGCGCTTGTCCGGCAATGCATTGACGAAGCCGTCGCGTCGCTGCCGCGCGCTCTCGATGCGCAGTGGCCCGGACAGCAGGCCGATGCTCGTATGGCCCATGCGCAGGGCGTACTCGGCCAGCAGGCGGCCACCCATGGCGTAATCGGATTGCACGACGTCGTAGCGCGGCTGCGGCCGGTCCACCAGCACGACGGGCTTGGAGAAGTTGCTGAGAGTCGCCGGCGCCGTCGGGCCGAGCGGGCACCAGATCACGCCGTCCACCGCGTGCTGCATCAGCAGCGAGAACCCGTCGGCCTCTCCCTCCACCTTGCCCTGGCTGTCGATCAGACACACCAGCAGGCCCGCGCTGCGGGCCGTGTTCTCCACCGCCTGCGCAAGTTCCGGGAAGAACGGGTTGGTGAGGTCCGGCAGCACCAGGCCAATCGCGCGCGTGCGACCGGTGCGCATCGCCTGTGCTGCGCGATTGGGGCGGTAGCCCAGTTGCTTGGCCGCGCGCAGCACCTGCTCGCGAATGTCGCGACCGGCATTGGGTCGGCCATTGAGGACGTTGGAGACCGTCGTGACAGAGACACCGACCCGTGCGGCGATGTCGCGCAGCGTGGCCATTGCGGCGCTAGCCGCCGCCTGCAGCGGAGGCGACCAGTGCCGCCTCGAACTCGGCGCGGTCCGGATAGGAGACCTGCGCGCCACGACGGGTCGTCGACAACGCCGCGTAGACGATCGCGCGACGAATCGCCTCGGCCGGGAGTCGTCCCTGCGCGATGCCGGCGGCGAAGCAGCCGACGAAGGCATCGCCGGCGCCCGTCGTGTCGATCGTCTTGACCTCGGGGGCCGGGAAATGCCGCACCTCGGCGCCCCACGCGGCGACGCAGCCGAGCGCGCCGAGCGTGACGATCGCGCAGCCGACGCCCAGTCGCCGCAACTGCAGTGCCGCCGTGCGCCCGTCGTCGAGCGATTCGACCGGCCGTCCGAGAAGTTGCGCGGCCTCGGTCTCGTTCGGCACCAGGTAGCTCAGCTGCGCGGCGACGCGGGCAAGGTCGAGGCCCTGGCAGGGCGCCGGGTTCAGCAGCACGGGCGTGCCCTTCGCCGAGGCCACCTCGATCGCGCGGTAGAGGCTCTGCAGTGGAATCTCGCACTGCAGGACCAGCACGGCGGCCGACTCGATCAGCCCTGCCGCGTGGTCGATGTCTGCAGGCAGCAGGCGGCCGTTCGCGCCAGGCACGACGACGATGCAGTTCTGTCCCGAGTGTTCGACGTAGATCGCCGCAAGGCCTGTCGCGACGCCTGGCAGGGCCACGACGTCGTCCGTGGCGAGGCCGCGGCGGGCGAGGCCGTCGCGGATCATGTCGCCGAACGCGTCCTCGCCCGTGCGCGCAATCAAGCGCGTGCCGACGCCGCTCTCGCTCGCAGCGACGGCCTGGTTTGCGCCCTTGCCGCCGACGCTGATCGCCGAACTGTCCCCGAACACCGTCTCGCCGGGTCGAGGGAGGGTGGCGGTGGTGACTGCGACGTCAACGTTCGCGCTGCCGATCACGAGGACCGGGCCAGGACGACCGGCTGGCGTGATGTGGGTCGGGTCAGTGAACATCGCGTGGCACCGTAACTGGGCGGCGTAAGCGGTTGATTGGCGGACGACGGCGACCGGATGTTGCGCGATGGCAAATGTTGCGAATTTGCAACATCGACAGACCGACCGTGCCCGGGCGATGGTCAGCGTCGATGGCGTGCGGCGCCGAACGCATATTCACCCCCCTGCGGTGCCTTGAGCAGGCCCTCTCAAGGCGCGCGGCGGCCTCGGATGCGTGCCAGTCGCGTCCTGATCCGTTCTTTGACAGGGCTGGAATCGCTGTGTAGTGTAACGTTTCACTCGGCAGAAGCAACGGGCGCCTGCGGCGATCGCCGGCGCGATGGCGGTAGGCCAGCGGACAGCGGCGCCGCGATGCGACGCGGCCTGCCGCCGCCGGGTGCCGGCGACTGTGGGTCAGTCGGGGGATTTGACAAAACAACGGCTTCCCGCGCGCCCTGTATCGCGTAAGCAACACTGGAGAGGAAACGATGGACAGCATGCATTCATGGACGCCGACGGTGCTGCGCAACGCGGTCGCAGCGCAGCTGCGCGGGGCCCGTGCCGCACGCGCGATCTCGCTGGCGGCCGGCCTGTCCGCCGCGACGCTGCTGCTGCCCGGTGCCGCCCAAGCGGCGGATGCGCCGAGCGCCACCGGCGGCGCGGCGCTTGCCGAGATCGTCGTCACCGCGACCCGCCACGAGGAAAAGCTGAACGACGTGCCGGTGTCCGCCTCGGTGCTCAGCGGCGAACCGCTCGCCTCGCTCGGTAGCGCCGGCGACGACATTCGCCAGCTGGCCTTCAAGGTGCCGAGCCTCAACGTCGAATCCTCGAACGGCCGCACGTTCCCGCGCTTCTACATCCGCGGCTACGGCAACACCGACTTCAATTCGTTCGCCTCGCAGCCGGTCTCGCTCGTCTACGACGACGTCGTGCAGGAGAACCCGTCGCTGAAGGGCTTCCCGGTCTTCGACCAGGCCGACGTCGAAGTGCTGCGCGGCCCGCAGGGCACGCTGTTCGGTCGCAATTCCCCGGCGGGCGTCGTCAAGCTCGAATCGGCCAAGCCCGTGCTGGGTCAGTTCTCCGGCTACGGCAGCCTGTCGGATGGCACCTACAACACGGCCGTTCTCGAGGGCGTCGTCAACCTGCCGGTCAGCGATACCCTCGCGATGCGCTTCTCCACCCAGGGACAGCATCGCGACAACTGGGTCGACGACCCCGTCAACCATACCCGCCTCGAGGGCTATGACGACTGGGCCGCCCGCATCCAGCTGCTGTACAAGCCGAGCGAGTCGTTCAATGCGCTGTTCAACGTGCATGGCCGTACCCTCGGCGGCTCGGCTCGCCTGTTCCGCGCCAACATCATCCAGCTCGGCACCAACAACCTCGTGCCGGGCTTCGACCCGTCGAAGTTCTACGCCGACGGCTACAACGGCCAGTCGTACAGCATGGCTGGCGGCAGCGTGCACCTGAACTGGATACTGCCGTCAGTCACGATCCAGTCGATCACCGGCTACGAGTCGATCCTGCACTACAACACCATCGGCGATATCGACGGCGGCTTCGGCTCCGGCAATGTGTTCTGCAACTTCGCGCCCGGCGGCTGCACGGGCGCGGACGTGTCCGGCCCGGGCGTGATTCCGTTCCCCGTCGAGACCGGTGGCGGCATCAAGAACCATCGCCAGATCACGCAGGAAGTGCGGGCGATCTGGAACCTTTCGAGCACGCTGGTCGGCCAGGCCGGCGTGTTCCTGTTCGACGAGGACGTGTCTGACCGGTCGCACAACTACAGCATGACGGGCCTCGACATCCAGGACACGACCGTGTCGCGGCAGAAGAACGAGGCGCAGGCGGTGTTCGGCTCGCTCGAGTACGCGATGACGCCGAAGTTCAAGGTGCGCGGCGGCGCGCGCTTCACGGCCGACCACAAGACCTTCGACGTGCCGGTCGCGGAGACCGCAGCGGGCGATCCGCTGCCGCTGACCGCGCCGCTGTACAAGTCGTCCAACGCGACCAACTTCAGCTGGGACCTGAGCGCGACCTACCAGCTCGACGCGGACACCAACCTGTACGCCCGCGTCGCGACCGGATTCCGGGCGCCGAGCTTCGGCGCGCCGACCGGCACGCAGGCGATCCAGGTCGCCCGTTCCGAGGACAACATCTCCTACGAAGCAGGCATCAAGGCCGACCTGTTCGACCGCCGCGCGCGCATCGCCTTCGATGTCTTCTACTACGATGTCAGCCACCAGCAGCTGACCGCGGTGGGCGGCGGAAGCAACGAGACGAGGCTGCTCAACGCCGCGCACACGATTGGCCAGGGCGCGGAGGTCGAGTTCTCCGCGCAGCTGACGCCGACCTTGTCGCTGAACCTCAGCGGCAGCCTCAACGACACCAAGATCAAGGACAAGAATCTGGCGGTCGGGCAGTGCTTCAACTGGGCGTGGGTGCCGAACGTGCCGGCGGATGCACACTGCAACATCACCAATCCCCTGACCGCGCCCGATACCAACGGCAACCAGTTCGTACTAATCGACGGCAATCCGCTGCCGCAGGCGGCGAAATACATTGCCGACGTGTCGCTGCGCTACGCGGTGCCGTTCGGTGCGGACGGCGAGTTCTACGCGTACACCGACTGGTCGTACCGCAGCAAGATCAACTTCTTCCTGTACGAGTCGAAGGAGTTCACGGGGCCGGCGATGGTGCAGGGCGGTCTGCGGGCGGGCTACAGCTGGGCGAACAAGAAGTACGACGCCGCCGTCTTCTGCCGCAATTGCACTAACGAGATCCGCGCGATCGGCGCCATCGATTTCGAGAACGCGACCGGCATGATCAACGACCCGCGCATCGTCGGCGCGCAGTTCAGCGCGAAGTTCTAGCGCGCGTAAGCAGCGGCGCGCCGCCTGGCGGCGCGCCGGCTGGACCGGCCAGCGGTCGGTCCAGCCGCGCAGCGGCCCGTAGCCATGCGGGCCCCGATCGGTTTCAATAGCGGCTCCTGAACACGGGCCCGCGGAGACTTTCGGCATGCTGCAGCGCTTGTTTGACCTCAAAGGGCGCGGCACGACCGTCCGTACGGAACTCATCGCGGGGCTGACCACGTTCCTGACGATGGCCTACATCGTGGTCGTCAACCCGACGATCCTCGGCGCTGCCGGCATGCCGGTCGAAGCGGTCGCGGCGGCTACCTGCCTTGCGGCGGCCTTCGGCTGCATCCTGATGGGGCTCGTCGCCAACTACCCGCTCGCGATGGCGCCGGGCATGGGCCTGAACGCCTACTTTACGTTCACCGTCGTCAAGGGCATGGGCGTGCCGTGGCAGACCGCGCTCGGCTGCGTGTTCATCTCGGGCGTCGCGTTCCTGCTGCTTACGGCCGTCGGCGTGCGGCAGTTGATCATCGGCGCGCTGCCGCGCTGGCTGTTCGCCGCCGTGGGCGGCGGCGTGGGCCTGTTCATCGCGTTCATCGGCCTCGCCGACGCGGGCATCATCGTCGCCAGGCCGGGCACCATGGTCGGCCTCGGCAACCTGGCGACGCCCGGCGCCGCGGTCGCGCTGTTCGGGATCCTGGTGATCGCGGCCCTGCAGGTGCGGCGCGTCAAGGGCGCGATGCTCCTGGGCATCCTGCTGACCGCGGCTGTCGGCTGGGCCGCCGGCCTTGGGCACTTCACGCCGGCGAGCTACTCCCTGGCGGACCTCACCGCCACTGCCGGCAAGCTGGACCTGCATGCCGCCCTGAACCTGAAGGGCGGCATCGGCATGTCGCTGGTGGAGATCGTGTTCGTATTCCTGTTCGTCGACCTGTTCGACAACGTCGGCACGCTGGTCGCAGTGACCCGCAACGCCGGGCTGATGGCGCCGGACGGTTCGGTGCCGCGGCTGAACCGGATCCTGGTGGTCGACTCGGTGGCGATGGCCGTCGGCGCCGTTGCCGGCACGAGTCCGGTGACCAGCTACATCGAGAGTGCCGCCGGCGTGACGGCGGGGGGACGCACCGGCCTCACCGCCGTGGTGGTCGGCCTGCTGTTCCTGCTGACCCTGTTCTTCGCGCCGTTGGTGCAGGCGATCCCCGCGGCCGCGACCGCGCCGGCGCTCGTGCTCGTCGGCGCCATGATGCTCGGTGCGCTGACCGAAGTCGCCTGGGACGAGCCGGCGGCGGCGATCCCGGCATTCATCACGGTGATCATGATCCCGCTGACGTTCTCGATCGCCAACGGGCTCGCGTTCGGGATCACGAGCTACGCGGCACTGAAGCTCGTCAAGGGCGAGGCGCGTTCGAGCGACTGGTTGGTCTACGTACTCGCGGCGCTGTTCGTCGCGCGCTTCATCTACGTCGCCTAGCAAGGTGGCGGGGGTCGTCATGCTCGCACTCGCCAGAATCTTTGCCTGCCTATGCGCACTGTCGCTCGTCGCGCTGCCCGCGCTCGCCGCCGCGCCAGCGGCCCTCGCCGGGCGCGTGCCGATCGTCATCGACACGGACGTCGGCGACGACATCGACGATGCGTTCGCGCTGGTGCTGGCGCTGTCGGATCCGAGACTGGACGTGGTAGGCATCACGACCGCATGGGGCGATACGCATACCCGCGCGCTGCTGGTGCGGCGGCTGCTGGCCGTGCTCGGACGCGAGGACATTCCGGTCGCCGAAGGGCCGGCGACCGCCAACAGCGTGCCGTTCACGCAGCGGCAGTGGGCCATGGCTGCGCATGATCACGGGCCGGCGCCGGATGCGATCGAGTTCCTGCGCGCGATCTCCGCCCGGCGCCCCGGCGCGATCACGCTCCTTGCGCTGGCGCCGCTCACCAACCTGCAGGCGCTGCACGATCGGGATCCCGGCGCGCTTGCGCGCTTTCGCGACGTGGTGCTGATGGCAGGTTCCATTCATCGCGGCTACAACACCGGTGGCGCGATCCCGCAGGCGACGCCGCATGCCGAATACAACGTGGCCTCGGCGCCCGCTGCACTGACCATCCTGCTCGGGTCGGGCGTCCTGGTGCGGATGTTTCCGCTGGACTCCACGCAGGTCAAGTTCGACGAGGTGCGACGCGATCGGCTGTTCGCCTACGGCTCGCCGGCTTCGGACGCGTTGGCGCTGCTGTATCACCAGTGGCGGCTGTTGAACGGCTGGGGACAGATCACGCCGACACTGTTCGATGCGGTTCCAGTGGCGTGGCTGCTGCAACCCTCGCTGTGCACGCTCCAGCCGCTGCGCATCGAGGTGGACGTTCGTGGCTACACGCAGCTCGTAGCCGGCGCGCCGAACGCCTCCGTCTGTCTCTCGATCGACGAGGGCGCGGCACTGGAGCTGATGACCAACGCCCTCGCGCCAGAGCCTCGGCGGAGTACGCCATGAGACTGCACTTCATTCCAACGGCGGTTGCGCTGCTGCTGTCGTACGGGGCGTCGGCTCCCGTCGTTGCGCAAACGCAGGCGCAGACGCGGAACGGTCCGGTCGTGCGAGTCGACGGCGGCGCCCTGCGCGGCAACAGCGGCCCAGTGATGAGCTTCAAGGGGATACCGTACGCGGCGCCGCCCGTCGGGCGGCTGCGCTGGCGTGAGCCGCAGCCGGCGTTGCCATGGTCCGGGGTGCGTGACGCGACGCACTTCGGCAACGACTGCATCCAGACGCCATGGGTGGTGTCCTCCGGGCAGCCGACCAGCGAGGACTGCCTGACGCTCAATATCTGGACCGCACGCCTGGGCGCGCGCGCGCGGCTGCCGGTGATCGTCTACCTCTATGGCGGCGGGTTCATCGGCGGCACTGGTGCCTACGAGATCTACGATGGCGCGAAGCTCGCCGCCGACGGCGCGGTGGTGATCAACATCAACTATCGCGTCGGCATTCTCGGCTTTCTGGCCCATCCGATGCTCAGTCGCGAGTCGAAGCAGCACGTTTCCGGAAACTACGGGCTGCGTGACCAGATCGCGGCTCTGCGCTGGGTACGGCGGAACGTCGCGGCGTTTGGCGGCGATCCGGCGCGGGTTGCGCTCGCAGGCGAGTCGGCCGGCGCGGAAGCTATCGTCGCGCTGCAGGTGTCGCCGCTGGCGCGCGGCTTGTACTCGCGGGCGATCCTGCAGAGCGCGCCGGCGGGTCTCGTGCCAACCCTGGCGCAGGCCGAGCGCGCGGGCGAGCGCGTGGGTGCCGATATCGCCGAGCTGCGCGGCCGCCCGGCCGAGCAACTGCTGGCGCACAACTTTGATTTCGCGGCCGCCGGCCACGAGCCTGGGCTGACGGAGCTTGCTTTCCCGACCCCGATCGTCGACGGCCTGGTCGTGCCGCGGCAGCCGCGGCTTGCCTTCATCGCCGGCGCGGTGCATCCGATCGCGACCCTGGTCGGACACAACGCCGATGAAGGGCGCATGTTCCTGCCGCCGCAGCCGGCCACGGTCACCGCCTACAAGGCGTGGCTGGAGGAGAAGTTCGGCGCCTCGGCCGACGAGATCATGCGACTCACGCCGGTCGCGTCGGACGCCGACGTGCCGCATGCGGTGTCACTGGTCGTTGGCGATGCGTTGTTCAACGAGGCTGCGCGATTGATCGCGCGTGGCTCGGCGCTGCGCGACAAGCGGACCTACAGCTATGTATTCGCACGCGGCGTCGCCGGCAAGGCGCCGCCCGCCACCCACTCTGAGAGCATCGCCTACCTGTTCGGCATGCTCGACGCGCCGAGCTTCATTCCCCATCCGCCGCCGGATGCCACCGACTGGGCGCTGTCCGCGGCGCTGCGGCGGATGCTGGTGCGGTTCGCCGCCACCGGGGATCCGAATGGCGACGACCTGCCGGTCTGGGCGCCGTACGCCGCGGCGACCGATCCCTACCTGGAGTTCGGCGACGTAATCCGCGCGCGAAGCGGCTTTCGCGCCGAGCAGCTCGATGCGATGGAGCGCTTCCTGGCGCACGCGCGCTGACACGCGTGGTCAGGCTTCGAAGCCGCTGAGCTCCGTGCAGCTGACCTGGTTACCGGCTGGGCGACCGATCACGCGGATCGCGTAGACGAGGTCGGCGCCTGCCAGCGTCGCGGTGAGGGGCGCACCCGCGATCAGCGACGGCGCCTCGGTCGCGCTGCTGGCAGGGTACCCCTCGAGGACGCCCGCGCTCTGCCAGTGCGACAGGTGCGGACTCGGATAAGGCGAAGTCCTCCAGTTCGGCATCGGCTCGCGCACGACCTCCACCCGCGGGCGCTCGTGCGAGGTGTCGAACCAGCCGCCGTCGGGTCCGAACGGTCCGTGACGGAACACCACGCGCCCGATGTGACGGGGTGCATCGAGCACGACCGTGAACCACACCAGGTCGCCGCGCTGGCCGCGGGCGCCGTCGTTGATCTCCCACGGCCCGGGATCGCGCGGATCGATCGTGCAGTAGGTCGAGGCGTCGTCATCCGTGAGCGCCTCGGCCACGTCCGTGTGCGGGCGTTGCTGCTCGGCCGGGGCCAGCCACAGCGCGGACGAGAGCGAGGCGCGCGCGTACGCGGTCGCCGCCGGTACGTCACGGCGCACATGCTCGGCCTGTTGCGTCCAGACGCGGTATTCACGCGCTTCGGCGAACGGCACAAAGACCAGTTCAGCGGCTTCGTAGCGCAAGCCGCCGCCATCGGCGATGCCGCGCTGGCCGGCAACCCGATAGCTCGGGACGCCGCCATCGTCGCCGGCTACGGCGACGGCGACCGGATATGCGCTGGTGATCGCGGTGCGGTGCAGGTACGGCACGACCGGGTTGAGCGCGCGTTCGAGCGCGAGCACCTGCGGACCGCGCTGCAGTGCCACGGCATTCGGATAGGTGGGGGCGCCGGGGAGGATCCGCACCGGCACATCCATGCGGATGTGCACCTCGTCGCCCGGGGCCCAGCTGCGGGTGACGTCGGCGTACTCTCCCGGACGGCCGATGACGCGGTGACCGGCGACGACCACCTCGAAGCGTGTCGTCCAGTCCGGCACGCGCAGCCGCAGCGTGAACCGCACCGCCCGTGGCGTGGCGATGCTGAGCGTCACCTCGCCGTCGTCCGGGAAGCGCGTGCGGCTGACAAGCGTGACCGGTGTGCCGTGCAGCGTGCAGGCGGCCGCGCCAGGCACGTACAGGTTGACGACGACGCTGTCGCCCTGCTGGCCCCAGGCCAGCGACGGCAGCAACGCGAGGCCCCGCGGACCGCTGGAGACGCAGCAGACCATCTGGTGGGAGTGTTCCTTGATCCCGACCAAGGCGGTGTAGTAGCTGAAGTCGCCGTTCGAGCCGTCCTGCGCCGCCAGCAGGTGGTTGTGCGCTGTGCGCTCGATTTCAGAAGCGTAGCGCGCCTCCCCGGTCAATCGCAGCAGCCGGGCGTTCAGCTGCAGCCATGTGACGGTCGCGCAGGTCTCGCCGACGTTCGAGGCAGCGAGCGACAGCAGTTGCGGCGGAAGCTGGAAGTGCTCGCCGGCGCTTACCGTGCCGGTCGGGTAGCGTTGGTGGGCGACGATGTCCTCCCAGGCGGCGATGACCGCGCGCAGGATCCGTGGCTGGCCGGTGATCTGGTAGTAGTCGACGAGGCCGACGAGGTTCGACAGCATCTCGTATGCCTTGGCGTTCGCCGTCAGGTGCACGCGCCCGTGCTCCAGCAGCGAGCTTACGATGCGCGGTCCGCCCGGATGATCGTAGGCGCCGACGATGTAGTCCGCGAACGCGAGGACGCGTGGTTCGGAGGTGACGCGGTACAGCCGGCAGACGGGCTCCAGTACGCTCGTCGCCGCCATGCCCATGTGTTCGCCCGCGGCGATGATGTCGCGCTGGCCCGGTGCGTCGCCGAAGGTACGCTCCAGCAGGTCGAAGATCCGGCGGCAGCTGGCAAGCGCCGCTTCGCTCCCGGTTAGCTCGTGGTAGGAGAGCAGCCCGATCAGGTCGTACTTGTGTACCCAGACGTCCCAGCCCGTCCAGCGGCGCTCGACCGGAAGGGTGCCGAGGTACCCGTCCTGACCCTGGGTGGCGATCAGTCGGGTCGCGATGCGCTCGGTGAGCAGGCGCAGCGGTGGGTGCGGCTGCTCCGCAAGCGCGAGGCAGGCGGCGTCGAGGAACTTGCCCGCATGTTCGCCCGCCCATGCCTGATTGCGGCCGTCGGTTGCGTCGCGATTGGTGAAGCAGGCGATGAGCGCCTGCTCGTCGATCTGCAGCAGCCGGCCCTCGATATTCGCCGCCAGGCGCTGTCCGAGTCGACCGCCGATCCGTCGCGTCGCCGCCGTCAGCGGCACAAGCCGGTCGGGTACCGCGGCGATGGTAACGGTCGGGTTCGCAGCCTGCGCATCCGCGCCGCGAAGCAGCGCAGGCAGCGTCGATGCTGCGGCCAGCCATTGCAGTGCCAGGCGCCTGGAAAGGATGTCCATCGTGCTCGTCTCCCGCCTGCAGTCAGTTCGTGGCCTCGCTGCGCCGCGCGCTGCGCGCGCCAGCCTTCAGGCGCGGGTGTCGCGCATCGCCAGCAGGCGATCGCGGATCGGCTCTATGCCGGGCTTGCGGGCGAGGATTTCGTCCACCGACAGGCCAGCCAGCTCGTGCGGAAACACAAGCCAGCGATCTGTCTCGTGCAGGTAATAGTGCGGCACGCCAGGCGGGATGCAGCTGGCCGGCTTGCAGTAGATGGTCGCGATGCGTATCTCCGGCGTGTTGCGCCGGCACTCGTGGCGCAAGTCGTCGATCACCTGGCGGACGCTGCGGCCCGAGTCGTACACGTCGTCGATGATCAGCAGCGAGTCCTCGGCATTGATGGTGCGCACCAGGTAGTTGAGGCCGTGCACCTGGACCCTGGCCGCCGTCGTGCCGATGCCGGTGTACAGCGACGTGCGGATCGCGATGTGATCGGTGCGCACGCCGCAGAAGTCGAGCAACTCCTGCACGGCGATTCCGACCGGTGTGCCACCGCGCCAGATGCCGGCGATGTGCGTCGGTCGAAAGCCGCTGTCGAGGATCTTCAGTCCCAGCCGCCATGAGTCGGCGAGCAGTTCGTCGGCGGTGATATAGAGGCGATCCGGCATCGGCGTGTCGGTCATGGGCGTCTCACGGGCTGGGGTTGCACGAGGCGGGCGGGATTGGCGCGAGCGACCGCACCGAGCCACGCTCGATCAGTCGCGCCGGCAGTATGCGGCGTTCGGGCGGGTCATTCATGGGCCCGGCGATCCGTTCGAGCAGCAGTTCGAGGACCTGACGGCCGAGCTCCTCGATGGGCTGCTCGATGATCGTCAGTGGCGGGCTGGTCACGGTCGCCCACAGCTGGTCGTCGAAGGCCACGAGCGACAGCTCGTCCGGGATCAAGACGCCGGCCTCGCGAACCGCCCGCAGCACGCCCAGCGCCAGCAGGTTGCCGAGCGCGAGCACGGCGCTCGGTCGCTGCGGTAGTTGCAGCAACTCGTGGGCGGCCGCGACGCCGGCCTCGATCGAATAGCCACTGCCGCGGATCAGCCAGTCCGGGCAGGCGAGCGCGGCCGCCTGCATGCCGCTGCGCCAGCCAGCAATCCGCTCATCGTTGGCGAACGTCCCCGGGCTGCCCTGCACGCACGCGATCCGCCGGTGGCCGCGTTCGACCAGATGGCGTACCGCGAGCACCGCGCCCTGTCGATGGTCGCTGGACACTGCTGGCAGCGAGTGTTCGGGCAGCAGCCGGTCGACGAGCACGCACGGGCGCTGGCGGAGCGCGTGCAACGCCGCGCCGGTGCCCGGCGTGCCAACCGGCGCCAGGATGAGTCCGTCGACCTGCCGGCTCAGCATCAGCGTGACAGCCTGTGCCTCGACCGCGGCGTCCTCCTCGCTGTCGGCGATGAACACGGCGTAACCGCGATGGCGGGCGTGGCGCTCGATCTGACGCGCGAGCTGCGCGAAGAAGGGATTGGAGATGTCGGGGATCACGAGCCCGAGGGTCAGCGTGCGGCGCAGCCGCAGGCTGCGCGCGAGCTGGTCCACCACCAGCCCGGAACCGTGCGCCTGAGCGAGGATCCGATCGCGGGTCACGCGACTGATGCGGTAGCGCTCGCCCTGACCGCTGAGGACGCGCGACACGGTCGCGGTCGACAGGCCCAATGCCGCGGCGAGGCTCTTCAGGGAGGGTGGGGCGGTGCCGGATTGCATGGCGGTCGCGGGTCCGTGGGCGCGCTTGACGATGAAAATCGAGAGTTGCACAATCGATTGCGCCCATCAAGAACCACAATGAATCCGCGAAGGGACCAGGCATGCGAGCGATCCTGATCGGCGTGACGCTGGGCGTCGTGCTCACCCTCGCCGGCTGCAAGCCGGCTGGCCCGTCGACCGCCACGACGGATGCCCGCCCCAAAGTCGCGCTGGTGATGAAGTCCCTCGCCAACGACTTCTTCGCGACGATGGCGAAGGGTGCAAGCGAGCATCAGGCGGCGCATGCCGCCGACTACGTACTGCTCGTGTCGGGCATCAAGAACGAGACCGATCTCACC
>JANXQL010000075.1 GCA_025356815.1 Pseudomonadota bacterium
TGGCCGCCCCTGGCGGGTCTACAGCCGGTCGGCCCTCGATGGCAGCCTGCTGGTGCAGGTGGCGGAGAGCCGCAGCGGGCGCGAGCAGCTCGCTTCGCGCTTTCTCGCACACTCGCTCTGGCCGCTCGCGATCGGCCTGCCGCTGCTGGGCTTGTTCGTGTGGATCGCGATCGGCGGCGCACTGCGCCCGCTGGCCACGCTGCGCGATTCGCTCGCTCGGCGGCGCGGATCCGACCTTTCGCCGCTGCAGATGGCGGCGCCGACCGAAGTGGCGCCGTTGGTGTCGCACCTGAACGCGCTGTTCGAGCGCATCCGCGGCACGCTCGAGGCCGAGCGCCGCTTCACCTCGCAGGCCGCCCATGAGCTGCGCACGCCGCTGGCCGGGATTCGCGCCCAGGCCGAATCCGCGCTGGGCGCGGTAGGCGATGCCGAACGCCGTCACGCACTGGAGCGGGTCGTGGGCGCCTGCGATCGGCTGTCGCGCATCGTGTCGCAGCTGCTGACGCTGGCGCGCATGGACGAAGCCCCGATCGAGGCGAGCCAGCCCTGCCGCCTCAACGAGATCGCGCGCGAGGTCATCGCGGACCTCGCGCCGGCGGCGCTCGCCGCGGGCGTCGACCTCGCACTGGTTGCCGACAGCGCAGTATCGATCACGGCCGACCCGGTACTGGTTGGCGTACTGCTGCGTAACCTGGTCGATAACGCGGTCCGTTACTCGGGTCGCGGTCGCCACGTGGAGGTGCGGGTCGATGCGCCGCGCGACGGCGCGCGGCTGCTGGTGGTGGACGACGGACCCGGCGTCGCGGCGCGTGATCTCGCGCTGCTGGGGCAGGCGTTCTTCCGCGGCGGGCGCAGCGGCGAGGACGGCAGCGGCCTGGGCCTGTCGATCGTCGCGCGAATCGCGCAGCGCCACCGCGCCGAGGTGAGCTACGCAGGCGGCCCGGACGGCGGGGGGCTGCAGGTCCAGGTGCGCTTTGGCGCCGATGCATCTCCAGGCAACCCGGTGTAGAGGTCGGAGCGGTACTGGGCGGCGACGGCGGGCCACACCACGGCTGTGCGGGCGTCAGTTCGCAAAGCAGCCCGGGAATCGACGGGCTGCCGTAGCTCTGTTGGGAACGCCCGTGCCCCAGGAAAGGGATTCGAATTTCGCGTGCGGCATCCATGTGCCCACCCACAGCAGGGGATCGTGAATCCAAACGCTGTCGGTGCCTGCATCGCTACCGGCAACGACAATCCAGTGTCCGAACATCCTGCCGATGGCCGTTTGCGAAATCGGCAGGTTCAGCAAGGCGCCGAACCTGCCGCCGACCATCAGCGGACCGTGGGCAGCAGGTGCAGTTGCGATGCCGCCGACGTCGGACAGGTCGATCAATGCCGTGATGTCGTGCAGGCCATTGGCCTTCTTGATTTCGTCGATGTGCTTTCCCACGGCGTTTAGCCGGTGCCCGCCGGTTCCGACGTGGACATAGGCGACATCCGCGCCCATGGGCTTGGTCTTGGCCCCGCCGCGCGCGCTGACGAGCATCTGGATCGACGCGTACCAGCAATCATTCATCTTTGACCGATGCTTGGGCGTTACCGGATAGATCATGCTCGGCGCTTCCTTGCGTCGGGGTGGCCAGTGCAAAAACTTGAGCATGACGCCGCAGGGGGCGCTGCTCGCCACGGGCACGAGGACGTTCGCTGACGTGGCCCCGACCGCGCGTGTTCGCCGGTCAGCCCAACTGGTGGCCGGCGACGATCGTGGTCGAACGGCCGCCGACCCAGATGGCGCCGGTCGGATCGACCGACACGTGGATCCGGCCGCTCCCGCCGAGCCGGGTTCCCTGCGAGGCAACGTACGGGGCGCTCGCCCGCCCGGTGGCGAGCAGGCGCTGCGCCACCGATGCGTTGAGGCTGCCGGTGACCGGATCCTCGCGGATGGCGCCCTGCGGCTCGCTGAAGAAGGCGCGCAGTTCGAACTGCAGCGACCCGCCCGGCGGATAGGGCCCGACGACCCCCAGGTCCAGCTGCCCGGGGAAGCTCGGCTCGGGTTCGAGCGCCAGCACCGCCGCGGCCGACTCGAGCACGATGGCGATCCAGCCGGGGCCGTTGTCGGCCCACTGCGCGTCGAGGATCGCGTCGCGGCCGATGCGCAGGAAACGCGCGATCTGCAGCAGCATCTGCTCGGCAACGTCGCCGCCACGCAGCAGCGCCGGCGCGGCGAACGCCAGCCTGTCGGCCTCGCGCCGGACGGGGATCAGGCCCGCGGCGCACTGCTGGATGATGCGCGCCGGGTCGCGCGGCTGGCCGCCGGCGTGCAGCCACGCATGGCAGGTGCCGAGCGTCGGGTGGCCGGCGAACGGCAGCTCGCGATCCAGCGTGAAGATGCGCACCCGGTAGTCGGCGGCCGGATCCGTCGGCGCGAGCAGGAACGTCGTCTCCGACAGGTTCAGCCAGCGCGTCATTCGCTGCATCTGCGCGGTGCCGAAGTCGTCCGCGTCGAACACCACCCCGAGCGGATTACCCGACAGCGGCTGCTCGTTGAATACGTCCACCAGCTGGAATCGGCGCTGCATCTTGATTCCCTCTGCCCGAAGCGGCACTGGCGCACAAGTCTAGCGCATGCGCTGGCGGCGCCCGGGGCGCGGCCTACAATGTCGGCATCGTTTGCAGGGACAGGAAGTATCTTGTGCTGACCATACCCCGAGCGCTGGCTGCGGCCACCCGTGGCCTCGCACTGTGCAGCGCGCTTTGCAGTTTCGCCGCGCCCGCGTGCGCGGCGCCGGAGGAGATCCAGGTCTATCTGGACGATGCCACCGAGCCCGGCCACATCGGGCTCGACGTTCACAACAACCTTGCGCCGTCGGGCCTGCGCGTGCCCGACTACGAAGGGGCCCGTCCGGCCAACCATGTCTACCGACTGACGCCGGAATTCTACTACGGCCTCGCGCCGGGCCTCGAACTAGGCGCCTATCTCCTCAGCGCACGCGACGCCGCGGGCGACGCGCACGTCGATGGCGTGAAACTGCGACTGAAATACATCGCCCCCCACGACGCGATCCAGGGCGGTTTCTGGGGCGTCAATCTCGAGGTCGGCAAGAGCTCGCTCGCGGTCGCCGAGCGACCCTGGAACTTCGAGCTGAAGACGATCGCCGGGCTGCGCCGGGGGCCGTGGCTGCTCGCCTGCAACCTGGACTTCGACGGCTCGCTGTCCGCGCGCGGCGGCCCAGTCGAGCTGGCGTTCGATGCCAAGATCGCGCGCGACGTGGGCCAAGGCACGCAACTCGGCATCGAGACCTACAGCGAGCTCGGCCCGGACACGTCGCCCGGCGACCTCTCCGGGCGCAGCCAGATGCTCTATGCCGTCGCTGACCACGAGTTTTCGAAGTTCGACCTGAACATCGGCCTGGGTCGCGGCCTCACCCACGGGTCGGACCCGTGGGTGCTGAAGGCCATCATCGGACTCAAGTTCAACTAGGACGCCGCGCCAAGCGGTGCGATCAGCCCGCGAGCAGCGCCGTCGCCTCGAGGATCCGCTCGCCGAACTTGGCAGCGGTCGCGAGATCGCCCGGAACCATCTCGTCGGTCGAGGCGTCGGACGGCGTCGAGGTCATCAGGCCCGAGGAGGAGGCGATGTAGTTGATGTCGTCGCGCGTGGCGCTCTTGGCGTTGCTCGGCATCATGCCGGTGCCGACCCAGAGCATGCTGTGCTGCTGGCTCAGCGTAAACAGGTAGTGCAGCGTCGAAAGCTTGTCGCCATTCATGGACGCAGAGTTGGTGAAGCCGGCCGCGAGCTTGTTCTTCCAGTGCTGCAGGTACCACGGCTTGCTGGAGGCGTCCGCGAACTTCTTGAACTGCCAGGACACGCTGCCCATGTAGGTCGGCGAGCCGAACACGATCGTGCGTGCGGCGGCGAGCTTTTCCCAGCCGCCCTCGGGCAGGTTGCCCTCGGCGTCGATGGCGATCAGTTCCGCGCCACTGGTGGCGGCCACGGCCTCGGCGATCTTGCGGGTGTGGCCATAGCCACTGTGGGAGACGATAACGATGCTGCTCATGGGGGCGTCCTGAATGGGTGCTGCACGGGGCCGGCACCGATTCGGTCACCTCGGCGCTCCGTCTGAAGTCTGCATGCTGGCGGGAAAAGCCGTCCGCCGACAGCCTACGGGCGGTCAACTCGACGTTTCCTTAACGCGAACGATTTCGCCCGGCCGTACTGAAATCATAAAAGGGCGGCCTCTAAACTGAAGTGCAACATATTGACGAGGTTAATGTGTTGGCATGACCAAGACCTATCAGCATCGCTGCCCTGATGAACGAGCTCACATCCAGTGGCTGTTGGAACGATGGTTCACGGTGCGGGCAATTGCCCGCACCGTGAACCGGGCGCCGAGCACGATCTGCCGGGAACTTGCGCGCAATGGCTGGGCGCGGCCGACCCTGCCTCGGGGTCGTGGCCGCCCGGTCGTCGCCGGCGGCTACCGTCCGGTACTGGCGCAGCAGCGCGCGGATGCCGCAGCGAGGCACGCCCGCAAGCCGCCACGTCTGCGGCCCGGGACCTGGCTCTGGGCGCAGATGCGCCTGATGCTCGGCAAGGGGCACTCTCCCGAGCAGATCGCCGGCATACTTCGACGCATGCATCCCGGCGAAGCGGATCGGAACGTCAGCCACGAGACCATCTACACGGCCATCTA
>JANXQL010000143.1 GCA_025356815.1 Pseudomonadota bacterium
TCGCGTGCACGATCGTCTTCCTAGTGTTGCTCTGGGGTGCGAGCGGCGTCTCGCACCTGTCCAACATCCTCGTGGCGCACGTCTTCGTGGGCCTTTGGATGCTGTACCTGCTCGTGTCGCAGCGATGGCCCGAACTGCTCGCCGCGCGGCCTGCCCTTGCGCGTCCGGATCCCGTTTGGAACTACACGACAGGCATCGAGATCGGAATCTGCTCGCTGCTTTCGTGGTGGGCCTACATCGGTGCCCTCATACGTATGGCGCCGGATGGGCGCAAGATTGCGGTCCCGGTGATGATCGGCATGGGTTTGCCTGTCCCGCTTCTTAGTCTCATCGGAGTGGCGGGAATCCTTGTCCTCAAGACCTCGGACCCGTCGTCGTGGCTGGCCAACGTCGGTGGCCACCTCTACGCGGTCATCGCACTCGCGTTCGTGGCGGCTGCTAATTTCGGTACTGCAATCGCGGGCATCTACGCTTCCGCGATCGGCCTGCGAAATTTCCGCAAGCTCGAGTCGATTCCCTGGGCTGTGGTGCTGCTCGTGACGATCCTTCCCGTCGCATTCCTCGGCGTGTTCGTTCCGGAGCTGGTGTTCAATCACTTCAGCACCATCTTGGCGCTCATCGGCGTGTGTTTCGCGCCGCTGTGCGGCATCCAGATCGCCGACTACTTCGTGCTTCGGCGCCGGCAGATCGATATCCGCGCCATCTACGAGGCGAACGCGGGTAGCCGATACTACTTCTGGGCAGGCTTCAACCCGGCGGCCATCGTCGCGGTGATCGTCGGCATCGCGGTCTATACCTATCTGCTCAATCCGCTGACCTACGAATCGCATGGCCCATATCGCTTCATGACGGCTTCGCTGCCGACGACGCTCGTTTCGGCGCTCGTCCACATGGCTATCACGCGCGTCATCGTGATGCGGGCAGGACGCGGCGGGTATCCGGCGGGGAAATAGCGCCGGCCAGCTCGTCGGGCGCGCGCTGGTGCTGCGCCGTCAATCGGAGGCGGCGCATTGACAGTCTCCAGTGGCTGATCTAGTTTCGTCAGACAATATCATCGGACGATCTGGCGCCGCAGCGACGGTTGTAGACCCTTCGCATGACAACGAGGGCGGGTTCCATGAACTTGAGCGGAAAACGGGTGCTGGTCACCGGCAGCACTACCGGGATCGGCCAGGGTGCCGCGGAGATGTTCCGTGCCGCAGGCGCGCGAGTCGCGATCAATGGGCGCGATGCGGCGAACGTGGACCGCGTTATTTCCGAAATGGGTGGGGACGGCTTCATTGCCGCTCCTGGCCACGTCGGTACGGTCGAGGGCTGCCGCAGCGTCGTGGCGATGGCCATCGAGAAGCTCGGCGGTCTCGATTGCCTCGTCAACAACGTTGGGATCGGCCCGCTGGCGCGGCTCATGCATATCACTGAGCCACATTGGGACGAAGTCATGTCCGTCAACCTCGGCGCCGCCCTGTTCTGCACGCAGGCTGCGCTGCCGGCATTGCGCACGTCACGAGGTTCTGTCGTGATGATCTCGTCGGTTACTGGGCTGATCGCCGGTCCGCCCGACAGCTTCGTCTACGCGATTTCCAAGGGCGGCCTAATCGCCATGACACGCAGCCTCGCAACGGAGCTGGCGCGAGACGGCGTGCGCGTGAACTGCCTCTGCCCAGGCTACATCGATACGCCCATGATCAAGGCCGAGAACGAGCTGACGGGTGGGCAGCTCAACCGTGCGATCAGCGAATTCACGCCGGCGGGCCGGATAGGTACCGTGCGGGAATGTGCGTCTTCGATCCTCTACTTGGCCTCCGACGATGCCCTATACGTCACGGGCGCCGTATTGTCGAACGATGGTGGCTGTTATGCCAACGGCAGCTGGGGCACGAATGACCAGGGTTCGGAGCCGGCGCCCTGGGTGCCGGGCGGCTGAGGCTGAGGAGTAGATCCATGGCGATTCAGTTCGACTTTGCCGGCAAGGGCGTTCTCGTCACCCATAGTGCGAGTGGGCTCGGCCGGCGCATTGCCGAGGCGTTCCACGAGCTTGGCGCGAAGGTCGCAATTCACGACCCGCATGCGGCCGACGTGGCGAGGGCGCTCAGCGAGCTCGGAGGCGTCGAGCGCTATCTAGGTGTGCCGGGCGATCTCACGAACCCGCCGCACGTGGCGGGAATCGTCCAGCAGGCCCTCGACGGGCTCGGGCGACTCGACGTGCTCGTCTGCTGCGGGGCAAAAGCCCGGCTCTGCCCGGTCGACGGCATCACCCCGATCGAATTGACCCAAGTGCTCGGTGCAAGCACGAAACAGGCGTTCTTTACGACGCAGGCCTGCGTCCCTGCGCTGCGGGCAACGCGCGGGGCGGTCGTCCACGTTGCATCAACGATCGGACTGGTCGGAGGCCCGCGCGGCGCCGTGGCCTATGCGACCGCGAGCGGCGCCACCATGCAGATGACCCGAATGATGGCCCTTGAACTCGCGACTGACGGCGTGAGGGTCAACGTCGTGTGCCCCGCGTGGGCCGAGGCCGATGACCCGGCGGCGCAGGCGGTGCTCGGCGACTACTTTAGGAGTCGCTCTCCGGTGGGTCGGACGACGACGCCCGACGAGTGCGCTGCTGCGGTCCTGTACCTCGCCGCTCCGTTTTCCGGAAGTATGGTCGGGGGGGCGCTGGCGCCGGATGGGGGAATCGCATCCGGGCACTACGTGGGCTAACTTCGTAGGTCCTATCGCAATCCGCGTCGGTAGACACTAAGTCATTGAGCGATGCTGCACCGCGGCGAAGGGCCATCGCGCCCGCCACTGATGGATCTGGAGAGCACCCGTGAGCGAGGCCAAGGCGGAATTGGAGCGGTTGCTGAAGCACGCAGCCGACGCTCTGCGCGCCGGCGCCGGCGCGGCGGAATTCAGCCAACTGCTGTACGCGCCGGACCTGCTGGTCGTGGGCGAGGGCTGGCCGAAGTCCATTCGCGGCATCTCGACGTTTCTGCCGGATCTGGCGGCGCTCATCGAGGGGTGGGGCCCGAATGCCGATCTCACGTTCGCGATCCTAGACCCGGTCTTCGAGGGTGGCGACGTCGCTACGACCTTTGTTGAGGTTTATATCGCGCCGACCAAGCCAATCGCAACACCCGAGTATTACCGCGTCATCTATGCCTGGAAGCGGACGCCGAGCGGGTGGCGCGTGGGCGGCGAGATGTACACGGTGGGAACGTACTAGTGACTCACCGCGCGGCTGTGACGCTCTCGCAACAAGGCTCATCTTGGTTGACACTCGCGTAGCGCCTAGCCTATGGTATCCCACAAGACTGTAGGACAATCGGATCCGGCAAGGCTCGCGACCTGACGTTGCGCGACAGCGACAACCAGGTCGACCTGATCGAAGCGCGGCATCCAGAAGGATCCTGGTCGGGCCTGAATTTCTCACTGAATCGCTACAGGAGCCACGACCATGAAGGCAATGCACCCCAAGCGCCGGCGACCGGCCGTCATCGACGCCGCGCTCGCAGGTGGATTTGTGATCTTCATCTGCCATGACTCGCTCGCGCAGTCTGCGCCCGCGCAGCCGTCGCCTAGTCTTGCGGGTGCAATTGAGGAAGTGCTGGTGACGGCAAGTCGTCGCGAGACCAAGCTCGAGGACATCCCATACAATATCTCCGCGGTGAGTGCCGACACGCTGGCGCGTACGGGCGCCACCGATATGGCGCAGATCGCGAACCAGATTCCTGGATTTAACTACGAAGACCGCGGTCCTCGCTTCGCCGGCTCCACCGTGCCAATCATGCGTGGCCTGAATGCCTCGGATACGGATCGCCCCGGCATGGTCGTCGAACAGATGCCGGTGGGGACTTACCTCGGCAACAGCCCGATGACGGGCTTCCTGCCTGTCAATGACCTGGAGCGAGTCGAAGTGCTGCGCGGCCCGCAGGGTACGCTGTACGGCGCCGGGTCCCTCGGCGGCGCGATCCGTTTCATTCCGAATAGCCCGAAGCTGAACGACTGGGGGGCGAGCGTGGAGGCATCGGGGACCAACACGGCCCATTCCTCGGACGTTGGGTACATGGGTTCGGCGCTCATCAACGTGCCGGTTGGTGCAATCGCGGCGCTACGGGTCTCGGCCCGGCAGGAACACCAGGCGGGCTTCATCGACCAGTACGGAGTCATGGCGCGCAGCGGTGATCCCGTCGTTGGCGTGCCAGTCTTGGCGAATCCGAATGACGTTGCGAACAGCTCATCTGTCTACTACAGCAAGAAGGATGCGAACTACGCCGACGTGACGTCAGGGCGCATCGGACTCGTCGCGCAGCCGAGCGAGGTGTTTAGGGCGGAGCTCACTTTCAACGGCTCGTATGTCAAGGGCGTCAACGGTACGCAGGACAACCCGACGTTCGCCGGTGGGCCAGCGCCATGGGACCCGAACAGTACGTTGCAGGGCACCGGTGCATATGAGATTTCGAGTTCGACGCTCGCGCCGTACTTCCGTCACACCAATCTCACGGCGCTCGATCTGAGCTACGATGCGGGATTCGCGACCGTATCGTCCACTACGACGTACGGAGAGACCGCTGCCGTGACCGGGAGCGATGCAAACATCCCGATCCTCGGGCTTCCCGCAACGTACCTGCCGTATTATACGGGCAGTCCGATCAACCCCCGCTACGTCGCGACCATGACGGACACCGACAGCGAGCATCGGTTGACGCAGGAAATCCGGCTCGTATCAAAGCCGGGCGTGAACGTGGACTACGTGGCCGGCGCGTACTATGAGCATGATTCGCGCAAGTTGACCTGGGACATTTACGAGCCGGGCACGACGGCCCAGACAGCGGCCAGCGGTGGGCTGGCCGTTTCGACGAGCCCCGACGGGCACACCTTCGTCGAGCACGCGCCACAGGCTTTCAAGGAAACCGCGATCTTCGGTGAGTTGACCTGGCATCTGTCGCCGCGCTGGCAGGTTACCGGAGGTGGACGGTTCTTCCGACAGACCCAGACCCAAGACCAGGATTTCACGAGCTACATCATTGCCTTGACGGGTGGCAACTCGAGTTCGACCTCGCTGAACGACCACATCTTCAAGCTGAACACGTCCTACGAATTCATCACGCACCACCACGCATACGCTACATTCTCGCAGGGCTTTCGCCGCGGTGGCACGAATGCCTTCCCGCTGACCGGCTTTTATCAGGAGCCCGTTGAGATCCTCCATTACAAGGCCGACAAGGCGGATAACTTTGAAGTCGGCTTAAAAGGCGTTCTGGATAGTGGCGTGCGCTACTCTGCCGACGTGTTCTACATCAACTGGAAGGATCCCCAAATCGGCGTTTCCACGCCAAATACCTGGCCGGTTGCCGTCAACGGCAGCAAAGCGACGTCGAAGGGCTTCGAATTTGAGCTGCACACACCGCTGTTCATGCCCGCGCTCAACCTCACGCTCGGATACGCGTATACCGACGCCAAATTCACTCAGGCGTTCTGCCAGCCCGTAGGTGACGGTTCGGGCCTGCCGGACGGCTTTACGCCGTGTGGTATCGGAGCCAAAGACGGCGATCGCCTACCTGGTACGACGAAGAACGACGCGTCCATGACGCTGACATTTACCCAGAGTCTTGCCGCGCCGCGCCGCATCATTTACACGTTGAACGCCAATTATCGGGGCGCGTCGCTCAACAGCCTTGGCACGATCGCGAACAATTTCTCTCCGACCGAACTCGCCGGATATACAGTTGTAAACGCGAGTGCCTTGCTCCAGGTTACGCAACACGTGCGAGTGTCGCTGCATGCGGCCAACCTGTTTGACAAGCGCGCGGTACTCGGCGCACCGCAGCGAGGCGTTAATTTCCTCGGTAATCTTGCCAACGTCTACACTATCAACCGGCCGCGGGAAGTCTCGCTGCGCCTGGCGTACGAGTGGTAGCGCGTAAGGCGATCCCGGTGCCTCTGACCGATTTAGCTTCGGCGACTGGCACACCCAACTAGAAGTCGCTGTCCAGGTCGGTCACGCCCGCGGATCGGAGTTCCGTCGCGAGGGGCCCAAGGTGAGACTCGTATTTTCGCCAGCGATCGACCGAGGACTGGTAGATCGGTCTGCGGACTTGGGACGCGCTCGCCGTAGTCGATACGGAGACATTCTTCTCTATATTGATGGCGTCGTCGGACCATGGAAGCCCGCATGCGCGGGCCATGGCGGTGCCGGTGCGAACGGGCTTCTCAACGAGATCCTCGTATCGAACACGGACGACCCAGTCTCCGAACAGGTTTTGCCAGTGACGCAGGAGGCGCGCATATGCCGCGTAGTAAAGTGCCAATTCTTGAAAGTCATAGCTGAACGGATAGGCGGCGCCGAATAGCGTTCGGTACATTGCGAAGCAGCTGTCCATGGGAGAGCGCGTCAGAACGATCGCAGAGGCCCCCGGTAGTGCCCGCCGAATTGCGCCGAGATACAGATAATTTAGCGGCAGCTTTTCGATCAGCCGAATTGCATCACCAGGCCTGGCGAGGGCGCGATAGCGATCCGCGACTTGCCTCGGGTCGGCTTCGGCGCAGCGTGCAAAAACGTCGCGGTCGGTTGCAGCCACCGCGGATAGGAGCGCCCGCGAAAAATTCTCGGTTTCGCCGTTTGACCGTACTCCCGGGAGCCGCATCAGGATCCGCTCGGCGAGCGTCGTCCCGGAGCGCGGCAGTCCAAAGACGAACACGAATGTCCTTGACGGCTGGCAGAGCGACTCAATCGTCGGTTGCGCCATGGGACAGGTTTCGATGACCCGGGAAATCTTGGCGACGTCAATTGCGACGTCATACTTGAGCCGCAGTCGTCGTGCCATCGCCGCGCGGCTGAACCAGCCAAATGCGCGTTCGTACTGGCCCAGGTCGTCAAGCTCCTTGCCAATCGCGTAGCCGAGAAACATGAGCGCGCGATCGTCACAGCCCGGCGAAGCGAGCAGCCTTTCCATTTCATCGACGTGATTATTCGCCACCGTCTGAACACGGAGCTCGGATCGGAGCAAATAGCTCTGGAAATGCAGCGGGTCGTTTGCGATAGCGAGATCGCAAGCTGCCTCCGCAGCTGAAAGCCGCCCGAGGCTGCGTTCACTGGATGCCAGGTTGTAGATGAGCCTGGCGTCGTTCGGGGCCCTCTCCACAGACCGGCGATACAGCTCATTCGCCGACTGATGTTCACCAAGCTGGAGTAGAGCGAAGGCCAACGCATCGTATGCATCTCCGCATCCGGCGGGGAGCGCAAGCGCGTGTTCCACTACCGTACGAGCCTCATCGTGCCGGCCGAGATTCAGAAGTATGGCGGCAACCACTCCGTGCACGGGCGAGCACACGCGGCATGCCGCCATGGCTCGTCGCGCACCGGGCAGCGCCTCAGCGAAGCGCCCGGACTGTATTAGGCGGATGGTTTCCAGATCCGGTAAAGGGGACTGACTCACGAATCCACCGTTGGCGAAAAGCCATGCTGCGTCACGGTTCTCAACCGGGTCCTGACCATCTTGCCGCATCCCACGTCAGGCGCCCGCGTTGTTTCGATAGCCGCGGGGAACCGCCCACAGAAATCTGGACAGTCCCGATCAAGTCGCCCTCCCGGTGACTTGGCACGGCAAATTCCGCAGCTTCGAGCGGGCGCTGACTGATCCTCACCTCCGGGGTGATAAACCACTTGACCCGTTGCCGCGTTCTGGCGCGCGGTGCCCGCAGCGCCCGACCGGTACGAAGACAGGCACACAGCTCCCGTCGCAGTGCGTCTCGCCCCCCAACATAGGGCGCTTGGTAGATGGCTTCGTGGGAAATCCTCATGCGAATATCATGCAGGAAGCCGATCGGCAATCGCCGGCTAATCTGCCGCGGGCTCCAGCAATTGCCCCACCGTCGGTTGGCTGGAGTTGACCGTTTTCGTGGACACCCGTTCGCGGGGTGACATCAAGGTGGCGATCAAGCCGCGCTTCCATGGATTTTGCTTCGAGTGTCATCGGGTCTCCGTCGATTCAACGGCCAGGCACGGCCCTGTGGCTGGTTGCGAAATCTGCCACCGCGACGCCAATTCTTCGGTCGGTGGAAGGTAAGGCTGAAAACTGACACATCGGCGTGACTATCGCGAAAGGCGGAACCCGCTGTCGGTGGTGACGCCTTCGTCTGTTCGCTGCCGGTGGTTGCTCATGCGCTGGCGTCCGGTGGCCGGACACGCGCGAGCAAGCTGGGATTCCGCCGGGACGACCTCTCGCACGTGGGGATACCAGAAACTCCAAGCAAGCCGTACTTTTTGATTTCCGGTGGGATCAGGTCGGTCATCGGACGAGCTTCAGCGCCTATGCAGAACTGCAACCGGTAGGCCGCAGAGCTCGTCCGAGGTCAGGAAGTGTGGCGAGCGGCAAACCTGACTGAGGGCGCCTGCTTTGATGCCGACCCAGATCGGCTCTGATACCGCGGGAACGGGGTCGATGGAAGTCCGGCTCAGGGCGCCATGAGAAGCAAATCATTCATGTGGTTGTTGGCATTTCTGGACCGCGCCAAAGTTCAAATTTAAAGATGTAACTGTCATTCCCTAAGAATAACGACAGTCATTTTGCTGCTCCTAGCACCGCAAGGCTACGTAGCGCCCCGGCGGCCACTTCAACTTCCTCCACCCGTGGCCGGGTCAAATTCCTCCACCCAACCTGGCCGCGATGGGGTGGGCGTCGGAGGCGACGGCAGGATGGGTGCTCTTCCGATCTGTGCGCTTCTTCCGTATGGCTGAGCGGCGCATCGTGGAGATGAACAAGAAGGCCACGGGAGTGGTTTGCTACATCTCAAATTATTCGTGGCTGGACGGGCTGTCGTTCACGGGGATGCGAGAAAAGTACATGGAAGAGTTTGATCGGATTTG
>JANXQL010000112.1 GCA_025356815.1 Pseudomonadota bacterium
GGCCGGGCGTACGAGGTGCACTACACCTTCGACGGCGCCAGCCGTTCGCTGCAGGAATTCGTCCGGCGCAACGACACCACGGCACTCGTGATCCTGAAGGGCGACCGCATCGTCTACGAGGGCTATTACCAGGGGGCCGAGCCAACCGACCTGTTCACGTCGTTCTCGACCGGCAAGTCGTTCGTCTCCACGCTCGTCGGGCTCGCGGTCGCGGACGGCCACATCGGGAGCATCCACGATCCGATCCGCCATTACCTGCCGGAGCTCACCGGCTCTGCCTACGAGGGAGCGACCATCAAGCAGGTGCTGCAGATGACCTCGGGCACGAGCTACAGCGAGGACTACGAGGACCCGAAATCGGACATCGATGCGTTCGCGGCGCTGGTCGCCCGCGGCGAGGGCGGCCTTTACGACTTCGCGCGCTCGTTCAAGTCCAAGCGCCCGCCGGGCACGGAGTTCTACTACGCGACCACCGACACGGAGATCCTCGGCGCGCTGGTGGCGCGCGTCACCGGCAAGTCGCTGTCGGCCTACATGTCCGAGCGGCTGTGGCAGCCGCTGGGCGCGGAGAGCGCCGGTCGCTGGATGATCGACCAGCCGGGCAGTGCCGGCCGCGAGGTCGCAGGCGGCGCCCTGCAGCTGCGCGCCCGCGATTACGCCCGCTTCGGTGCGCTGTTCGCCCATGGCGGTCGGTGGAACGGCAAGCAGATCGTGCCGGCCGCGTGGGTCGCGGAGGCGACGCGCCCGCAGGACCCGGCCGTGGACTACGGGCACGTCGAGCCGGACTCGCAGGTCGGCTACGGCTACCAGTGGTGGTGCGTACCGGGCCCGGAGCATCGCTACTCGGCTGAGGGCATACACGGTCAGTTCGTGTACGTCGACCCGGGCTCGAAGGTCGTCGTGGCGGCGCTGTCGGCATGGCCTCTGGCGTGGGACGACGCAAAGGCCGCCGAAGCCTTCACGTTCTTCGCCGCCGTCGCAAACTCGCTGCGCTAGAGCTCGCGCGCGACCCGGAAACCGAGGTCCGACTGCCGCAAGCCCTGCAGCTCCGCGCCTCGCGCCGCGGCGCGGCTCGCCGCCGGCCGCGAGGCCCAGGAACCGCCGCGCACGCCGCGCAGCTCGCAGCCGCCGGCCCATTCCCACGCGCGACCATCCAGTGGGCGCCCGGTGTAGCTCGCGGTAAAGCAGTCCTGCACCCACTCGCGGGCATTGCCGAGCATGTCGTACAGGTCGAAGGCGTTGGGCTTGAATGAACCGACGCTGGCGACATAGGTGTGCGCATCGCTGCAGCGCGCGTTGGGCTGGGCAAATGCAAGCTCGGTGACCGCCGAGGAATCGAAGACGTTGGCGTAGTCGCAGGCCACCGACAGCAGCGAGGCTTCGTCAGAATCACGATCGCCGAAGTAGCGCGGCGTGGTCGTGCCGCCCCGCGCCGCGTATTCCCATTCCGTCTCCGACGGCAATCGGTAGACCTTGCCGGTCGTCTTCGTCAGCCAGTCGCTATAGGCCTTCGCGTCATCCCAGCTGACGCAGACCACCGGCTCGCTGTCGGCAGCCGGAGCGGCGAAACCCGGGTCCTGCCAGCCGCGGTCGGGCAAGCGCAGCCACGCGCCGCTGCTGGCCACGCGGCAGTCGCCGGCCGGGGCGTACTGCGTCGCGGTGGCGAAGGTGCGAAACTCAGCAACCGTGACCTCGTAGCGACCGATCGCGAACGCGCGCGAGATCGTTACCGACTGCGGCGGCGCCTCGCCGCGCTCAAGGTCGACCTCGCGCGCGGACTCGCTCGTGCCGAGCAGGAAGTTGCCGGCCGGCACCACGACCATCTCGGGACAGGCTGGGCAGTCGCGCATGGAACCGGACGCGGTCGCTGCGGCGGCGGCCGCGACAGCGGCCGCCGAGCCGGCCTTCACCGAAACAGGCGCCGGCGGTTGCCCGAAGGCCGTCGCGGCACACAGCATGGCCAGCAGGAAAAAGCGGGGATTCATCAACGGATCTCTCCCTTCCCGTCGAGGTCCAGGGCGACCCGAAAGCCGAGCGAATCGGCGCGGGTGGCGACGTCGGCGGCCTCACGGAACGCACTGCGGGCGCGCTCCGGCGGCGTCGCCCAGTGACCGCCGCGCTGCACGCGGCGCGTGCAGCCACCGGCCCACACCCACGCGCGACCGTCACGGGGCCGGCCGACGTAGCTGTCGGTGTAGCAGTCCTCGACCCATTCAGAGACGTTGCCGATCATGTCGTGCAGGCCGAACGCGTTGGCGCGCAACGCGCCGGCCGGCGCCACGTCCGGATAGCCGTCACGGCAGTGCACCGGCTCCCAGCCGAAGGAGTAGCTCTCGCGCGCCGACAGGTCGTAGAGGTTGGCGAAATCGCAGGCGTCGGTGGAGGAGTCGCCCCACGGCCAGCGCGTGGCGCTGCCGGCGCGCGCCGCATACTCCCACTCGGCCTCGGACGGCAGCCGGTACGGCTTGCCGGTGCGGTGCGCGAGCCACTGCACGTAGGCCTTGGCGTCGGTCCAGCTGACGCAGGCGACCGGCTGGTCGTCACGTATCTCGCGCGGCCGGCCCGGATTGTCCGGCCCGCGGCCGCGATCGGCATTGAAGCGGCCGAGCGCCTCGTCCCACGTGATGCAGGGGCCGTGGACGTCGTAGCCGGCGTCGGTGACGAACGCGCGATACTCGCGGCGCGTGACCTCCAGGCGCCCCAGCGCGAACGCCTTCGGTAAGCGCACGATCACTGCCTGTGCCTCGGCGCGCGTCTCGGCGGCGCGCGCGTCCGCCGTCGGCGTGCCCATCACGAAGGTGCCGGCCGGGACGCGCTGCATCTCGGGACAGTCCGGGCAGTCGCGAAACGGCGCATTGGGATCGGCGGCGTGGCCGACCGGTGCCGAGCCGCACAACAGGAGCACGGCGATCGGCGTCAGCCGGCGCACGACGGAGGCCGTGTGCATCTTCAGCCTCCCCCGATCTTCACGGGGATGAAGATCGTCGTACCGGCCCGGTTGACCAGCAGCGCGACGGAACGCTTGGACTTCTCCAGCTGCGCCTCGAGGTCGTCGACCGACAGCACCTTCTGGCCATTGGCGCCGATGATGATGTCGCCCGTCTTCACGTCGGCCGCGAGCGCGGCGCCTTCGACTTCCTCGACCAGCAGGCCGCCGTCGATGCCGACCGCGCGCTTTTCCGCCGGCGACAGCGGTCGCAGCGACAGGCCGAGCTTGGCGCCACCGCGCTTGCCCTCCTCCCCGCCGCCACGCGCCACGCGGCCCTCCTTGAGTTCGGCGATGTCGACCGAGATCTTGCGGCTGGCGCGGTCGCGCCAGACCTCGAGCTCGGCACTGGCGCCGGGATGCAGCTGCGAGATCGCCGCGGACAGCTGCCCGGAGCGTTCGATCGACTGGCCGTTGACGCTAAGGATGACGTCGCCCGGCTTGAGCCCGGCCTTGGCCGCGGGGCCGGCGTTCTCCACCTGACTGACCAGTGCGCCGCGCGGCCGGTCGAGGCCGAAGGAGTCGGCCAGCTGCTGGCCGACGTCCTGGATCAGCACGCCGATGCGGCCGCGCTGCACGCGGCCGTTCTTCACCAGCTGGTCACGGACGTTGATTGCGATGTCGATCGGAATCGCGAACGAGATGCCCATGAAGCCGCCCGTGCGCGAATAGATCTGCGAGTTGATGCCGACCACCTCGCCCGCCATGTTGAACAGCGGACCGCCGGAATTGCCCGGGTTCACGGCCGCGTCGGTCTGGATGAACGGCGTGTACTGGCCGTCCGGTAGCGAGCGCGAGGTCGCGCTGACGATGCCGGCGGTGACGCTGTTCTCGAAGCCGAACGGCGAGCCGATGGCGACCACCCACTCGCCGGGCCGCAGCTTGGTCGGGTCGCCGATCCGCACTGTCGGCAGGTTCTTGCCGTCGATCTTGATGACCGCGACGTCGGTGCGCTGGTCGACGCCGACCACCTTCGCCGTGAACTCGCGCCTATCCGTCAGCCGCACCGTGACCTCACTGGCGTCGGCGACGACATGTGCATTGGTGAGGATCGTGCCGTCGGGCGCGACGATGAAGCCCGAACCCTCGCCGCGAGCAGGCGGCTGGTCGCCGCGCGGCTGCGCGCCGAAGCGGCGCAGGAAGTCGTGCAGCGGGTCATCCGGGGCGTCGGTGTCGGCATTGACTGCCCGGCCGCGCTCCACGACCGTCACGTTGACCACGGCCGGCCCGTAGGCCGACACCAGTTCGGTGAAGTCCGGCAGGCCACGGGCCGCCGCAGCCGTCGTGCCCGGGCTCACCGGCAGGGGCTGCTGGGCCGGGGCGGTGGCGACGGGTCCGGCGGCGTGGTCGGTCACGCGGCCGCAGCCGACCAGCGCAAGGGTCGCCACGAACGCTACGCCCGCCCGGCGCACGGGGAAGGTCAGTCGGCTCATCATCACGATCTCACTCCTGGTTCGGGACCGACGGGGGTCCTGCCATAGACAGCGGCCCCGGCCCCAAAGTTGCGCTCGGGCAGCCTGCCCGGCGGCGATGGCGGCCATTGTCGGCGCACCGCTACACTGCCCCGCAATGATACCGCCCTCCGCCTCTCCCCTCGCGCTGATCGCGGCGCTCGGCCTGTCCGGGACCGCCGTCGGGGCGCCCGCCCTGCCGGCGCGCATCGCCCAGGCGATCCACAGCCAAGGCTTCCCGATCGGGGCCGTTAGCATCGTCGTCCAGGACCCGCGCAGTGGCGAGACGCTGCTGTCGCTCAACCCGGCCGAGCCGCGCAGTCCCGCCTCGACGATCAAGCTGCTGACGACCTTCGCGGCCCTGTCGCAGCTGGGACCCACCTACCACTGGACGACGCGGGCATGGACCAGCGCACCGATCGTCGCCGGCAGGCTGGCGGGCGACCTGATCATCGAGGGCGGCGGCGACCCCTTCATGAGCGCAGAGCGCTGGTGGCGCTTCGCGCAGGAGCTGCGCGACCGCGGGCTGCGGCAGATCGACGGCGACATCGTGCTCGACCGCTCGCTGTACGCGACCCAGGACTCGGACCCGGATGAGTTCGACGGCCGCGCCTTTCGCACCTACAACGTTCTGCCTGATGCGCTGCTGGTGAACCTGCAGGCCGCCGAGTTCCATGCCCGCGCCGACGCTGGCCGCGCGGAACTGGTGGTGGAGCCCGCCCCGGCGAACCTGCGGGTGGACAACGCGCTGAGCGTCGCGCAGGGCCGCTGCGAGGGCGGCGCCGCGGCGTTGTCGTTCACGACCTTCGTCGACGATGCGGACCGCATCGGGGTGACCGGGCGGGTCGCGGCCGGCTGCCCGGGCTACGCGCGGCGCGTGATCATGCACGCGCCGGAATTCGCGTTCGGCACGTTCGTGACCTACTGGCGCGAACTCGGCGGGGAATTCCACGGCCAACTGCGGCTCGAGACCCGCCCCGCAGGGGCGCGAGCGCTCGCCGACTACCCGTCACTGACCCTGGCCGAGATCCTGCCACTGGTGAACAAGCACAGCAGCAACGCCATGGCGCGCATGCTGCTGCTGACGATGGCCGGCGAGCGCTACGGGCCACCGGCCACGGTCGCCAACGGCGAACGCGCGCTGCAGGCATGGCTGGAATCACAGGGCCTGCGATTCCCGGAGCTGCTGCTCGACAACGGCTTGGGGCTGTCGCGCATCACCCGGATCTCGGCGCAGAGCATGGCGCGGCTGCTCGATGTCGCCTGGCAGAGCCGCTACTGGCCGGAGATCGCCGCCTCCGTCCCGCTCGGCGGCCAGGACGGCACGCTGCGCCACCGCTTCGTGGACCTCGGTCCCGAAGCACGCATCCGCATGAAGACGGGGCACCTCGAGGGAGTCGGCGCGATCGCAGGCTGGGTCAGTGCGCGCTCGGGCCGGCCGCTGAGCGTGGTGGTCCTGATCAACCACGCTGGCGCCCAGTACGGCGGCGGCGAGGCGGTGATCGACACGGTCGTGCGCTGGGCCCTCGAGCGCTAGCTGCAACGCCCCGCTGCCCGCCGCCTCAATGCGCCCGGGTCCTCGCCACGCGGATGCCGGTGTTCTGCCGTGCATAGACCTCGTCCCACATCCGCTCGGCGCGCTTGTCGCGACCGAGCAGCGAACCGAGGATCACGGCCAGGAAGCCGAGCGGAATCGAGAACAACCCCGGGTTCTTCAGCGCCAGCAGCGGCTTTTCGAGCCCCATGAACGAGGTCTCGCGACCCTCGACGTTGTGCAGGTCGTCACGGGCCTTCCTGACGGCCTTGTCGAGCGCCACGCTGCCCCTGCCGGCCTGGGCGATGCGCGTTGCATCGCCGGAGCCGAGCGCCTCGAGCAGGGCCGCGCGCTGGGCGGGCTCGGCGTCGAGCACCCTGTGCGCCGCCACCCGCACGATCTTCGGGTAACTCAGGTTCGGCGACACCAGCGTCAGCCCCACGGCGACCGTCGTCCCGACCACCATGCCGGCGACGATGCCGGTCGTGTTGCAGCGCTTCCAGTAGAGCGTCAGCAGCACGCAGGGGAAGTTTGCGCTGGCAGCCACGGCGAACGCGAGTGCGACCAGCACGGCGACGTTCTGGCCCTTGGCGGCGATGCCGATCGCGATGGCGAGCGCGCCGACCAGCACGGTCGCCAGGCGCGCCGCGAACACCTGCTCCTGCGCCGAGACGTCATGGCCTGCGCGCCATACACCGACCCACAGGTCGTGCGCGATCGCGGACGCCGCGGCGAGCACGAGTCCGGCGACCACCGCGACGATGGTCGCGAACGCGACCGCCGAGACGAACGCCAGCATGAAGTTGCCGAGCAGCGAATCGGCACCGCCGCCGATGTACTGCGCGAGCAGCGGACCGGCCATGTTGCCACCGGGGTCCACCGCCGCGATGTCGGCCGGCCCCACGAGCTTTGCGGCCCCGAAGCCGAGGAACAGCGTCAACACGTAGAAGCCGCCGATGATTCCCATCGCCCAGACCACCGACTTGCGCGCCGCCTGCGCGGTCGGCACGGTGAAGAATCGCATCAGGATGTGCGGCAGCCCGGCGGTGCCGAACACCAGCGCCATGCCGAGCGAAATCTGGTCGATCGGCGCCTTGAAGTACAGGCCCGGCTCGAGGAAGCGCTGGCCGAGCTCTGCGGCCGACATGGCCTTGGCCGGGTCGCCGAGGAGCCTGGCGACCTGCGCCTGCACCTTCGGATCGCCGACCACATCGGCCATGAATGCCGGCAGCGAGAACCCATAGGGCGTCCACACCAGCATCACGATCACGATGGACGCCGCCACCAGCAAGACCGCCTTGATGATCTGCACCCAGGTCGTGGCGACCATGCCGCCGAACAGCACGTAGCCGAGCATCAGCACGCCGACCGCGACAACGGACACCTCGTAGTCGATGCCGATCAGCGCCTTCACCAGCACACCGCCACCGACCATCTGCGCGGTCAGGTAGAAGGTCGATACCGTGATCACCGACAACGCGCCGACGATGCGCGTCTTCTTCGGATCGTTGCGGTAGGCAAGGATGTCGCCGAGCGTGTACTTGCCGATATTGCGGCACGGCTCGGCGATCAAGAGCAACACCGTGACGTAGGCGACCAGCCAGCCGACCGAGTACATGAAGCCATCGTAGCCGTACAGCGAGATCAGCCCCGCGATGCCCAGGAAGGACGCGGCGGACAGGTAGTCACCGGCGATCGCCCAGCCGTTCTGCAGCCCGGAGATACCGCCGCCGGCCGTATAGAAATCGGCGGCCGAGCGCACGCGCTTGGCCGCGAGATAGGTGACGACCATCGTCGCGACGATGACCAACGCGAAGACCAGGAACGTGAGCCAGCGGTAGGCGCCGCCGGTGACGCCGGCGACGGCGTGGGTCGCAGGGGCGACCGCGAGGGTCGTCGCGACGAGCGCGAACGGGGCTGAGGCCGCGCTCATGCCCGCCCCCGCGACCTGCGCCCGACGTCGGCTGCAATCTCGCCTGCGAGCGCATCGAACTCCCGGTTCGCGATCCGCGAGTAGAACAGCGCGATCGCCCAGGCAACCACGAACTCGCTCAGCGCGAACAACAGTCCTACATTGATCACGCCGAAGACGCGGATCCGGAAGACGTCCTGGAAATACGCAGCGCCGATCGGCAGCGCGAAATAGTAGGCGACCGAAAAGGCCATCAGGCCCCACAGGAAGGACGACTTGCGCCGGTGTAGGCGCTGGAAGCGCGGATCGGCAATCACCGCCGCCCAGTCGATCGAGTCCGCGCTCTGCATGGACAGGTCCCCCCGATGAGCCCCGGGCTCGCGCCGGGTGCTGGTTCTTGAGTCCGGGCGGCTGCCCGGCGCGCGCTCGGCCGCTGGCTGCCGCGCAGGCGGAGTTAAGCAGATTCGGCGCCAGCCGGGTACCCGCCGGCCTGCTTGCGGCGATCGCGGCTTGAGGCCGGCGTTGTTTTCATGAACCATCCCCGTGAAGATGCCGGACGGTGCAGCCGGCGCCCCCGGGGACACGGGCCCCGTCAGGCCGCAGGGCCGCGCCGCACGCTGACGGCGCCTAATTAGGGAGAGAGCGGATGAGCCAGGTGTACGAAGTCCCGGAACAGTTCGCGCGCGAGGCGCGCGTCGACCTTGCGCGCTACCGTGCCGACTACGCGAGCAGCGTGCAGGACCCGGCCGCCTTCTGGGGCGAGGTCGGACGGCGAATCCACTGGAGCAAACCCTACACCCAGGTCAAGGACGTCTCGTTCGACGTGCACGACTTCCGCATCCGCTGGTACGCCGACGGGGAACTCAATGTCGCGGCGAACTGCCTCGATCGGCACCTCGCCGAGCATGGCGAGCAGACCGCGATCCTGTTCGAGGGCGACGAGCCCGGCGACAGCCGTCGGATCACCTACCGCGAGTTGCACCGCGACGTGTGCCGCTTCGCAAACGTCCTCAAGTCGCTCGGCGTCGCGAAGGGCGACAGGGTCACGATCTACCTGCCCATGATCCCGCAGGCGGCCGTCGCGATGCTCGCCTGCGCGCGCATCGGCGCGGTGCATTCGATCGTGTTTGGCGGCTTCTCGCCGGAGTCGCTCGCAAGCCGTATCGAGGATTGCGGCTCGAAACTCTTGATCACCGCCGACGAGGGTCTGCGCGGCGGCCGCAGGGTGCCGCTGAAGGCGAATGTCGATCGCGCGCTCGCCGAGCACGCGCTGGCGAGCGTCGAGCACGTGGTGGTCGTGCGCCGCACCGGCGCGAAGGTCGGCTGGACCGAGGGACGCGACGTCAGCTACGAGTCGCTCATCGAGGCGGCCAGCGCCGACTGTCCGCCGACCGCGGTCGGCGCCGAGGATCCGCTCTTCATCCTCTACACCTCCGGCTCCACCGGCAAGCCCAAGGGTGTGCTGCACACGAGCGGCGGCTACCTGGTCTATGCCGCCTACACGTTCCAGACCGTGTTCGACCATCGTGACGGCGACGTGTTCTGGTGCACCGCCGACGTCGGCTGGGTGACCGGCCACAGCTACGTCGTGTACGGGCCACTCGCCTCGGGCGCGACCACGCTGATGTTCGAGGGTGTGCCGAACTACCCCGATCCGGGCCGCTGCTGGGACGTCATCGACCGCCACGGTGTGACGATCTTCTACACCGCGCCGACCGCGATCCGCGCCCTGATGCGAGAGGGCGAGGACTGGGTCAGCCGCCACTCGCGCAAGAGCCTGCGCCTGCTCGGTAGTGTCGGCGAGCCGATCAACCCGGAGGCCTGGGAGTGGTACCACCGCGTCGTGGGCGACCGCCGCTGCCCGATCGTGGACACCTGGTGGCAGACCGAGACCGGCGGCATCCTGATCTCGCCACTGCCCGGGGCCACCCGCCTGAAGCCGGGCTCGGCGACCATGCCGTTCTTCGGCGTGCGCCCCGCGATCGTGGACGGCAGTGGCCACCAGCAGGACGGTGCCTGCGAGGGCAATCTGGTGCTGCTGGACTCCTGGCCCGGCCAGATGCGCAGCGTCTACGGCGACCACCAGCGCTTCATCGACACGTACTTTCGCACCTTCCCGGGCACCTACTTCACCGGCGACGGCGCCCGCCGCGACACGGACGGCTACTACTGGATCACCGGACGCGTCGACGATGTGATCAACGTTTCGGGCCATCGACTCGGCACGGCCGAGGTGGAGAGCGCGCTGGTGGCCCACCACGCGGTCGCGGAAGCGGCGGTGGTAGGCTTCCCGCACGACGTCAAGGGGCAGGGCATCTACGCCTACGTGACCCTCAAGGCGGGTATCGCGCCGTCGGACGCGCTGCTCGCCGAGCTGCGCCGGACGGTGCGCGAGCAGATCGGCGCGATCGCCTCGCCGGACGTGATCCAGTGGGCGCCGGGGTTGCCGAAGACCCGCAGCGGCAAGATCATGCGCCGCATCCTGCGCAAGATCGCGGCCGACGAGGCCGACCAGCTCGGCGACACCTCGACGCTCGCGGACCCGTCGGTCGTGCAACAGCTGCTCGACCACCGGCCGGCGCAGCCCTAGGCGCTGCGCCCCGGCCCCGCTCGCGCGGGCTAGTCGTCGGCTTGCGCGCGATAACGCGCGCGTGCCTCGGCCTCGAGCCGCTCGTCCTCAATCTGGGCCAGCACCGCTGCAACGTCGGCGGGACCCGCGTCGTCGACGAACTGTCCGGTCAGCGGACGCTCCGGCGTCAGCTCGTTGGCCTCATACAGCGCCCAGATCTCACGCGCGTACTCGGTCGCGGCGAGCTCCGGTGCGGCGCGCGCGAAGGTCGTGCGCATGTTGTTCACGTCGCGCTCGAACATGGCGAAGGCGTTGTTGTTGCCGGCCGCGCTGACCGCCTGCGGCAAGTCGATGATCACCGGCCCGGCGGCGTCGACCAGCACGTTGTATTCGGACAGGTCGCCGTGGATCAACCCCACGCAAAGCGCGCGGACGATCTGCAGAATCATGAACGCGTGCCAGCTCGTCGCCTGCTGCACGGTCATCTCCACCTCGTTGAGCCGTGGGGCAGGGCGACCTTCGGCATCGCAGACCAGCTCCATCAGCAGCACGCCCTCATGGACGCCGTGCGGGACCGGCACGCGCACGCCGGCGTTGGCGAGGCGGTAGAGCGCGTCGACCTCGGCATTCTTCCACTCGGCCTCCTCGACCTCGCGGCCGTGACGCCCGCGGCGGTGCTTGGCGCGCGCATCGCGGCTGCCGCGCGACTTGCGCCCCTCCTGGTACTGGGCGAGCTTGTGGAAGCCGCGATGCTCGGCGTCCTTGTAGACCTTGGCGCAGCGCAATTCGGCACCGCAGGCGACGACGTACACCGAGGCCTCCTTGCCACTCTTGAGCTGGCGGACCACGCGGTCGACGATGCCCTCATCGATCAGCGGCTGCAGGGGCCTTGGCGTCTTCATGGCCCATTGTGACGGACGGCGGGGTCCCGGGTGTCACAAACAGATCGCGCCGCCGCCCGCCGGTTCAGTCGGCGACGCGGTCCGGCGCGAACACGATTCCGTCCTCGTCGGCGTAGACGTAGTCGCCGGGCGCCACGCGCGCGCCGAGGAGCCGGATGGGAACGTCGCGCACTCCCTGCCCGTGCTTCTCGCTGCGTCGCGGCTGAACGCCCAGGGCCATGACGCCAAGCGGCATGCCGGCAACCGCGACGCTGTCGCGGATGCAGCCATCGATGACGATGCCGGCCCAGCCGTTGGCCGCGGCGCTCTGCGCCAGCAGGTCGCCGAGCATTGCGCAGCGACGCGAGCCGCCTGCATCGATGACCAGTACCCGCCCCTCGCCGGACGTGCGCACCAGCTCGCGGACGAGGCTGTTGTCCTCGAAGGCTCGCAACGTGACCGCCCGGCCATGGAAGCGGCGGATCCCGCCGAAATGCAGCAGTCCCGCCTCACAGGCCTCCAGGGACGGGTAAGAATCGAGCAGGTCGGGGGTACGATAGGTCACGGGATCCTCCTGGGAGGGGATTCTGCCCGGGCCGGCGGGCGTTGCCCATCCGGGCGAGCCGCCCCGGCGATGACGCGCTACACTTTCGGCCCCGTTTTCCCAGAGACCCCCGCCATGCAAGTCGCCCACGACGCTGTTGTCGTCATCCACTACACCCTCAAGAATGACGCTGGCGAGGTGCTCGACAGCTCCGCCGGTGCCGAGCCGCTTGCCTTCATCCAGGGCGGCGGCAACATCATCAGCGGTCTGGAGGAAGCGCTCGAGGGCAAGCGGGCCGGCGACACGCTCGAGGTCACGATCCCGGCCGAAAAGGCCTACGGGGTACACGAGCCGTCGCTGATCCAGCAGGTTCCGCGCCGTGCGTTCCAGACCGGCACCAACGTGGCGCCGGGCATGCGCTTCACCGCCGAGACCGAGCACGGCCCACGCCCGGTGGTGGTGACGCGCGTCGCCGGCGACATGGTCACCGTCGACGGCAACCACCCGCTCGCCGGCCAGACGCTGCACTTCGCGGTCGAGGTCACCGAGGTGCGCACGGCCAGCGCCGAAGAACTGTCGCACGGCCACGTGCACGGCCCCGGCGGTCACCACCACGACTGACGGGGGTCGCGGTTGTTCTCACGGGCCGGCCGGCTTGCCGCGGTGCCTGGCCAGGTGCCGCGGCGTCCACGAATGCGGCGCCTTGTGCACGAACCGGTGCCGGGCGACGTGATAGCTCGTGTCGAAGCCGTAGAAGCTGCGGCGCATCTGGGCCATTTCCGTATCCCGGTAGGACGACAACGGACGGTGCGCCTCGTCGCGCGCGCGCGCGGCGCGTTTGGCCTGCAGCCGCTGCGGGTAGTCTCCGGCCGTGGCAAGCGCGCCGGCACGGGCGGCGACCTCGGCTACAAACTCGGTCCAGGTGTCGCCAAACGCCGCGTCCGCCAGCCGCCGCGCCACGGCCTGGCTGCCGAGCAGCGGCTGCCGGGCATCGATGATGTCCTGCGCCGACGCCCCGGCGCGGCGCGGCAGCGTATAGGTCCACAGCTCGGAGCCATACAGGTTGCCCATGTTGCGGTAGTGCAGGTTGAGTACCGCCCCGGGTCGGATCCACACAAGGTCGGCGGCAAGCGCGAGAAAGGCACCGCCTGCGCCTGCATTGCCGCCGACGGCCGCGACGGTGAGTTTGTCGGTCATCCGCACGAGACACTCGGCGAGGTCGTCGATTGCCTCTATGTTGCGCCATGATTCGTCCGCGGCGCTGTCGGCCGCCTCGATCAGGTTCAGGTGGATCCCGTTCGACCAGAAGTCGCGCCCGCCCTCCAGCACCAGCACGCGCGTCGGTCTTGCGGCCGCCGCCTCGAGCGCGGCGAGCAGCGCCCGACAGTGCTCCGTGCCCATCGCGCCGTTGTAGAAGTCAAAGCGCAGGAATCCGACCGCGCCGGCCTCGCGGTACGAGATGGGTCGCGGTGCGCTCGCCTGCAATGCGCTCGCCTGCGCCGGCAACGGCGCCAGCGCCAGCGCCTCCGGGCAGGCCATCAGCGCCGGCAGCTTGAACGCATCGGCGAGGGCGCGACGGGCATGTCCGATCCAGACGCTGCCGTCGATGGTTGCCCGCAAAAGCGCGTGCCCGTCGCGATGCAACCACTCGCCCGGCCGGGCGCCGGCGACCGCAGGTCCGGGATGGCCGTCGTAGAGGTGGGCCGGCACCCCTGTGATCGCATCGAGCACGCCTGGCATCGAATCCGCGGCGCGCAGGCGGCGCAGGACCTCGTGCGTGTCGCAGCTCCCCCAGTCGATCGCGCGTGCCGGCTGCGCGAGCGGCGGATGCCAGCGGCCCGTCGGCAGCGCGGCCAGCTGCGCAGCCCCGAGCGGCCCGGTGCCGGCGGCTCGGCGCTCAAGCGCAGCCAGCACCGCGCGCACGGCAGCAGCGGCCACCTCGTCGCGATACAGACTCGCCTTGCTTGCCGCGCGCATCGCGAACCCCGCACAGCCCCACACCGGCCCCGCGTCGAACTCGGCGGTTGCCTGCAGCACCGTCACGCCCCAATGCGGCTGCCGCTCGAGGATGGCCCAGTCCAGCGCCGCGGGGCCGCGATCGCCGGGCACGCCCGGGTGCACGATCAGGCACGGCACCCGCCGCCAGACATCGGCGGGGATCGCGCGCTTGAGGAACGGCGCGATGACCAGCTCCGGCGCGTGCAGGGCGACCGCCTCGCGCGTGACCTCATCGCTGATGTCCAGTTCCAGGCTCAGCTCGTGGCCAAGCTCGCCCAGTACGCACCACAGGCGCTGCGCCAGGCTGTTGAAGGCGTGCGCAAGGAGCAGGATCCGCATGCAGGCGTCAGCAGATCCGAGGCAGCTGGTCGCCGGTCAGCCAGTCGACGACCCGGCGCCCGCCGAGCGTGGTGGTCATCTGCACGAAGTGGTCGGCATCCCGGGTGACCTGCCCGATCAGCGCCGAGTCCCGGCCCTGCGGGTGCGCGCGCAGCGCCGCCAGCAGTGCCGGCGCGTCCTCCCTGGGCACGATCGCGATCAGCTTGCCCTCATTGGCGACGTACAGCGGATCGAGGCCGAGGAACTCGCAGGCCGCGGCGACCGCCGGCTTCACCGGGATCGCGCGTTCCTCGAGCATCATGCCCACGCCCGACTGACGCGCGATCTCGTTGAGCGTGGTCGCAAGTCCGCCGCGCGTCGGGTCGCGCAGCACTCGAGTCCGGGGACAGGCGGCGAGCAGCGCATCGACCATGCCGTGCAGTGCGGCGCTGTCGGACAGGATCTCGGTGTCGAACTCGAGGTTCTCACGCTTGGACATGATCGCGACCCCATGGTCGCCGATCGTTCCGGAAACGAAGATCGCGTCCCCCTCGCGCGCCGCCGCGCCGTCGAGCACGATCCCCTCGGGTACCACGCCGATGCCGGTGGTCGTGATGTAGACGCCGTCGCCCTTGCCCTGCTCCACCACTTTCGTATCGCCGGTGACGATCGGTACGCCAGCGGCGTTCGCGGCCGCCGCCATCGACAGCACGATGCGGCGCAGGTCGGCCAGCGGGAAGCCCTCCTCGAGCACGAAGCCGGCAGCCAGGTACAGCGGCCGGCCGCCGGCCATCGCGACATCGTTGATCGTGCCGTGCACCGACAGCGAACCGATATCCCCGCCCGGAAAAAACAGCGGCGAGACGACGTGACTGTCGGTTGCCATGACCAGCCGCCCTGCCGGGCGCGGCATGGATGCGGCATCATTCTGGGTGCGCAGCCACGGGTTGTCGAAGGCTGCCAGGAACAGCTCTTCGACCAGCTGTGCGGTGGCGCGGCCACCGGCGCCGTGCGCAAGCTCGACCCGACCGCGCTTGAAGTCGAGCGGTCGCTGGTACAACGGCCGGCTCACCGCGCTCATGCCTGCTCCACCGCGCAGACCGTCGCGTCGGCGGCCGCGGGCCGATCGCGGAACCGCCCGTACGAGTAGTGAGCCGCACAGGCACCCTCGGAGGACACCATGCAAGAGCCCATCGGCGTCTCCGGCGTGCATGCGCCACCGAACAGCCGGCAGTCTATCGGGCGCTTCAGCCCGCGCAGGATGGCACCACATTCGCAGGCCTTGTTGTCGGGCACCGGCTGGTACTCGAGCTGGAAGCGACGCTCGGCATCGTGGGCCGCGAATGAGCAGCGGATCGCGAGCGCGCTGTACGGCACGGTGCCCAGACCCCGCCACTCGAACGCGCGGCGCAGTTCGAAGACCTCGGCCACCAGCGCCTGTGCCTTGAGGTTGCCGGTTCGGTTGACGACCCGATGGAACTGGTTCTCGACCTCGGCACGGCCCTCGTTGACCTGGCGCACGAGCATCAGGATCGCCTGCATCACGTCGAGCGGCTCGAAGCCGGCGATCACGACGGGTTTGCGGAACTCCTCGGCGAAGAACTCATAGGGCTCCGTGCCGATGATGCTGCTGACATGCGCCGGACCCACGAAACCGTCGAGCGGCACGGTGCCGAGCGTGCGCACCTCGGGCGACTGCAGGATGTTCACGATCGCCGCCGGCGTCAGCACGTGGTTGCACAGGACGCTGAAGTTGCCGACGCCGGTCGCGTGTGCCTCGCGGATCACCAGCGCCGTCGGCGGCGTCGTGGTCTCAAAGCCGATCGCGACGAACACGACCTCGCGCGCGGGGTTCTCGCGCGCGATGCGCAGCGCGTCGGTGGCGGAGTACACCATGCGCACGTCGCCGCCTTCGGCCTTGGCGCGCAGCAGCGAGCGGCCGTTGGAGGCCGGCACGCGCAGCGTGTCGCCGTAGCTGCACAGGATCACGCCGCGCTCGAGCGCAAGCCCGATCGCAAGATCGATCCTGCCGATGGGCAGCACGCAGACCGGGCAGCCGGGCCCGTGGATCATGCGCACATTCGCCGGCAGCAGGTCGGTGACCCCGTAGCGCGATATTGCGTGCGTATGGCCGCCGCAGAACTCCATGAACTGGTAGCGACGCGACGTCAGCGCCTCACGCGCGATCGCCGCAGCTAGCCCGCGGCCGAGTTCCCGATCGCGGAACTCGTCGACGAACTTCATAGCAGCGCTCCCGGCTCGAGGCCGGCCGCGGCCATCGCAGCGAGGGTCTCGGCCGCGGCGTCGGTGTCCAGGCGCGCCAGTGCGTAGCCGACATGCACGATCACGTAGTCACCAGGCACGACGCCCTCCACCAGCGCGACCGAGACGCGCTTGCGGATGCCGCCGACGTCGATGACCGCCTGTTCGTCGGCCTCAAGACTGACGATGCGGGCCGGAACTGCTAGGCACATCTCATCCCTCCTGCGCGCGCTGCGCGATCCAGCACTGGCCAAGGCTGATGGCTCCGTCGTTCGGCGGCACCGCCGCCGCCTCCAGCATCACGATCCCGCGTGCGTCGAGTTCCAGGCGCAGCGCGCGCGCGAGCAGGTCGTTCTGCAGGCAGCCGCCGCCGCAGGCCACCGTCTGCAGGCCGGTGCGCGCCGCGGCGGCCGCGACCCAGTCGGCCAGTGAATGCGCAAGCCCGGCATGGAACGCCGCCGCAGCGCGGCCCGGATCGGTGGCGGCAAGCAGCGGGCGCAGCAGCGGCAGCGGATCGAGGACACCGTCCGCGCCCAAGAGCGCGCTCGCCTGCGGCGCGACTACACCCACGCTTGCGGCCAATCCCTCGAGCAGCATGGCCGCCTGCCCCTCGAAGCTCGTCACCTCGCGCACGCCGAGCAGGCCCGCTGCGGCGTCGAACCAGCGACCGAGGCTCGAGGTCGAGGGTGCGCGACCGCCGGCCAGCAGTCGCTCGACCACGGCCACGGCTGGCTGCCGTGGGAACCGGAGCCGGATCTGCTCGGCGTGGCCAAGCGCGGCGAGTACGGCGGCCGCAAGCCGCCAGGGCTCGCGCGCGGCTCGATCCCCGCCCGCCAGCGGCAGCGCGCGCAGGTGTCCGAGTCGCTGCATCGCCGCGCCGTCGACCCGCAGCAGTTCGCCCCCCCACGCCCCGCCATCGGTCCCATGGCCGATGCCATCGAGCGCCAGTCCCAGCACCGGGCCCTCGACGCCGTGCTCGGCGAGGACTGCCGCGACGTGGGCATGGTGGTGCTGCACCGGCAGCGTCGGCACCCCCCATTCGCACGACAGCCGTGCCGCGAGGCGCGTGCTGTGGAAGTCCGGATGCAGGTCGTGGGCGATGAGCGTCGGCTGCACGCCGGTCAGGGCGAGCAGGTGCGCGACCACGCCGTCGAACGCGCGGCGCGTCGGCGCAAGATCGAGATCGCCCACATGAGGGCTGAGAAACGCCTCGGCGCCGCGGCTGACGCAGGCGGTGGCCTTGTAGTGGCCACCGAGGCCAAGCACCGCGGCGCCGGGCGCCGCAAGGCGGATGCCGAGCGGCGCGGCGCCACGCGCGCGGCGCACGAAGCGTGGCGTGCCGTCACGAACGCGCATCACCGAATCATCGCAGCGGGTCACGATGACCCGATCGTGCAGCAGCCATGCATCGGCGATGCCGGCCAGTGACCGCAGCGCCTCCTCGTCGTCGGTCACCAGCGGCTCGTCGTGCAGGTTCGCGCTGGTCATCACCAGCAGCAGCGACTGCGCCATGCCGAGCCAGCCGGTGCCGGCCGGGCGTCCCAGCGCCTCGTGATAGAGCAGATAGTGGATGGGCGTGTAAGGCAGCATCACGCCGAGGCGGTCGACGCCGTCGGCGATGCCGGGCAGGGCGGCACGGGCCGTCGGGTCACGGGCCACGAGCACGATCGGGCGTTCGGCGGACTCCAGCAGCGCGCGCTCCGCGGCGTCGGGGCGTGCAAGGCCCTCAAGCGAGGCGGTGTTGGCGATCATCACGGCGAACGGCTGTTCCTCACGGTGCTTGCGATCTCGCAGGCGCGCGACCGCGGCGACGTCGTGTGCATCGCAGGCCAGGTGCCAGCCACCGAGGCCCTTGAGCGCGACGATGGAACCTGCGCGCAGCAGCCGCAGCGTGCCTGCGATCGGATCCTCGTGCAGCGCGCCACCGACCAGCCTGAGCATCGGCCCGCAGCCCGCGCAGGCAGTCGCCTCGGCATGAAAGCGCCGCTCACCCGGGGCGCGGTACTCGCGCTCGCAGTCTGCGCACAATGGGAACGGCGCAAGGCTGGTCCGCTGCCGATCGTAGGGCAGCGCGTACGTCACCGTGTAGCGCGGGCCGCAGTCGGTGCAGTTGATCAGCGCATAGCGGTAGCGGCGGTCGGCCGGGTTGAACAGCTCCGTCAGGCAGGCCGGGCAGACGCCGGTGTCACGGCCGATCGCAGTCTGCGTGCCGGTAGCGCGACTGTCGACGACGCTGAAGCCGTCGCGGCCGGGATCAGGCGGGCATTCCTCCACCTCGATCTGGTCAACGCGCGCGCGCGGCGGTGGCGCGGAGTCGAGTCGCAAGCGCAGGGCGGCGAGCGCGGCGGGCGCCCCCTGCACATCGATCCAGACGCCAGCACCGTCGTTGCATACGCTGCCGGCGAGGCGCAGCTCGGTGGCGGCGCGGTACACGAAAGGGCGAAAGCCGACCCCCTGCACGACGCCACGCACGCGGATGCGCTGGCGTGCCACCCGCGATGCGGCTGGCGCGGGCACGCGGGGCGTCGCGTCGTTCACGCAACTGCCCCGGCGCCGGCCGCCAGCGCCGGACAGCGCAGGCGGACCGTGCTGGCTTCGCGCTCGAGCCAGGCGAGCCATGCGGCGAAGCCCTCGCGCGAGACCACCGACAGCGTCAGGCACTCGAGCGAAGGATTTACCCGCAGCGCATTGGCACAGGCCCGCGCGACGTCGAACGGCACGTACGGCAGCAGGTCGGACTTGGTGATCAGGCACAGGTCCGCGGCGCGGAACATGTCCGGGTACTTCAGCGGCTTGTCGTCGCCCTCGGTGACCGACAGCACGACCACCTTGTGGGCCTCGCCAAGGTCGAAGGCCGCCGGGCACACAAGATTGCCGACGTTCTCGATGAACAGAACGCCACCGCGCTCCATCGGCAACGAGTCCAGGGCGTGGCCGACCTGATGCGCATCCAGATGGCAGCCCTTGCCGGTGTTCAGCTGCACCACCGGAGCGCCCGTCGCGGCGATCCGATCCGCGTCGAGACTCGTCTGCTGGTCCCCCTCGACGACGCAGGCGTGACGCACGCCCGTCAACGCCCGCAGCGTCTCGACCAGCAGCGTCGTCTTGCCGGAGCCCGGGCTCGAGACGAGGTTCAGCGCGAGCACGCCCGCCGCGTCGAAGCGTTGCCGGTTGGTCGCGGCATAGCGATCGTTCTTGGCGAGCAGGTCCTGCTCGACACTGACCGTCCGCGTCGCGCTGGGTCGCAGCACGCCAAAGCCACGCGATCCGGGCTGCGAGCCGTCCGCGACCTGGGCGTGCTCGTGGTCAGGGTCGTGGTGGTGGCCACCATGGTCGTGGCCGCCATGGTCATGGTTGCGGTCAGGGAGATGTGCAGTCGCTTCGCAGCCGCAGGTCACGCACATGTCGAGATCTCCTCTTCCGGGCCCAGGTCGATGTCCTTGACGCGCATCTGCGTGCCCGCGGTCACTTCGAGGCGAAAGCCGCCGCAGCGCGGACAGGGCATGCCGCCCTCGGCGATGGTCACCGGCTTGCTGCAGTCCCAGCACCAGCCGCTGCCGGGGATCGACTCGATCTCGAGCCGGGCGCCGGCGGCGACCGACTCGTGCATCACGACGTCGAAGCAGAAGCGCAGCGCGTCGGGGTCGACCGTCGCCAGCGCACCGATTTCCAGACGCACCGTCACGACATGCCTCGCGCCCTGGCCGCGCGCCGTCTGCTCGACGATCTCGCGCACGCTCTCCATTAGCGACATCTCATGCATGGTCGGCTCCAACCAGCGCGACGGCATGCGAGACGCACGGGTCGAACGCGAGCGCCCAAAGCGTCGCGACCCGAACCGCCTCGGCGGCATCGGCGACAGCGCGCCCGCGCAGATGCGTGACGAGCGGGCCTGCCGACGCGAAATGCCGTTCAGTCGGGGTATGGATCAGGTAAGCGCCGACCAGGCCGTCAACCAGCGTCACGTCATGCTCGAGCGAGCCGCGCGCGGTCGCGACCGAGCCCAGCCCGCGGCCCGGCGAGGGCGATACGGCCGCCATGTCGATGGTGCGCGGCGGGTCGCTGCGAAGGGCCCGCAGCAGCGAGACGAGTGCTGCAACCCGTGCCGCGAGCAGCGCCTCCAGCACCCGCCCTGCGTCCTGCAGCGCAGCGACCCAGCGGTGCTCGCCCGCCGCATCGAGCGGTATGTCAGGCGTGCCGGCGGGCCGTGCTGCCTGTGCCGGGCGCGGCGCCGCCGCCCGCTCCGCCCGCAGCCGCGCAAACAGCTCGGCGGCCGGCGACCCCGCCGTCGCATGCCAGCGATCGAACGCCTCCAGCTGCACGAAGTCCGCGAGGCCCGCGGCGGGCATGCCCAGCCAGTCGCGCTCGAGGGTCGATAGCAGGCGCGTCGGCCAGTCCGGCTCCCCCGCCTGGATCACGCCGTACCAGCGCGTGAACGCCTCGCGAGAGGGCGTCGTACCCAGCGCCGCGGGCCAGTCGAGCCACAGCCGCCACAGGTGCTCCTGGATCGCCTCGGCGGCGACCGCAACCGCGAGCCGGCCGTGGCGGTCTGGTGCAAGCGTCGTCGCGGCAGCGGCGGCCAGCGCGAGTTCCGCGCAGGCCCGCTGCGCGGCCCCGCAGACCGCGTAGAGGCGGCCGAGCACGCCTGCGACGACGGCGGGGCTCAGCCCTGCCAGCGCCTGCGCCGGGTTCGGTGCGCGGGATTCGATGCGCACGCGATCGATCGTGCCCTGCGAGCAGCCGACCAGGATGTCGATGGTTGCCATGCTCAGGTGCCCGTCAGCAGGCCGCGGCGCGACAGCCGTGCAGGGCCCGCCGCTGCGTTCGGGGTCGACGGCTGCATCAGCGCCTCGAGTGCCGCGAGCGCCGCTTGTTCGGCGTCTTCCTGCGTCGCGAACTCGGTCACCGGCGAAAACAGCGAGCACTGATGGTAGGCGCCGACGCCCGGCTCCTCGTGCGCGAGAAAGCCGTACACACCGGACGGGAATGCCCAGGGATGGGCATCGCCACGGCGGATCGCAGGCACCGACTCGGTAGCCCCCGACAGCAGCACCAGGTTGATCGACCACGGCGTGATCAGCGCGCCGATGCGCAGCCCGCGCCAGTCCCGAAAGCCCAGCGCCGCGACGCGCAGCCGCGGATTGAGGAAGTCGAGCCCGGCCATCCGCGTGGCGTGGATCGCCTCGAAGGCGCGCGCAAGCGCCTGCGCATCGGCAGGCGGGGGCAGCTCGGCGCTCGCGACGGCGGTCTCGGCGCTCATTCGCCCAGCACCATGAAGCGCGCCTTCGGCGCATCGCAGTTGGGGCAGGCCCACTGCGCCGGTAGCCCTGCAAACGTCGTGCCCGGCGCCACCTGCGCCTGAAGATCGCCCAAGTGCGGATCGTAGACGGCCCAGCACACGCCACACTCGTAGCGGACCCGGGCTGCCGCTCCAGTGGCGGCGGTGTCGTCGTGCGACGGCATGACGCTACTCGAGCGTCTCGAGCCACTCGCCGAGCCGCGACAGGGAGTCGGCGAAGTCCTCAGGGGCCGCGAGGGCGACCTCCGGAACGGCGGTGACCTCGAGGGTGTTGAGGATCAGCGTGTTCATGGTGTTGAAGTACTGCACCCACCAGGTATGGCGCAGTCGGGTGCTGGTGATGCGGCAGTTGCCGTAGCCGCGAGAGAGCAGGGTCACCGGTCCGACTTCGAGGGCCCCGACCAGCCAGCCGATGTCCTCGGGCGTGACCGGCAGCAGCGTCAGGTTCACCACGTGGGTCGGGGCGCCCTCGCCGCGCGCGCTCGCCGCGACCAGCTCGGTCAGCAGCGATGGCGCATTCATGACGCCCGCCACAGTCGCCTTCTTCGGCATGCGGCAGCGCGAGCCGAGCAGGGCCGCCTCGCTGATCACCGCCGGCACGGGCGCCACCTCGACGACGTCGGTGACCATCCGGCCGGCCTCGTCGAAACTGCGCACGCGCCAAAAGCCGGGGAAGCCGGTCTCCTGCAGGCGCACCGACGGCTCGTCGATGATCGCGCCGACTTCGCCCTCGCCGAGCGTCTCGTTGACCAGTGCGAGCGCCGACGGGCCGAGCGCGAGGACGTCGCGCGTCAGCTGCATGGGTCCGCCGAACTCATGCGCAAGCGCCGCGGCATGCAGTTCGGCGAAGAACGTCCGGGCTTGCGCCATCGCCTCCGGACTCGCATCGACGGGCCGCGGCGGCATGTGAAAGGTGGCGAGCATCTCGGGCATGCGTACGAAGTCGAGCTCGTCGTCCAGCGGCTGCGACCCTGGACCTATGTTGACGACGGGGATGGGAAACGCTTTCATTCGGACCTCGCGGCAGGACTGTGGGCGGGATAGCGACCCGCAACCGGGGGCGTCTGGCTCGGGGCCTTCGACAGCACGTTGAGCGCGACCATGTACACGTCCCAGTCGCGCATGCCTTCGATCACGCCGATGTACTCGCCGTCACGCAGCACGACCAGCGCCGGCAGCTTGTCGATGCCGTAGCGCTCTGCTGCCTCGGCGCTCTGCGCAGGATCGAGGATCGCGGCGCGCATGCCGGGAACATTGGCGAGCAGTTCCGGCAGCACGACGCACACGTCCCAGCTCTCCGGCGAGCGTCCCGGGTCGCCCGTGTACAGCAGCCCCAGCACCCCCGGCCCCGCCGCGGCGTCGATCCCAGCTGAGGTCAGCGTCGGGATCCCCGGCTCGCGCGCCAATCGCGCCAGCAGTTCGGCGAACGCCGCCGCGCGTTGTTCGGCGTAATTCACGACCTGCCTCGCAAGTGTTCCGGCAACTGGGGTTCGCGATCCACCAGGTCGGGAAAGAACGTCGCCACGTCGAACGGCTGGCCGCGCTCGACAGCCTCCAGCGCACCGAGCGCCTGCTCGATGCGGCCGGCCTCGTCGGCCTCAAGCCGGCCGCGGGCAGCGCCGAGGAAGGTCAGCAGCCAATCGCCGACGGCGACCGGCGCGACCAGGAGGATGTCGATCCGGGTCTCGCCGTCGCGGCCGCGACACAGAGCCGTCGTCCCTGCCACCGAGACGACCTGCATGGGAATGCCGAGGCACATCGCGTCAGTCCTCCCGCGGCAGGAAGCGCGCGTCTCCGACGCGGCAGGCGCTCGCCGCGGACGGCCGCTCCGTCTCGTAGCGGCCACGGCTCAGCGGCGAGGAGGAACTGAGCGGCACCGCGCGCCGTCGCGGCGCGAGCCCCCACTGGGTGAGGCGCTCGACCGCGAGGCCGAGTGCCGTCGGGATCCGTCCGAGGACCAGCGGCCTGAGGCTGCCACCGTAGTCGTCCAGTTCGACCGGCTGTACGCCAATCAGCACAAGCGGGTCCGGCAGCGTGCCGGTCAGCCCGGCGAGCGCGAGGACCTCCTGGAATCCAGTCTGGTGCAGGCTCGTCTTGCGCACACCGAGGTAACGCGGCACGGACTCGCCTTCGAGCACCCGCAGCGTGCCGGGCTCCAGACCGAAGTCGATCGCATCGAAGATGATCAGGCGGCGTGCGGCCTGCAGGTACGGCAACAGGTACAGGCCCTGGGTACCGCCATCGAGGCAGGCGACCCCGGGCGGCAGCTCCCACCCCTCTTGAAAGGCCTCTGCGCAGCGGACCCCGAAGCCCTCGTCAGCCCAGAGTACGTTGCCGATGCCCAGCACCAGAGCCTCGTCCAAGGTCCACCCCCGGTAGCGCAGGCGTGGACTGTAACGGGCGGGGTTACGCAAGACCTATAAGGGATAGCCGGCAGGCACTGCGCAGGGCGAATCATGCGCTGCGGCAAACTCAGCGCGAGTCGCGGTCGAAGTCGATTCGCGCGAAATACAGGTCCCAGGCAGCCTGCAGGTGCAGCCACAGCTCCGGGCCGGTATCGAAGTAGCGTGCGAGCCGCAGCGCGGTGTCCGGGGTCAGCGCGCGACGGCCGTTGACGATCTCGTTCACCCGCCGCCGCGAGATGCCCAGCGCCTTGGCGAGCGCTTCCTGCGACAGGTCCAGCGGTCGCAGGAAGCGCGATTCCAGAAACTGACCCGGATGCTGTGGACGCCGGCCGCGTGGCAGCGGTCGGCGCGCTAATCGCTCGCCTGCCACCACCGTCTGCATTTCAATCCTTGAACGTCCGGTAGCCACTGACCATCGTGCTGACGATGCTCTCGCGGGTGGTCACATCCTGACGCATGACCATGTATGTGTGAACGATCACGAACATGACGATCACCCACATGCACAGGTGGTGCCAGGTATGTACGTCCTGACTCTGGCCGAACAGCGGGATCACCCAGCCGAACACCTTGTCGGACCAGCTGCCCTTGCCGGCGCCTTCGGAGTACATCGCAAAGCCCGTGATCATCATGAAGAACGCCGCCGGCGTGAACATGAACGCCATCGCGGCCTGTGCCATTGGATTGTGGCCGCTGTACTTGATCTCACGGACGTGCAAGAACAGATACGATTTCACGTCGTACAGGAACTCCTGCCACCAGATCCGGTTGAAAATCGGGACCAGGAAGAGCTGCCGCGAGTAGTCGTTGCCGACGAACGCCCAGTAGATGCGCAGCAGCCACGAGACGGCAAGCGTGTAGCCGGCCGTGAAGTGGGCGAAGCGGATGTAACCGAACATGAAGTGCGCCGACGCCTCGCCGTTGGTCGACGGCGGGGGATAGGCGATCAGCAGCCCGGTGACGATCAGCACCGCGATCGCGATGAACATGACCCAATGCCAGAGGCGAACCGGCGCCTCGTAGATGTAGATCGACTTCAGGTCCTTATTGCGAGGATCCGTGTCGACCGAATTGTGGAGCAACATGAGCGTCTCCTGCCAGTCGCGGCCTAGCGCACCTTGATCCGCGTCATCTCCGCCCCGTCGGCCGACATCACGTGCGTGGAGCACGCAAGGCAGGGATCGAAGGAGTGCAGCGTGCGCAGGATCTCCAGCGGCTGGTCGGCCTTCGCGAGCGGCGTGTTCATCAGCGCGGCCTCGAACGCGCCGATCTGCCCCTTCGCGTCGCGCGGGCTGCCGTTCCACGTGGTCGGAACGACGGCCTGATAGTTGTCGATCTTGCCGTCCTTGATGACGATCCAGTGACCGAGCGCGCCGCGCGGTGCCTCGGTGAAACCGACACCCCTCGCCTCCTTCGGCCAGGTCGCCGGCTCCCACTTGGTGGTGTTGGCGGTCGCGGTATCGCCATTCTTGATCGAGGTGAGCAGCTTGTCCTGGTAGTACTTCAGCTTGTGGACCGTCCAGCTGCACTCGAGGCCGCGCGCCGCGGTACGCCCGAGCGTCGAGAACAGCGCCGTCACCGGCACGTTCAGGGTCTTGAGCACCTTCTCGACCGGCTCCTTGAACTCCGGATTGCCCTGCGCATAGCCGATGATGTAGCGGGCCAGCGGCCCGACCTCCATCGCGTTGCCGCGCCAGCGCGGCGCCTTGATCCACGAGTACTTCGCGCTCTCGTCGAACGCCTCGACGTTGGTCTTGGTGCCCTTCGTCTTCGGCCCCAGCTCGAACTTCGGCGAGGTGATTCCGTCGAACGGGTGCAGCGCCTTGGTGTCCTCGGGATAGCTGTACCAGGCGTGGTCGACGCCCTCCTGGATCTGCTCCGGATCCTTCAGGTCGATCTCATGGACCTTTGACAGGTCGCCGTTGATGATCGCGCCGCGCGGCATCTGCAGGCTCTTGGCACTGTAGTCGTTGGCGTGCTCGGGGATGTCACCGTAGGACATCACGTTCTGGCCGGAGATGCCGCCGCCGTACAGCCAGCCCTTGTAGAAGCCGGCGATCGCCAGCAGGTCCGGAATGTAGACATTGTCGATGAACTCGATGGCCTGGTCGATGATCGACGAGACCATGTTGAGCCGTTCCAGGTTGATCGCGCCGACCGCACCGGTGTCGTTGACATTGATCGCGCACGGCATGCCGCCGACGAGCCAGTTCGGATGCGGATTCTTGCCGCCGAAGATCGTGTGGATCTTGACGATCTCCTTCTGGAAGTCGAGAGCCTGCAGGTAGTGCCCCACGGCCATTAGGTTCGCTTCGGGCGGCAGCTTGTAGGCGGGATTGCCCCAGTAGCCGTTCATGAACGGCCCGAGCTGGCCTGATTCCACGAACTTCTTGATGCGGTTCTGCAGGTCGCGGTAGTAGCCGACCGACGCCATCGGCCAGGACGAGATCGACTGCGCCAATTCGGCCGTTGCCTTGGGATCAGCCTTCAGCGCCGAGACGACATCGACCCAGTCGAGCGCATGCAGATGGTAGAAATGCACGAGGTGATCGTGCGTGTAGAGCGTCAGCTGCATGATGTTGCGAATCGTGTTCGCGTTCTCCGGGATGTCGATCCCGAGTGCGTCTTCGACCGCGCGCACGGATGTCAGCGCATGCGTACCGGTGCAGACGCCGCAGATCCGCTCGGTGAACGCCCACGCGTCACGCGGGTCGCGGCCCTTGAGGATGACCTCGAGGCCGCGCCACATCGTGCCGGTGGACACGGCATTTCGGATCACGTTGTCCTTGTCGAGGTTGACCTCGACTCGGAGGTGTCCCTCGATGCGCGTGACGGGATCGACGACCAGTCGCTTGCCGGAGTCGTCGAGCTTGAAGCCCTGGGTTTCATATGCTGTCATGACCGTGCCCCCTCACTCGCCCGAGCCGTCTTTGCCGAAGCCCTTGCCGTGGTTCAACTTAGCGCGCGTCAGCGCCGTGATCCCCGCGTGCACTGCAACACCGGCTGCCGTGACCGCCGCCAGCGTCCCGCCGATCTTGTCGGCGTTTGCTTCGATGCCGAACTGCTTGATGCCGGTGACGCGGTCGTAGAACGAGCCCTTGTCCCAGAACCCGTCCTCGGAACAGCCGATGCAGCCGTGACCCGAGCCGATCGGGAACGACACGCCGTCGTTCCAGCGGGTCGTCGAGCAGGCGTTGTAGGTGGTCGGCCCCTTGCACCCCATCTTGTAGAGGCAGTAGCCCTTGCGCGCACCCTCGTCGTCCCAGCTCTCGACGAACTGGCCGGCGTCGAAATGCGGCCGGCGATAGCACTTGTCGTGGATGCGCTGGCCATAGAACATCTTCGGCCGCCCCTGGCGATCGAGTTCGGGCAGCCGGTCGAACGTCAGCATGTAGGTGACCACCGCGGTCATCACCTCGGCGATCGGCGGGCAGCCGGGCACCTTGATGATCGGCTTGTCGAAGATCACCTTGTCGATCGGCACGGCGTGGGTCGGGTTGGGCTTGGCGGCCTGCACGCAGCCCCAGGACGCACACGCGCCCCAGGCGATAACCGCCTTCGCGTCCTTGGCGACGCGCTTGAGCTCCTCGACGAACGGCTTGCCGCCCGTGATGCAGTACATGCCGTCCTCGTTGAGCGGCGGATTGCCCTCGACGGCGAGGATGTAGTTGCCCTTGTACTTGGCGATGGTCTCGTCCAGACACGCCTGCGCCTGCAGGCCCGCGGATGCCATCAGTGTGTCGTCGTAGTCGAGCGACAGCATCGACAGCACGACGTCCTTGGCGAGCGGGTGTGCGGAGCGGATGAACGATTCCGAGCAGCAGGTGCACTCGAGCCCGTGCAGCCAAATCACCGGCGTGCGCGGCTTGGTCTCCAGCGCGTGCGCGATGCGCGGCGCGAAGTAGGATCCGAGCCCGAGCGAGGTCGCCGTCAGGCTGCAGAACTTGAGGAAGCTGCGCCGGGTGATGCCCTGGCGGCGCAGTACGTCGTAGAACGTCTCCATTCCTACCCCCTCGCCGGGCGCGTGGTGAGGGTGCGTGCGCCCGAACTTACGGGTGCGATGAGACGCCGCAGGCCGCCGGGTCGAATCCGTAGACTCCGAAATCCGAGGCTACGCTGCGGTTGACCGTAACGGACCCCGTTACAGGGGCCGCCCCACGGCGGCCCCTGCGGGGTCGGTCAGCCGCGGCCGACGGTGTAGGCGCTGTAGGGCAGCCCGAGATCGCGCGCGACGGCTTCGAAGGTCAGCTTCCCGGCATGCACGTTCAGGCCCTTGGCAAAGCCCGGATCACGCGCCAGCGCCTTCTCCCAGCCCAGGTCGGCGATCGCGCGCACGTACGGCAGCGTCGCGTTGGTCAGGGCAAAGGTCGAGGTGCGCGGCACGGCGCCCGGCATGTTCGTGACACAGTAGTGCACGACGCCATCGAGCACGTAGGTCGGTGACGCATGCGTCGTCGGACGGCTGGTCTCGAAGCACCCCCCCTGGTCGATCGCGATGTCGACCAGCACGGCGCCGGGCTTCATGCGCTTGACCATGTCGTGGGTCACGAGCTTCGGCGCCGCGGCGCCTGCCACCAGGACCGCGCCGATCACGAGGTCGGCGTCGAGCACGAGCTTCTCGATGGCGTCGGCAGTCGAGTACACGGTCTTGAGCGAACCGCCGAACTGGGTCGACAGCTCGCGCAGGCGCTTCGTCGAGCGATCGACGACCGTGACGTCGGCACGCATGCCGGTCGCCATCTCCGCCGCATGGGTACCCGACACGCCGCCGCCGAGGATCACGACCTTGGCAGGCGCCACGCCCGGCACGCCGCCGAGCAGCACGCCGAAGCCGCCGTTCGCCTTCTGCAGCGAGGTGGCGCCGACCTGGACCGACATGCGGCCCGCGACCTCGCTCATCGGCGTCAGCAGCGGCAGGCTGCCGTCCGGCCAGGTGACGGTCTCGTACGCGATCGCGGTGGCGCCGGATGCCATCAGCGCCTCCGTCTGCGCCTTGTCGGCAGCGAGGTGCAGATAGGTGAACAGCACCTGGCCGGTGCGCAGCATCTGGCACTCGGAGGCCTGCGGCTCCTTGACCTTCACGATCAGTTCGGCCGAATCGAACACCTCCTTGGCGGTCGCGAGGATGCGCGCGCCGGCGGCCTGGTACTCGTGGTCGCCCATGCCAATGCCGACGCCGGCGTTGGTCTCGACGGACACCTGATGGCCGGCTGCGACGAGCTCGCGCACGCCCGCGGGGGTCAGGCCGACGCGGTACTCGTGAACCTTGATCTCTTTGGGAACGCCGATGCGCATCGCGACTCTCCTGGGTGAATACTGCACTCACTGTAGCGAGCAGGATCGCGCAGTCTCTTGCAAACGCAGCGCACCAAATCGTCCTTTCTCGCAATCTTCCTTTACATATTCGGCATTTAGCGCAAGAATCTGCCAATGGAACTGGATCGCTACGATCGGACGATCCTGCAGGTACTGCAGCGCGAAGGACGGGTCACCAACAGCGAACTGGCGGCGCGCGCCAATCTGTCGGAGTCGGCCTGCCTGCGGCGGGTGCGCGCGCTCGAGGCGGTGGGCCTGATCGAGGGCTACGCCGCGGTGCTGAACGAGCAGAAGGCCGGCCTCGGCGTGAACGTGTTCGTGTCGATCACGCTCGAGCGACAGGAGCGCGCGGACCTCGCCGCGTTCGAGCAGGCGGTGCGCAAGGTGCCCGAAATCTTGGAGTGCTACCTGATGTCCGGTGACTACGACTACCTGCTGCGGGTGGTGGTCGCCGACACGGCGGACTTCGAGCGTGTGCACAGCCGGCATCTCACCAGCCTGCCGCACGTTTCGCGCGTGCACTCGAGCTTCGCGCTGCGCACCGTGCAGAAGTCGCGCGAGCTGCCGGTGCGCTGACGGGCCGGACCGCCGCCCTGGTCGCGCACGCTAGCCGGGTTCGCCCAGCCGCTGCCGCACACGCCCGAGCGTCATCGGACCAAAGCGCTGCGCCAGCTCCAGCAGCAGCGGTCGGTCGACGGAATCCGGATCAACCGCGAGGAGGCCGCGCGCATCCTGCAGATCCAGCGGTCCGCCGTCGTACGCCTTGGTGGCGATCAGGTCTTCGCGCCCGAC
>JANXQL010000024.1 GCA_025356815.1 Pseudomonadota bacterium
CAGAGGTGGCTTCGGGATTTCGGACACGGGTATAAGTGGATTTCGGGTCGGCCGGCATAACCGGAGGGACGATATCCATGAGGAAGCCGAGACGTAATCACTCCGCGGCGTTCAAGGCGCGGATAGCGCTGGAAGCGATTCGGGGCGAGAAGACGGTGGCGGAGATCGCATCGCACCATGAGGTTCATCCGAACCAGGTGACGATGTGGAAGACGCAGGCGCTGGAGAACTTGGTGGCCATATTTGGCGGCAAGGCGATCGCGGATGACGGCAAGGAACAGATCCGCGAGCTGCGCGAGAAGGTCGGCGAGCTGACGATGGAACGCGATTTTTTAGAAGGCGCGCTCGGGAAGCTCCCCGGCCTGAGCGGCAAGCGTTGATCGATCGGGGTTCCGAGATTTCGGTGACGCGTCAGGCGGAGCTGCTCGACTTGAGCCGCTCGAGCGTCTACTACGCGCCGCGTCCGCTGCCGGAGGGGGACCTGCGGCTGATGCGGCGGCTGGACGAGCTGCACCTGAAGTGGCCGTTCTACGGTGCGCGCAAGCTGACCCGTGAACTGCAGAACGAAGGGCAGGTCGTGGGCCGGCGGCACGTCACGACGCTGATGCGGCGGATGGGCATGGAGACGATCTATCGCAAGCCACGCACGAGCATCCCGGCGCGGCAGGCGGCGATCCAGCCGTACCTGCTGACGGGCATGACGATCGATCGGGCCAACCAGGTCTGGGCGGCGGATCTGACGTATATCCCGATGGCGCATGGGTTCCAGTATCTGGTGGCGATTATCGATGTCTGGAGTCGCAAGGTCATGTCCTGGCGGGTGTCGAATACGATGACGCCGGACTTCTGCGTCGAGGCCTTGCAGGAGGCTCTGGCGAAGCACGGGAGGCCTGAGATTTTCAACACGGACCAAGGGTCCCAGTTCACGAGCGACGACTGGACGAAGGAATTGAAGGCCGCGGACGTTCAAATCAGCATGGACGGCAAGGGACGCTGGATCGACAACGTGTTCATCGAGCGGCTGTGGCGCAGCGTGAAGTACGAGAACGTCTACCTGAAGGCGTACGAGACCGGATCGGAGCTGCGTCGTGGCCTGGCCGAGTACTTCGAGTTCTACAACGCCGAGCGAAGCCATCAGGCGCTGGACTACCGGAAGCCGGATGACGTTTACTACGATCGTCCGGCGCTGAAGGCCGCGGCATAATCGAGATCGAGAAATCCGCAGAGCTTCTGACGCTAGGCGCCAGACCGCGGATGCCGGAGACGGTTGACGAAGCGCGAGGACGAAGAAACCATCATCAACAGGGCTGGCAGATCCACTTAGCCGAAGAAGAAATCTGTCCTAAGAACCGAAGCCACCCGTGGCTAACGCCGGTGAGGCTGCAGATCATGCGACCAATTTGAACGGCGTCGGCCGGCACGTCATCGTCGTGATCGTGCGCATCTGGTAGCGACCCGAGGGGTGTTCGATGGAACGGGCAGCTCAACGCCCGATGGTGTATTCGATGTCCACGCTCTGCCTGGCACCGGTCTCGGTGCGAATCACCCATCGATCGCCGATCGAGTACCTGAGCTTAAGTGTATTGATCGCCTCGGCGAGGCTCACGCCGTAACTGACATACAAACGCGGCGAAAGAAACTTTCCGATCACGACACTCGAGCCTTTGTTCACGTCCTGCTCAACACCGACATCACCGACGCCGACGTACCGACCGAGCTGCGCACCGAGCAGGGCCCCACCCTGAGCGGCGAGAGTACTGCTGGATGTCGTCGTATCCTGGATGTCGTCAAGCGTCCTGCCGAGAATGAGGATCGCGGCGATCTGCGACTGCGACAGCGCAGGATCGGAGTAGAAGGAGATCTGCGGAACGAGCAGCGTGCCGCGCACATTCACGCCTGCCGTAACCGACTGGAGTTTGCGCTGTGCGCGGATATCTACGCCAGGATCGCCAAGCGACTGGCCGGCAAAGAGCAGCCGGCCCCGCTCGATGTCCAGTTCGCGCGTATAGACCGTATACTTGCCATCGCGAATACTGATCTCGCCTGTCCCAGCCGCCACCTCGTCGCCGCGCGCTGAGATGGAAAGGCTCCCATCGAGCTGTCCATTCAGGCCATAGGCGTCGATCGAAACGTCGTCGCCAAGCACCAGCCGCAGTGACGCGTCGACCTGGAAGTCGCCGGTCGTGTCCGGCGAGGTCTCCCCGAGGATCCACTCGTCTCCGGATCGCAGTACGGCATTGCGCATGTCGCGAGGTGCGAGGCGCGCGGACGGGACCTTCACGTCGCCGCTCACGGCAATGCGATCTTTAGCGACGGTGAATAGCAGCTGAGGCGACGCGACGACTCTTGCCTCCGGTAGATTCGCGACCAACAAGTTCTCGCCCTTAAACTCCAGTCGCCCGGAGGGCGCGCGATCGTGCCAGGTCAGCTGGCCATTGGCACTCGCCGTGCCACCACGGGTCTCGGCACTTGAGACCAGCGCCAGCGAATCGCCCCCGATCGACAGCGTGGCGTCGATAGCTCTGAGCAACAGATTGGTCCTATAGACGTCGATCTCGCCCCCGGTGAGATGGGCTGAACCCTCCAGCAGCGGCGCACCGAGGGTTCCTCCTATGTGCGCCTGCCCCGCGACCTTGCCGGCGAACCGGTCAACGCTGGGAACGATCACCGGCAGCCAGCCGAACTCGGTCGTAGCGAGCGAAACATCCCCGTCCAGCGGCGCGTTCATGCTTGAGAATTCCTTGCGACCGATCGCGAGAGTTGCGGTCACGAAGGAGCCGCCGAGCGTTGCGAAGCCCAGACTCGCCACGTGATTGTCGGGACGGGAGACGACGCCGAGGCGACCGGTGCCAAGTCGCGCGACCTCGGTGCGCCCACTGACGGTCTTGTAGCGGAATTCGGCATTGGCAAGGTCGACGGTCGTGTCTCCGGTCCACGGCTGCGCAGGCGCACCGTAAACGTGAGTTGCCAGGTTCGCCGTGCCGGCGTAATCGAAATTCGCGGGCATGCGAAACGCGGCGAGCTTCACCGGCAGGCTGTTGGCTTCGATCGAAAAAGCCCACGGTTGCTCGGTGGACCAGCTGCCGTCGGCGCAGATACGCGAGTCTTCACGAATGAAGCAGGTCGATGTCACCGAGAGTGTGCCGGCCGAAAACGCCAGGGCGGACGGCGCCGCCAGTCGATACGACCAGAGCGTCGGCCCGGCAACCTGGAACCGCTCCAGCGCCATCCGCCACACGCCGGGTTGGTAGAGCCCGTGGCCCGACAGGTCCGCGGAGGTCCTGCCCTGCTGCAGATGCACGACCAGGGAGTGCGCGCGGGCCAGTCCGTCCAGGGTCAGTCGCAGCTGCTCGGCGCGGTAGCTGCCGTAGACGAGGTCGGCCGCCAGCGCATTGACCCGTGACGGTCGCGCATCAGAGGCGTCGAGGTCAACATCAGCTGAAAGTTGAGCGGCCCGCATTCCGGCATAGATGAGATCGCGCCCGACAAGCGAGCCTCGCACGGCGCGCTGACCGCCGTTTCCGGAGACCACTCCCTGCGACCGAACGCTGCCGCCGGCTCCTGGCACGAAGTCGCCGAGCCGGTCGATTCGCGACTGCCACGCGAACTGCGTATGCAACCCCACTCCCCCGTTCGCGCTGGCACGGGCACTGCCGAAGACGAGCTTCAAGTCGTCAAATCGCCACTGCTCGTCGTGCAGCGCGACTCGTCCGCTGCCACTGGCCGGCAGGCCACGCACCGTACCGTCCAGGCGTTCCAGGCGCACATCGAGCTTGCGAACGAGCCCATAGCCCTCGCCCTCGCCCTGCAGCGAAGCGTTGATGCGACCCCGCAGCGGTTCGCGCACGGTCCCAGGATCAAGCCCCCGCGCGTCGAGTCCCAAGCTCCAGCGTTGCTGGGCCGTGAGTTCAAGATCCGCGCGCCCCGTGATCTTGCCGCCGGCGACGTCTATCTCCAGTGACTCGACGGACAGGCCGCCGCGGCGCACCTTGCCGCGCGCCAAGACCGTCGCGGGTGGTGTGGCCTCCGCATTCACCCGGGAATTGATCCGGTAGCCAAACGGACCGACGCCGTCGAGAACGAGCATCCCCTCGGGACTGTCGATGACTGCCTGCCCCGTGGCCAACGGCCAGCGCAGGTCGGTCCAATGCGCGCTGAGTGAGATCCTCGGCGCGTCGCGAAATTCGACGCGGCCCGACGCGGTCAACTGCGGCCGGCGGGCCCCGGCGCCTGTGGCGAGCACCGCGGTGAGACGGTCGAGCGTGAGCACGTGGCCCGCTAGGCCGGCATCGGCGGTAATTTCGACCGGAACCTTCGGCAGACGACCGGTGCTAACTCGCCCGATGACATTGAAGCGATCGAGCCAACCGGCAATTTCCATGTCACCGGTGAGGGGACCGACCTCGGCGCTTGACCAGATGGCCGTCGGGTCGAGCCGATCGAACATCAGGCGTGCCTTCACGGCGAGCCGATCGGACAGGTGCAACTGCCCCTTTGCGCGGGCGCCCTGAGGCACTCGGGTCAGCGCGTCAAAATCGAGCGCGCCGAGCGTGCCTTCGGTCTTTAGATCCACGGCGACGCCCGCCGTGTGCACGGCATCGACGTGAGCTACACCCTCCAGCCCAAGGTCGCGGCCACCCGTGAGCGCTCCCTCACCTGCTGCGCCCCATCCATCGCCGCCTACGTGCAGGTCCGCCACCCGAAGCCGCGAGCGGGAAAGCAGCGCCGCGAGTCTGAGGTCGCGCATTGCAAAGGACAAACTATCGCTCGCAGTGACCGTCACCGCAGCCACGCGCACCGACGCTGAGTGGATTCGCAATAGATGGGGCAGGAACGCGATTGACGTGGCGTCCGGCGGACGGCGGCGCGCCTTCAGGGTCACCGCGACGCGGGCTGCGGTCAGATACGAAAGCTGAAGAAGTCCGACGGGCAGCGCCGAGGGTTCAAGGTGCGTTGCGAGGCCCTCGATGTCGATGGTCGCCCGCTCGTGCTCTATGACAAGGTGTTCAATGGTAACTCCGCCGAGAAGACTGCCGTGCGCGCCGGTCGTTCGCATCTGTACGCCGGGGATGCGGGCTAACATCCAGATCATGCCATGCAAGCCGCGCTCGGTCCCGATCAGCCAGGCGATTCCCGCGCCAGCCAGTAGCAACAGCGCAGCGAGGAAGGCTGCAAGTCGCCGCGGACGGGTGGCTAGGCAGCGCATGCTAGTACACCGGGGATATGTTGAGGTGCAGTCGCGGGCTGCCATGCCTCGAAAGGGGCTGGGCGATGTCGAGGCCGACATTCACGAACGGCAGCTTGTAGCGGATACCGATGCCGGCGGCGAGTTCCAGGCGGTCTCCGAAGCGGTTGAAGGCGTTGCCGGCGTCCGCGAACGTAGCCACCCCAAAACCGTGCCGGAGATCCCGTTCCAGCTCGATACTGGCGACCGCTAGATGCTTGCCGCCAGTTCGGAGGTCCTGCGCGGGCGTCGTCGGTGTCGCAGGAACGGTTTCTACTGGACTGAGAGAATTGAACGAGAAGCCCCGAACGCTACGGTCGCCGCCCGCGAAAAAGCGATACTGGGTTGGCAGGTCATTGAAGTCTCGTGCCAACGTGGCGCCGAGTTCCGCGCGCAAGAGCAGGCGCCAGCGGCGGTCCAGCGGCACGCGCCAATCGTCCCGCACATGCAAGCGCACGAACGTCGACTTCGAGCCGAGGCCGGTAAGTGAGCCGAGGATCTCGGCGAACAACCCATGGCCAAGGCCAACCGTTCCGCCATCTCCCAGGAATGCCGGCGGCAGCGGCGCGATACTCAGACCCGGCACGACCAGGGTGTCGTGCAGCGAGGTAGTGCCGGCGGACGACTGGGTATGCAGTAGGTCGAGGAAGCTTACGTGCTGCCAATGGCCGCGTACGCGTGTGATGCTCGGACGCAGATCGATGGATCGCACCTGTACGTCGGCGAGCGTGGTATTTGAGCTCGTAAGATCAATCTCAGCCTTTTCCAGGGCGGGATCACCAATCGGCATGATGTAGGCGATCGTCGCGCTCTGAATCGGTCGGGACACGATCGTTTCAAAATGGAGACGGTGTCCCCGCCTATTGAGCAACCGATCGTCCCACGAAAGGCGCGCACGAGCACCGAAATCGGTCGCATAACCGACCCCAACGGTGTACTTGTGGCGCCGGTTGCGCTCGGCCTCGATGTGCACCGGCACTGTCAGACGCTCGGGGTCGCGCTCACCAGGCCGCACGACAACAGCCTGAAAATACCGCGTGTCGTCCAGCGCGAACTGCGTGCGTAGCAGGGCCATCGAGTCGTACCAGGCGCCGCTGTGAAAGCGCATCAGCTTGCGCACCAGCGCGCCGTCCAGTGCGTCCTGGTCGATAATCACGTCGCCGAATCGGTAGCGACGGCCCGTTTCGAGCACGAGCAGCGCCTTCGCCTTGAGCGCGACCGGATCGACGGCAAGTTCACTGCTGGTGAACCTTGCATCCAGATAGCCGTTGGCTGCCGCGCGCCGCTGTAATTCACTCTTCAGGTGATCGTAGGTGGCATGGTCGAGCTGACTCCCAGGCCGCAGTGAACTCGTCTGAATGAGTTCCCGCAGGAAGGGCTCGCTGCCGCCCGCACCAGTAAGCGCGACGTTGGCCTCGGTCAGCATGACTGCGGGCCCGGGCGTCACAACGAACTTCGCGATCCAGTTCGTGCCATCAGCCGTGAGCGCCCCTGTCACACTCGCCTGGTAGTAACCGAAAGGCCGGAGCGCGTCGGCGATCTCGGCCCTTCCGCGCTCATAGATTCGAGTCACCACGTCGACTGACAAATCGTCCACGGTTGCATAGCGCTTCAGGCTGAGGTAGGCGAAGACATTGTCGCGAATTGCGCCGTCCACGCCTTCGACCTCGACCCGAATCGAGGCTATGGCCGGAGCCCCCCAGAACATGAAGGCGAGAAGCGCCACGGCGGTGAGGAAGATCTTCATGCGGAACGACGCGAGGCCGGTTGGACGGCGGTAGGCTACGGCGGCTGGGCGGACTCCGGCAGAGACGTGCCGCGTGTTATTGAGCCCACAGCCGATCGCGCAACACGCCCACCCAGTCCTCCAAGAACCGAACGACCCGAAGCTCAGGTACGATTCACGGTGCACCGCCGCAATTATTGCAGTCTCGGAGCCAGGCTGGGGGACTATCCATCCTCGCGAGGCCCGGGCTGGCGCGAGCTGGTCGCCTGGGCCCGAAGAGGCAGCTCCGTTGAACCTGGGGCGGCAAGTTCCGGACGCCGCCGCGGCAACAATACCTCGCGGCTGTCTCCTGTCGTAGGATGCACCATAACGGCTGGCCAACCCGATGCCGTCGCCTCTGATGCGGAGCCTGAGCATGAAGCGCACCCGTGAATCACTGTTGTCTTTGGTCGTCTGCACGGCCCTGCTGGCACTGGCGATTCCGGCAGGCGCGCACGAGCATGCGCTGGACAAGGACACCATCACTGGCGACCTCGGCGTCGTGCACTTCGCAAACTCCGGCGCGCGCGCAGCCCAGGCGCCATTTCAGCGTGGACTCGCGCTGCTGCACAGTTTTGAGTACCGGGCGGCCCGCAAGTGCTTCAAGGACGCGTACCGCACAGACCCGCATTTTGCGATGGCAGTGTGGGGCGAAGCGCTGACGTACAACCACTCGCTCTGGAACGAGCAGGACACTGCCGCTGCGCGCGCCGCGCTCGGCCAGTTGGGCGCAACGCCGGAGGAACGCACTGCCCGCGTTCGGACGCCGCGTGAACAAGAGTACCTCGCGTCCGTCGAGAGGCTCTATGGGCCGGGCGATAAGCTGTTACGCAACGCAGCCTACAGCGCCGCTCTGCACGACCTATCTCGTCGCTACCCGGACGATCTTGATGCGCGTGCGTTGTACTCGCTGTCGCTGCTGGCACTCACGCCAATCCGCAACCACGCGACGTACATGCGCGCGGCTGCCGAGGCGGAGGCGGTGTACGACGTCGAGAAGCGTCATCCCGGCGGCCTCCACTACATGATTCACGCGTACGATGACCCGGTGCATGCGCCGCTCGGACTGCGCGCTGCGCGCCTGTACTCCAAAGTCGCGCCCGCCGCGTCCCACGCGCAGCACATGACGGCACACATCTTCTTCGCGCTCGGCCTTTGGGACGACGCGATCCAGGCGAACCGAGCCTCGCTGCGGCTGTCCCGAGCCGAGGGTGACCCGAACTACCATTCGCTCCTGTGGCTCGAGTACGCCTACCTGCAGCAGGGCCAAACCGATCCCGCGGCTGAACTCGTGCGCTCGGTTGCCAAGGACGTCACGGCAGGTGCCACGAAGGAGAACCGGTTGCGGCTCGCCTACGCACGCGCTGCCTGGCTCGTCGAGACCCGGGGCGCGGGCGGCGTAGACGCAGATTCTCCAGTCGATAGCACCGGAGTCATGTCGATCGGCTATTTCTCGGTCCACGACTTCGCGCGCGGCATCGTCGCCGCACAGGCGGGGAACTTCGACGCCGCGCGGGCCGCGCTGGCTGCGCTGCGCGCGCGGTGTGACGCCGCAAGCGCGCAACCGCCAGGCGAGAACCCGGCCTGGTACGACGCGATGACCACAAGCGAGCTCGCGGAATCCCGCACACTGGTCATGGCACTCGATGCGGCGATCCTGTTTTACGCGGGCGACTCTGCCGTCGGACTTGGGCGAATGCGGGAAGCCATCGCGGCTGCGGCGAAGTTTGAGTTCGAGTACGGGCCACCGTGGTCCGCGAAGCCACTCGATGAACTGCTCGGCGAGATGCTGCTGGCCGACCATCGCCCCGCCGAAGCGGCAGAAGCGTTTCGGGCGACCATTTCCGCATTCCCTAACCGACGGCTCGCGATGGCGGGCCTTGCCGTCGCCGCCAACGGCGCTACGCGATGACCCGCGCGTCGTTCGCACGGTGGGTTGCACTGCTGTGCGCTCTGATCGTGTTCAATGCCGAAGCGGGCGCCGTACGACACACCTTGCGAGCGGATCTCGTCGGCGTCTGGCGCCTGGTACGAATCGAGGTACGGGCGCCGCAGGGCGCACAGACGGACCCGTTCTATGGCAGTGCCAGCGAGGGCTTGCTGATCTACGATCGTAGTGGCTGGTTCAGCGTGCAGATCATGAGCGGGCCGCGACCGGCTCTCGCCGTCCCCACGACACGTCCCCAGGCGCCTGGGGGCAGCACGACCGGTGCGAAGGAGGGGGTACTCGACACTTACTACGCCTACTACGGGACGTGGACGTTCGATGCGGCGGCATCGAGCGTTACCCATCACGCAAGGGGCGCGCTTTACCCTTCTGAGCTAGCCGCGACCTACACGCAGCGGGTAGACGTTGTTGGTAACCGAATGACGTTCACGCGCACCCAGGGCATCCCGCCGAGCCAGACGGTGCAAACCAAGCAATGGGAGCGCATTCAGGCACCCTAGCAGTCTGTCGGACTTGGCGAGTCAAGATACGCGATAATCACTGGCAGTTTTCTCGTCGCTGCGAGATCTCATGAGCAACTTTCGTACGATCAATCGCGACACGGGGTTTTTGCTGCCACCGTCGGTGGATGAGTGGC
>JANXQL010000067.1 GCA_025356815.1 Pseudomonadota bacterium
CTCACTGATTTATGACGTGTAAGCCAATGCCAATGACGGGATCAGGAAATCGTCCAGAATCAAACGATTGCAGGAGCAGCCCTCTATGATTCATGGTGTTTCCTACCGTTACTTTTGGCAAGGAAAACGAAGGAACCCCGATCAGCGCCGCCAGCGGCGGCAGTACCAGCGAGGCGGAATACGGCCGGCCCATGGCCGGATCACGCGCTGCGACGACTTCGCCGCGGTTGCCGACGTTGCTGCCGCCATAGCGGGTCGCGTCGGTGTTCAACTGCTCTCGCCAGCGGCCGCCGCTCGGCAACCCGACGCGCACGCCGTGGCGGGGCACCGGCGTTGCGTTGAGCAGCACGATGGCGACCGCCTCCCCCAGGCGACGCTCGAAGGCATAGATCGAGCGCAGACGGTCGTCGGCGTCGAGCCAGGCGAGGCTGCCGCCGTCGCCTTGCAGCGCCGGCGTGTGCCGGTAGAGCGCGTTCAGGTCGCCGACCAGACGCGCGACGCTCCGGCCTGCGTCGTCGGCCGCGTCCGGCAGCGCTCGCCGATGGTCCCATTCGCTCGCCTGTGCGAACTCACCCCCCATGAACAGCAGCTTCGCGCCGGGATGGGTCCACTGCCACGCGTACAGCAAGCGCAGGTTCGCGTGCCGTTGCCAGGGGTCACCGGGCATGCGGCCGACGAGCGAGCCCTTGCGGTGCACGACCTCGTCGTGCGACAGCGGCAGCAGGTAGCGCTCGCTCGCGGCATAGCGGGTCGCGTGCACCAGCGCGTCGTGATGGTGGCGACGAAACAGCGGGTCGAGCGCGAAGTAACCGAGCGAGTCGTGCATCCAGCCGAGGCTCCACTTGGCGTCGAACCCCAGCCCCCCGTCCGCGACCGGCGCGGTCGTGCCGGGGCGGATTGACGAGTCCTCGGCATGCAGCATCACGCCTGCAAATCGCGCCTGCACCAGCTGCGTCAGCGCCTGCAGGAACTCGACCGCGCGGTGGTTCAGGTTGCCGCCATCGGCGGCGGCCAGCCACTCGCCCGGTTCACGCTGATAGTCGAGGTAGAGCATCGATGCGACCGCATCGACGCGCAGTCCGTCGATGTGGAACTGCTCGAGCCAGTAGCGTGCGCTCGACAGCAGAAACGCGTGGACCTCGGGCCGCTCGAAATCGAAGGCGAGCGCGCCCCAGCGACGATGCTCGCCGCGCCGAGGATCGGGATGTTCGTACAGCGGCGCGCCGTCGAAGCGCGCCAGCGCCTCCGGGTCGGTCGCAAAGTGCCCGGGGACCCAGTCCAGGATGACGCCCAGACCCGCCGCGTGCAGGCGGTCGACGAAGGCGCGCAGATCGTCGGGCGTGCCGTGGCGCGCGGTGGGTGCGAAGTAGCTGCTCACCTGGTAGCCCCACGAGGCCGAATGCGGATGCTCCATGACCGGCAGCAGCTCGACGTGGGTAAAGCCCAGCGGCACCACGTGGGCGATGATGCGTTCGGCCAGCTCGCGGTAGTCGAGCGGGGCACCCTCGCGCTGCGCGAACGAGCCCAGGTGCAGCTCGTAGACGGCGGTGGGCTGGCGGGCGTCGCGCGCCGCGCGCGCGTCGATCCAGGCGGCGTCCGTCCACGGGTAGGCGCGCGATGCCGGCGCGATCGCCCGCCAGCCCGGCCGCGGTTCCAGCTGGCGGGCATAGGGGTCGGTCTTGAGGACGCGGCCCGTCGAGGACACCACCGCATAGCGATAGGCAGAGCCGGCCGACAGTCCCGGCACGAACAGCTCCCAGGCGCCTGCATCCCGCGTCGGGCGCATCGGCAGCTGGGTGTTGTCGAGCACCAGCGCCAGGGCCTGCGCCCGCGGCGCCCAGACGGTGAAGCGCAACCCGTCGATGCCGTCGTGGCGCTCCTCGAACGCGCCGTAGAGCCCATGCAGGTCGCTCGCGACGCCACGCGCCTGGCCCTGCAGCGCGCCGGCTGGGACCAGCAGCTCGAAGGCGTACGGATCCGAGCCGCTCGTGGGCGTGGCCCGCCGCATCGCGCCAGTGCAGGCGCCAGCGGTCGGCCGGGGGCTCGATCCCCGCCCAACCGTAGACAGGGCCCGAGCCGATGCGGGTCAACGCCCTTCCGTCGGCCCAGGCCCGGGTCGCGCCGGGCAGCCAGGTCAGCAGCACCCAGTGATCCTGTGCGCGATGCAGGCCCAGCAGGCGCGTCGGGTCGCCGTGCGCGAGCGTGGCGAGCGCGCGCAGATCGGGGACGCGGCGGGCAAGGAAGGTCTGGAGGAGGGCGTTCAATCGATGATGGGCGCGGTTGCAGCGCTGCCGATGCACGGTAACATAGCCTTACGAACACTCAGGAAGATCCATGAGCGCAAAGGCCCCGCTAGGCAATTCCGGTCGTTATGTCAGTCGCCTCACGAGCGGGACGCTCGCCATCATCATGGCGGGCGGCCGCGGCGAGCGGCTCAAGCAGCTGACCACCAGTCGCGCCAAGCCCGCGACGCCGTTCGGCGGCAAGTTCCGCATCATCGACTTCGTACTGTCCAACTGCGTCAATTCCGGCATCCGCCAGATCGCGGTGCTGACCCAGTACAAGGCGCAATCGCTGATCGAGCACGTGCAGCGCGGCTGGGGGTACCTCCGCGGCGAGTTCGGCGAGTTCGTGACGGTGATTCCCGCCCAGCAGCAGGTGGGCCCGCACTGGTACCAGGGCACGGCCGACGCCGTTTTCCAGAACCTCGACTACATCCGCGTGCACCACCCGAAGTACGTGCTGGTGCTTGCGGGCGACCACATCTACACGATGGACTACGGCCCGATGATCGCGTCCCACGTGGAGAAGAACGCCGACATCTCCATCGGCGTTGTCGAGGTGCCGGTTGCGCTTGCGCGTGAGTACGGCGTGCTGTCGGTCACGGAGGCGCATCGCGTGGTGCGCTTCGCCGAGAAGCCCGCCAACCCCGAGACCATCCCCGGCCGGCCGGATACCGCGCTCGCCTCGATGGGTATCTACATCTTCAACGCCGACCTGCTCGAGCGGCTGCTGACCGAGGATGCCGCGAGCGCCGAATCGCAGCACGACTTTGGCAAGAACATCATCCCCGCCGCGCTCAGCCAGCTGCGCGTCTACGCCTACGCGTTCCAGGACGTGCGCACGCGGGCGCAGGCGTACTGGCGCGACGTCGGAACGCTGGACGCGTACTACGAGGCGAACATGGAGCTCGTCTACGTGCGGCCCGAGCTCAACATCTACGATGAAGAGTGGCCGATCTGGACCTACCAGCTGCAGCGCCCGCCGGCGAAGTTCATCCTCGACGACCACGCTGGACGGCGCGGCATGGCGGTCAACTCGATGGTGGCCGGCGGCTGCATCATCTCGGGCGCGACGGTGCGCGAGTCGCTGCTGTTCTCCGATGTGCGCGTCGACGAGCGCTCGGTCGTGCATGGCACCGTCGTGCTGCCCAGCGTGCGGATCGGCAAGAACTGCCAGATCCAGCGTGCGATCCTCGACGAGGGCTGCATCGTGCCGGACGGCATGCAGATCGGCGTCGATCGCGACGAGGATACGCGGCGCTTCGAGGTCACCGAGAAGGGCGTCGTGCTGGTCACGCCGCAGATGCTGCGGGCGCTCGCCTGATGGGACGCCTGCGCGTGTCCGTGGTCGCCCGCCGGGCCGGCCAGAATTCATAAGGGACGCGTCATGGGGTCGTACCGGACGGACCGGCGGCATCGCCGCGGCAGGGCGGGCGGCGCGTGAGCGAACTCAGCGTGCTGCAGGTGTTCGACCGCCGCCGGGCGGGCGTGCTGCTGCACCCGACATCGCTGCCGGACTCGACCCACGGCGCACTCGGCCAGGCAGCGCGCAGCTTCGTCGACTGGCTGGTCGCGGGCGGCTTTTCGGTGTGGCAGTTCCTGCCGCTGGGACCGGTCGGCGACGACCGCTCGCCGTATTTCGCGCGCTCCAACCATGCGGGTGATCCGGGGCTGATCGACCTTGCGACGCTCGCCTCGACCGGGCTGATCGACGCGGCGAGCCTCGGCCATGCGCGGCGTGCGGCGCTGCTGTCGGCGGCGAGCACGGCGCTGCACGCGCGCCCGGGTGCGGCGCGCGATGCGTTCCACGCTTTCCAGCGCGACAGTGCGCATTGGCTGCCCGACTACGGACTTTTCAGCGCGATTCAGCAGCGCGAGAGTGGCCGACCGTGGTGGGAGTGGCCCGCGCCGCTGCGCAGCCGCGAGCCCTCGGCACTCGCGCGGGCGCGTCGCGAGCTTGCCGGGGTGATCGCCGAGGTCGAGGCCTGCCAGTACTTCTTCCACGCGCAGTGGAAGGCACTGCGCGCTTATGCCGCGAGCCACGGCGTGCGCCTGTTCGGCGACGTGCCGATCTACCTCGCGCCGGACAGCGTGGAGGTGTGGGCGCATCCGGAGCTGTTCCAGCTCGATGCCAGCGGTCGGCCGACGGCGGTGGCCGGCGTGCCGCCCGACTACTTCTCCGCCGACGGCCAACTGTGGGGCAATCCGCTGTATCGCTGGGAGGCGCACCTCGAGACGGGCTTTGCCTGGTGGCTGGAGCGGCTGCAGGCACAGTTCGACCTGTTCGATCTGGTGCGCATCGACCACTTCCGGGGCCTCGAGGCCTATTGGGCGGTGCCCTGGGGTGCGCCGACTGCGGCGACCGGCGAGTGGCGCAAGGCGCCGGGTCACGCGCTGCTGGCGGCGGCGCTGCGAACGTTCGGCAGCCTCGCGGTGGTCGCCGAGGACCTCGGCGTGATCACCCCCGAGGTCGAGGCGCTGCGCGACGCGTTCGCGCTGCCCGGCATGCGCATCGCCCAGTTCGGCTTCGACGGCGACCAGCGCAACGTGCACGTGCCGCACAACTGGGTCGCCCGCAGCGTGGCCTACACCGGCACGCACGACAACGACACGACGGCCGGTTGGCTTGAGTCCCTCGACGCAGGCGGGCGGAAGTTCGTCGCCGACTATGTCGGTGCGGCGGCGCCGGAAGGCACGGTCGGCGCGCTGAACCGCACGGTGCTCGCCTCGGTCGCGGTGCTTGCGATCGTGCCGATGCAGGACCTGCTGGGTCTCGGCACCGAAGCACGCATGAACCTGCCGGGCACGACCGAGGGCAACTGGGGCTGGCGCTTCGGCTGGGGCGACGTGCCGGACTTGCTCGGCGCGCGCTGCCGCTACTGGAACCAGCTGTATGGACGTCTCTAAGTTGCAACTGACCACGTGATCGTCGCGGCGTGCCGCCGCAGGGGAGCTTCACGGTGATGAGCATCGGCCCGGTCACACGCGTGCCACGCGCGGCAAGCGTCGTCGTCGCCCTGTTGCTGGCGGGCTGCGCGACGCTTGCGCCGCATTTCGAGAAGCCGCAGCTGACCGTCGCCTCGATCGAGATCAAGGAGGCGACGCTCGCCGAGCAGCGCTTTTCCGTGCGCATGCGCGTGCAGAACCCGAACAGCCGCGCCCTGCCGGTCGAGGGCATCAGCTACACGATCGAGCTCGCCGGCGAGGAGCTGGGCCGCGGCGTCACGGCCGACCGGTTCACGGTGCCGGCCTACGGGGAGGCGGAGTTCGAGATGTTCGTGACGACCAACCTCGCCTCGACCTTCTTCAAGGTGCTGCCACGCCTGAAGGACAGTGCGCATCCGGCCGAATACCGGCTGGTCGGCAAGGTGCACACGGGACTTGCCTTCCTGCGCACCATCCCGTTCGACGAGAAAGGCGTGTTCCCGGTGCGCTAGTCTGGTGGGCATACCGCCGCCGCTGCACGCGCTGTCCTTAGCCTTGCGCGGACGGGGTGTCCGGCTCGGCGGCGCGTGTCGTGGCGATGACTCGTTCCCGATCCTGAAGAATCGCCTCCAGGCTATGCTGCGTCTGCGGGATAATTCGATACTAACCATCTAAATAACGGTTAATATCCTACACATGCTGTACTCGATTCCGCATCTGTCCGAGGAGTACCTGCAGGTCGTCGACGCGATCGACGACCTGCGGCGCCGCCTCAACTACTTCCTGCAGCAGCAGCCCCGGCGGTGGACCGGACTCCTGCGGCGGTCGACGTTCGCACGCGCGATCCAGGCCTCGAACAGCATCGAGGGCTACAACGTCACCGTCGACGATGCGATCGCGGCGGTCGAAGGCGAAGACCCGATCGATGAGCGCACCGAAGCCTGGCTCGCGGTGCAGGGTTACAGGAACGCGCTCTCCTACATCCTGCAGCTCGCGACCGATCCGTACTTCACGCACAACGAAGGGACGCTGCGCAGCCTGCACTACATGATGATGAGCTACGACCCGGGCCGGCGGCCGGGGCTCTGGCGCCCGGGTCCGATCTACGTTCGGCAGGAGCCTGCCGGCACGATCGTCTACGCGGGGCCCGCGGCCGAGACCGTGCCGCCGCTCGTAGCGGAACTCGTGACCGCGCTGAACGATACGACGCAGCTACCCGTCATGGTGCGCGCGGCGCTCGCACACCTTAACCTCGTGATGATCCACCCGTTCTCGGACGGCAATGGCCGCATGGCGCGCGCGCTGCAGACGCTCGTGCTCTCGCGCGAGGGACTGCTCGATCCGACGTTCTCGAGCATCGAGGAGTACCTCGGTCACAACACGCAGACGTACTACGCGGTGCTCGCCGAAGTAGGGCAGGGGGCCTGGCATCCACAGCGCGATCCGCTCCCCTGGATCCGATTCTGTCTCACGGCGCACTACCGTCAGGCCGAGACGCTGCTGCGCCGGACCGGTGAGCAGGAGCGACTGTGGAATCTGCTCGAGGCCGAGCTTGCGCGTCGCGCGTTGAATGAAAGGCTGCTGATGGCGCTCAGCGACGCGGCCGTCGGCTATCGGGTGCGCAACGCGACCTATCGTCGTGCGGCGGACGTCTCGGAGGGTGTCGCGACCCGCGATCTTGCGCTCCTGGTCGAGCAGGGGATGCTCGTCGCGAAGGGCGAAAAACGCGGGCGTCATTACGTTGCGAGCGAATGGCTCCGCCAGGCGCAGGCGTCGATCCGGACAGCCAGGATCGTCACGGACCCCTTCACCGGCGAGAAGGCGTCCACCGACCCGGCTCCAGGCTCCGCCTGATCCCTATAGTGGTGATGATGGGACAGGGCGCCCCGAGGCCTGATTGCCGGCGCTAACAGAACGTGGCGAAGCCGGAATTGCCCACCCGCTTGCTTCCGAGGGTCGGGCGGACGATCGCCAGGACCGCGAGCGCCAGGCAAGTCCCGGCGCAGGTCCTCAAGGTTGACTGCTGATGAGACTACGAACGCGCAGGGACGCGCTGACCCCGCTGCGACAGTTGCGCCAGCTTCAGGAGCTGCGGCCCAGTTTTCAGGCTTTGGGTATGTGGTGAGTGCAGGTGCGCTCACGACCGCGACGTCAACGCCGCGAAGAATATCCGGGCCGCGGGGGGGTGTCCCCCGTCCGTATAGGGGAACGAGTCATCGCCACGGCACGCGCCGCCGAGCCGGACACGTCGTCCGCGCAAGGCAGGGAACGCGCGTGCCGCGGCGGCGGCATGAGCACCAGCGGTACCCGTTATTTCGAAGCATTGCACTTGCGACGCGGACTGCGCGCCGTCAGGCGGGGCCCACCAATCGTGCGTACTGATCGACATAGAGCGCGCCCTGCCGCGTCCAGGAGTAGTCCTGACGCATCGCGTTCGCGACCAAGCGTGACCAGTGCGCGGGCTCCCCGTGCAGCCGGATGGCGTAGTCCAGCGCCCAACGCAGGCTCGCCGCCTCGTACTGGTCGAAGACGATACCGGTGCCGGTGCCGTCGTCGCGCGAGTAGTGCAGCACGGAGTCTGCGAGCCCGCCGGTGCGGCGCACGATCGGCACCGTGCCGTAGCGCAGGCTGTACATCTGGTTGAGTCCGCACGGCTCGTACTGCGAGGGCATCAGGAACGCGTCGGCGCCGGCCTCGACCCAGTGCGCGAGTTCCTCGCTGTAGCCGCGGTGAAAAAAAACCCGTGCGGGAAACTCAAGCGCGAGTCCCGCGAAGAAGTCCTCGTAGCGGGACTCGCCGGTGCCGATCGCGACCAGCGCGCAATCGCCGCGCCTGACCAGTTCGGGCAGCACCGCGACCATCAGGTCGATGCCCTTCTGGCTGACCAGCCGGCTGACGAGGCCGATCAGCAGCGCGCCGTCCGAGACACTCAGCCCGACGCGGGCGGCGAGCGCGCGGCGCACCGCCGCCTTGCCGGCAAGGTTCGCGGCGTCGAAGCGCGCCGGCAGGTAAGGGTCGGTGGCCGGGTCCCATTCCTCGTAGTCGACGCCGTTGAGGATGCCGACGAGCCGGTCGCCGCGGGCGCGCAGGAAGCCGTCGAGTCCGGCGCCGTACTCGGGCGTGCAGATCTCCCGCGCGTAGGTCGGGCTCACCGTCGTCACGAGGTCGGCATAGCGGATGCCGTGCAGCAGCGTGTTGATCCGGCCGGCGGCGAGGTCCTCCTGGTGCAGCAGCCAGGAGGCATCGCCCAGGCCGAGCTCGGTCGCGTGCGCGGCGCCGAACACCCCCTGATAGCCGACGTTGTGGATCGTCAGCACCGAGCGGGTGGCCGCGAACAGCTGGTCCCACGCGTAGGTCGTCTTCAGCAGCAGCGGGCCGAAGGCGGTATGCCAGTCGTTGCAGTGCAGGATGTGCGGCGCGAAGCCCATGCGCTGCGTGCACTCGAGCGCGGCGCGGGTCAGCAGCAGGAAGCGGCGCGCCTCGTCGTCGGTCTCGGCGTAGATCGCCGGGTGATCGTACAGCGCGGGGCAGTCGATGAAGTACAGCGGCAGGTCGGAGCCTGGCGCCGTGCCGGTCAGCACGCGATAGCGGTAGTGGTGCTCGCCGAGGGTCATCTCGAGGTCCTGCAGGAACTCGACCGGCCAGGGCGCAAGCCCCGCGTCCGCGACCTGACGGTAGTACGGCATGAACACGCGCACGTCGTCGCCGCGGCGGTGCAGGTAGCGGGTCAGCGCCGTCGAGACATCCGCCAGTCCGCCGGTTTTGGCAAGCGGCGCATATTCGGCCGTGATGAACAGGACGCGGTAGGGCATGGCGGGATTATAGCCACCGCCCCTGTCAGTGATGTGACGCGCGGCCGGTTGCGGCGCCGGGTGTAGACTCGCTCGTCGGTCGCCGCACGCCGACCCAGCCTGTCGAGGTGATCATGAAGTCCCGGTGGTTCCCGCGCCTCGCCCTGTGGCTGTCGATGTCCCTGCCGCTGGCCGCGACCCACGCGCTGGAGCCGGCGGCGGACGTCGCCGAAGCCGGCTCCGCCGAGGAGATCGCCCGAGCGACCACCGAGCCGCAGTTCCTCTCGCCGTGGGTCGCCTCGCTGCCGGCCTCGGCCACCGTGCCGTCGCCGCGGGCGTTCCTGCACCGGATCCCCGGCGCGCCCGGCGAGCTTGTGAACTCCGTCCAGGCGTACGCCTACTGCCGCGCGCTCGCCGCCGCCTCGCCGCGCGTGCGCCTGATGACGATCGGCCGCTCGGAGGAGGGCCGCGACATCGTGATGCTGGCGATCGCCGACGAGGACGGCATCCAGCGGCTGCCGTCGCTCAAGGACGCCACCGCCGCGCTCGCCGACCCGCGCCGCACGTCGCCGGCCGCGGCCGAGCAGCTCATCGCAGGCGCCCGGCCGATCTACTATTTCAACGCCGCCCTGCACTCGGACGAGACCGGCTCCACCGAGTCGGTGCTGGAGCTGGCCTACCGGCTGGCGGTGTCCGAGACGCCGATGATCCGGCGCATCCGCTCCAACCTCGTGGTGCTGATCAACCCGGTCTCGAACCCGGACGGGCGCGACAAGGTGGTCGAGTGGTTCTACGCCTACCTCAAGGGCAAGACCGAGCGCGCGACGCTGCCGCGCCAGTCGCCGCCGTACTGGTCGAAGTACGCGTTCGTCGACATCAACCGCGACACCCACCAGCAGACGCACGAGACGACCAAGGCCGTGCACCGCATGTTCCACGAGTGGCACCCGACCGTCGTGCACGACCTGCACGAGTCGGTGGCGCTGCTGATGTCCTGGAACGGCTCGGGGCCCTACAACCCGAACATCGACCCGCTGACCTACAGCGAGTTCCTCGAGTTGAGCTTCCACGAGGTGCAGGCGATGAACGGGCTCGGCATGCCAGGCGTGTCGACCTGGAACTTCGGCGAGGGATTCTCGCACCTGTACCTCGACTCGGTGGCGATGAACCACAACTCGATCGGCCGCGGTTACGAGACCTTCGGCAACGGCACGGCCGAGACGCTGCGCTGGACGCTGGGGCCCGAGGACACGAGCCGCGAGTGGTGGCGCCTCGTGCCGCCGCCGACACGCGAGTTCGCCTGGTCCGCGCGCGACAACGTCAACTACAACGAGACGGCGGCGCTGTCGGCACTGGACTTCACGGCCGCGCACGCACGCGAGCTGCTGCACAACTTCTATCTGAAGGGACTGCACTCCTGGCAGAAGGGTCGCGACGAGCCACCGTACGCGTTCCTGATCCCGGCCGGACAGGGCGACCCGACGCGCGTGGCCGCGCTCGTGCGTCGGCTGATGGACCAGCGCATCGAGGTGTCGACCACGACCGTGCCGCTGACGCTTCACGAGGGCAGCTTCGCGGCGGGAACCTACGTCGTGCGCCTCGACCAGCCGTACCGCAACTACGCGGTCGACCTGCTCAGCGCCCAGCACTATCCCAAGGACGGCGCCGAGCCCTACGACGACACGTCGTGGTCGCTGCCGGCCCACTACCACCTGCAGGCCGTGCCCAGCGCAGACCCTGCCGTGCAGCAGGCGTCGCTCGCGCCGGTCACCTCCGCGCCGTCGGTCGCAGGCGCGGTGCACGGCAGCGGACGGGTCTACCTGCTGGCGGACACCGGCCAGGAGGGCCTGCTGGAGGCGCGCTTCCGGCTGGCGGCGTTCGAGGTGGAGATCGCCGAGCACGCCTTCGAGGTCGGTGGCCGCGCGTACCCCGCGGGCTCCTGGATCGTCGCCGCGCGCGCCGGTGGCGAGTCCGCGCTTGCGCAGACGGCTGCCGATCTCGGCCTTGAGTTCACCGCGGCGGACCGCGCACCGAACGTCGCGCGCCACCTTGCGCCGCTACCGCGCGTTGGCGTGTGGGTGCCGTGGGCCGACACCGACTCGATCGGCTGGGTGCGCTACACGCTCGATCAGCGGCATATCCCGTACCTCTACGTCCGTGACGAGGACATCCGCGCCGGCCACCTGCGCGAGCACTACGACGTGCTGCTGTACGGCCAGGTGGACCTCGAGCTTGCCGAGCAGCTGCAGGGCCTGCCGAAGGCGTGGGGGCCGATGCCGTACAAGAAGACGGCGGCGACGCCGAGCCTGGGCACGCCGGCGGCTTCCGATGACATCACCGGCGGCATCGGCGGCGCGGGCTTCGGCCAGCTGCAGCTGTTCGTCGAGCAGGGCGGGCTGATGATCACCCTCGGCAACGGCACGATGCTCGCGCTGGAAGGGGGCCTCGTGCGCGGCGTGCGGCGCGACGCCGGCGGCGTGCCGCGCAGCAGCCAGGGCGGCGGTGCCGAGGCGGCGTCCGCCGCGCAGGGCGCCATGACCCGCACGCCGGGCGTCCACCTGCGGGTCAGCTTCGCCCGTCCCGAGCATCCGATCGCCTATGGTTACGGCGCACGCACGCACGTGTTCCGGCAGAACTTCGCGCTGTATGCGACGCCGCGCCACTGGCTGCGCATGGCGTACTGCACGACCTGCCTCGACGGCCCGCCGGACCCGTCCGGCGTCGTGCTCGAGTGGGGTGACCGCGACGGCGCGCCGATGGTGGTCAGCGGCCAGGCCTGGGGCGAGTCGAACCTCGCCGGGCGACCCGCGATCCTCGACTTGCCGGTGGGCCGTGGGCACGTGGTCAGCTTCAACTTCAACCCGCTGCATCGCGACCTCAATCGTGGCGACCAGCGCATGCTGTGGAACGCGATCATCAACTGGCGCGCGATCGTCGACGCGCCGAGGGAGCACTGAACGTGGCGCGAACCAACGGCATGGGCACGCGCCTCGACGAGGTCATCGGTGTCGCGCGCCGAGGGTTCGTCTCGATCGCGCTCGCGTGCCTCGCGCTCGCGCTGCTCGACGCTGCCGTCACGCAGCGCGTGTCGGCGCTGATGGCCGAGGCCGAGACACTCGACCAGATGCTGCAGTTGGCGGGCTCGACGCGCCTGTGGGGACCGCTGGCGCTGGCGAGCGTCCCGTGGCTCTATCTGAACCTCGTGATGATCCTGCGCCTGTACGCCACGGCCGAGGGGCTGGTGCCTGGCGGCCTCGGCGACTGGCGTGCGGCGCTCGTGGCGCTGCCCGGTGCGATCCTCGCCGCGATCCTCTACTCGGTCGCGTCCACCCTCGGCACACTCGCGTTCGTCGTGCCGGGCGTCTACATCAGCGTGGCATGGATCCTGTGGCCGGTGACCTGCAGCGTCGAGCGCTGCGGGGGCATCGCCTGCCTGCCTCGCAGCACGGCGCTGGTGACCGGGCACTGGCTGCCGACGGCAGGCCTGGTCACGCTGGCGACGATCCTCGCCTGGCTCGGCGGCATGCTGGCAGAGATGGTAGCGTCGTTGCTGCCGCTGCTGGCCGGTGGCGAGGGCACGCTCGCGACGGGGCTGTCGGCTGCGATCCGGATCGGGGCCGGGGCGCTGCTCGCGCCGCTGTTCCCCGCCGCACTGGTCGTCGCGTACCGGGCCTGCCGTGCCCGTCAGCCGGGCTCCAGCACCACGTAGTGCTTCGCCGCCGCCTCGAGCGTCTCCCAGGTGCCCTCGAAGCCGGCCGGGATCACGAACGCCGCTCCAGCCGAGAACTCCCGGGTCACGCCGTCCGTGGACACCAGCCGCACGCGGCCGCGCAGCAGGTAGCAGAACTCGTGCTCGGTGTAGCTGATGCGCCAGCGGCCCGGCGTACTCGACCAGGTGCCGCAGTGGAAGCGCAGGCTGGGGTCGGAGTAGCGGTTGTCGACGGTCGCCTCGGGGTGGCCCGCCAGCACCCGGCCGGCATCGATCGGGGCCGTAGTCGGGGACGAGGGGTCGCTGAAATCGACAATCGCGGGGATGCTCATGCGTGCTCCTGGCTGGCGCCTGGGTCGCATCGTCGGAGCGGGACCGGGTGTTGTCAAACCGCGCCGCGCGGGGCGGTGCGGCACGCTCAGCGCGAGGTGCCGTCCTTGGGGGCGGCCGCGGGGGCATCGGCGGCGGCGGGTTCTGCGGGCTTCGGCTCGGCCGAACCGCGCATCATCGGCATGAACGCCGACGCCATCGACTCCTGCATGCGCGTCCAGTAGTCGAGGTTCTGCTTGGCCATCTCGGCCATCGTCGTCAGCGGCGCGTTGGCCATCAGCTTCGTCACCTGCGTCTGCAGCGTCTCCTGCTGGCGGGTGAAGGTCTCCACGCTTTTCTCGAGGTAACGGGTCATGAACTCCTGCATGCCGTTGCCGTAGAAGCGGATGATCGACTCGAGCAGCTGGCCGGACAGGATCGGCTTGCCGAACTGTTCCTGCTCGGCGATGACCTGCAGCAGGATCAGGCGCGTGATGTCGTCGCCGCTCTTGTCCTCGACGACGGTGACCTTCTCGCCCTGGACGATGAACTCGCGGATGTCCTCAAGCGTCACGTGCCGCGACTGCGAGGCATCGTAGAGCCGCCGGTTGGCGTACTTCTTGATCAAACGTTCCTTCGCCATGGCGCGATTCTACCTTGAATGCCGCGGTCTTTCCTTGCAGCGCAAAAGCGCCTGCCCCCAAAAGAAAATGGGACGGCGGGCCGTGGCCACACCGTCCCGAGGGGGGAGGGTCCGACCCCCCGCCGCCGATCGGCGGCGGGGGGGCCAGGTGCTTCAGGCGGCCTTGGTGCTCTTCGCGCGGGCCGTGAACTCGGTCGAAGCCTTGTCGACCCACTGGGTCACGTCGGCCTGTGCTTCGCCGGCGATCTTCAGGAAGTCCTGCGAACGCTGGGTCTGCTTCTCGAGGTAGGCGGTGGCAAGCTCGCTCTGCTTCTTGAGCAGGGCCGGCAGCTCCTGAGTCTGCGTCGCGGCATGGATCGCGGCGATGCTGAGGTTCAGGTAGTCGCCAGCGACTTCGTAGCCATAGCGGGCGAAGCGCTCCATCGTGCGGGCCGACAGGGCCTGCATCTGGGCGACGGGCTCCGCGAACTTGCGCGAGTTCTCAAGGAACGCATTGATTTCGGCGGTCGTGTTGGTCATCGTGAGTACTCCGGTGGGAAGTCGTTTGTTGCAGTGCAGTATAAGCCAATTATTTTGCATTGCAACACAAACCTTCCGGTCCCGCTCCGGACGCCCCGTCCAAGGTCATAAGACTATATCTATCATATGTTTAGGTTTTATGAGCGCGAGCCTACGAGTCGCCTACGGAGTCTTTCCAAGCACGCCGCAACCGGGATTAAGTAAAGCCTGATGAATGGTTTCGAGGCCTGGCTGCAGCGGTTGGCCGGTGTGTCCGCCGAGGGCGGCGGCGCGGCGGTGGGCGCGTTCGGCGGTGCGAGCGATGCGTTCGCGCGCTTCGCCGCCGACTATGTCCGGCTCTGCGCGGACCGTGCGGCGTCCGCGCCGGAGCCGGCACACGCGCTCGCCGGTCTTGAGACGCTGGCGCGGACCTTCCTTAGCGGTGTGCTGCCGGCCTGGCCATCGGGCCCCCCGGCGCTGGCGGCGGCGTCCGCGGCCTGGAGCGTCGAGGTAGGCGCCATCGCCTGCGACATCGCGCAGCGCTTCGCCGCGCGCCTGGGCGAGCTGCCGCGGCCGCAGACGCTGCGCGCGACCTTCGATGCGTGGATCGACTGCGCGGAGGCGGCGTTCCAGCAGGCCGCGCACGGCGAGGCATTCGCCGCCGCGCAGGGGCAGCTGTTCAACGAACTGGTGCGCCTGCGCGCCGTTCAGCAGGAGCTCGCCGAGCAGGCCGCGCGCCTGGCGGGCGTGCCGTCGCGCGCCGAAGTCGATGCGCTGCATGACACCGTGGCGGCGCTGCGGGCCGAGCTGCTCGCGCGCCCTGCGACGGCGCCCAGGCGCCGCCGGTGAGCGGCGTGGATATCGCGGCGCTGCAGCGGGAGATCGTCGAGTTCCAGGCGCGCGCGTTGCGCGGCCTCGCGACGCTTGCGGCGATGCCGAAGGTGGCGCTTGCGACGGCACCGCGCGAGTCGGTGCTGGTCGACGGCAAGGCGATGCTCTATCGGTACGCGCCGACCGCGCGGCCCGTGCGGCGCACGCCGATCCTGATCTGCTACGCGCTGGTCAACCGGCCGACGGTCCTCGACCTGCAGCCGGACCGCTCGATGATCCGCCGTCTGACGGGGCTGGGCCACGAGGTCTACCTGCTGGACTGGGGCAGCCCGGATCGCGGCGACCGTCATCTCGGCCTTGCCGACTACGTGCTCGGCATCCTGCACCGCGCGGTGCTTCTCGTGACCCAGCGTAGCGCCCGCCCGGACCTGCTCGGGGTTTGCCAGGGCGGCACGCTCTCGCTCATGTACGCGTCGCTCGAGCCTGCGCGGATTCGCCGGCTGGTGACCATGGTCACGCCGGTCGACTTTCAGACCGCCGACAACCTGCTGGGGCGATGGGCGCGGGCCGTCGACGTCGACGCGCTGGTGGCAACCCTCGGCAACGTGCCCGGCGAGCTTTTGAACCTCACGTTCCAGTCGCTGCTGCCGTTCCGGCTGACATTGCAGAAGTACCTCGCGCTGGTCGATGATGCGGACGATCCGGACAAGCTCGCGAACTTCCTGCGCATGGAGCAGTGGATCCGCGACAGTCCCGACCAGGCGGGCCGGGCGTTTGCCGAGTTCGTGCGCTGGTTCTACCAGGAGAACCGCCTGGTGCAGGGCGGCCTGCTGCTGGCGGGCCGGGCGGTGGACCTGCGGCAGATCCGCGTGCCGGTGCTCAACGTGTACGCGAGCGCCGATCACCTCGTGCCGCCCTCGGCGTCGCGGCCGCTGGCGGGGCTCGTCGGTGGACGCTACGACGAACTGGTATTCGAGGGCGGTCACATCGGAATCTACGTGAGCGGTCGGGCCCAGCGGGTCCCGGCCGAGATTTCCCGCTGGCTCTCGGGCCGCGCTAGCGGCCGGACGCCGGCCAAAGGATGACAGATGACGATCGAGACCGTTCGCGCCGAGCTGCTGGCCAAAGTCGGCCAGGAAGTGCATGTCAGCGACTGGCTGCAGATGACGCAGGAGCGCATAAACGCCTTCGCCGCGGCCACCGGCGATTTCCAGTGGATCCATACCGACCCCGAACGCGCGGCGGAGGAATCGCCGTGGCGGCGCACGATCGCCCACGGTTACCTGACCATGTCGCTGTACCCGATGCTGCGCGGGATAGTGAAGGAAGACGCGCCGCCATATCCGGGCGTGCGTACCGTCATCAACTACGGCCTGAACAAGCTGCGCTTCACCAACGCGGTGAAGGAGGGCGCGACGCTGCGCTCGCGCACCCGCCTGCTCGCGGTCGAGGACGTCTCCGGCGGCCTGCAGATCACCGAGGAGTTCACCGTCGAGCTCGAGGGCGAGAAAAAGCCGGCGTGTATCGCCGAGGTGCTGATGCGGCTGTATTTCTAGCGCCGGGGTCGGGTCCAAAAGCGCCTGTCAATGACCCAAATCGCGATCTTTTTACAATAAAAACAAATATTTAACCCCTCTGCGGGCGCTTCTCGGGAGGGGCCTCGGGTAGAATGGCGCCGCCCGACCCGTCGCCGCGACGCACCCCAGGCGCCGCCCGCAGGCGGTCGCCGACTCATCCAACGCCGTCGCGGGCGGGTCGGCTGCGAAGGAAACATGGCCGCCAGCCCCCCCTACCGCCAGCTCGAGGAAGAGTTTCGACGCCTGCACGCGTTTCGCGGCGCGCTCGCGACTCTGCGCTGGGACGCGGCCGTGATGATGCCGCGCGGCAGCGCCGAGGTACGCGGCGAGCAGCTCGCGGCGCTGGAGACCGAATGCCACGCGATCCTGACCTCGCCGAAGGTGTCGCGACTGATCGACCGCTCGCAGGCGAACTCGCAGGGACTCGAGGACTGGCAGCTCGCCAACCTGCGCGAGATGCGCCGCCAGCGCGACCATGCGCTGGCGATGCCGAACGCCCTGGTCGCGCGCCTCGCCAAGGCCAGCGCGCGCGCCGAAGTGCAGTGGACCGAGGCGCGCCGGACCCAGAATTTCGCCGACTTTGCGCCCCATCTTGCCGAGGTGGTCGCGCTGACCCGTGACCGCGCTGCGCTGCTCGGCCAGCACCTGGGCCTTGCCCCCTACGATGCGCTGGTCGACGAGTTCAGCCCCGGGGTGCTGACCGCAGATATCGATGGCATGTTCAAGGTGCTCGGCAGGCGGCTGCCGATGCTGATCCGCGAGAGCATCGAGCTGCAGGCCGTGAAGCCCTCGCTGCCGATCACCGGCAAGTTCGCCGCGTCCAAGCAGAAGGCGCTGTGCGTGGAGGCGATGAAGGCGCTGGGCTTCCCGTTCGACCGCGGGCGCCTCGACGAGAGCGAGCACCCGTTCACCGAGGGCATGGCGGGGGATTTGCGCGTGACCACGCGTTTCGAGCCCAACGAGCCGTTCACGGGCCTGCTCGGCGCGCTGCACGAAACCGGACACGCAATGTACGACCTCGGCCTGCCGGCCGAGTGGCGTGACCAGCCGGTCGGACGCAACCGCGGGATGGCGCTCGAGGAGAGCCAGTCGCTCCTGATCGAGATGATGGTCGTGCACAGCCGGCCGTTCCTGACCTTCCTCAAGCCGCTGTTGGACAAGCACCTGGGCGTGTCGGGCCCCGAGTGGGAGGTCGAGAACCTCTACCGGCACCTGACCCGCGTGCACCGCAGCTCGCTCAGGGCCGATGCCGACGAGCTGACCTACCAGGCGCACATCATGCTGCGCTTCGAGCTCGAGCAGAGCCTGCTCGGCGGCGACCTGAAGGCCGCGGACCTGCCGGCGGCATGGAACGCGGCGGCGGAGCGCAGGCTCGGGCTTGCGCCTGCGAACGATCTGGAGGGCTGCCTGCAGGACATCCACTGGGCGGTCGGCCAGTTCGGCTACTTCCCCGCCCACGTCCTCGGCGGCCTGATCGCGATCCAGCTGTGGGAGAAGCTGCGCGGCGACCAGGAGACGCTCGATGAGGAACTCGCGCGCGGCGATTTTACGGGCTTGTTCGCCTGGCTGCGCCAGCACGTGCATGGCGTCGGCGCCAAGATGACGGTCCAGGACCTGATCAAGGAAGCCACGGGCCGGCCGCTGTCGGCCGCCCCGGCGCTGCGTTACTTCGAAGCGAAATACCTCGAGCCGCGTTGATCCCGGCCGTGGATCTCGACCTGCCGCTCATTCCCCGATTCACGCCCGCAGCGCTGCTCGCGGCGCCGCCGCCGCGCCCGTCGCGCAGCTTCAAGCGCCTGCAGGCGGAAATCCGCGGCCAGGTCGGCAAGGCGATCGCCGACTACGCGATGATCGCCGAAGGCGACAAGGTGATGGTCTGCCTCTCGGGCGGCAAGGATTCGTACACTCTGCTCGACATGCTGCTGTCGTTGCAGCGCAGCGCGCCAGTGAGCTTCGAGCTCGTGGCCGTGAACCTCGACCAGAAGCAGCCGGGCTTCCCGGCGCACGTGCTGCCGGAGTATCTGCAGTCGCTGGGCGTGCCCTGGCACGTGATCGAGCAGGACACCTACTCGGTGGTCAAGCGGCTGATCCCGGAAGGCAAGACGCTGTGCAGCCTGTGCTCGCGCATGCGCAGAGGTGCGCTGTACCGGTACGCTGCGGACAACGGCGTCACCAAGATCGCGCTCGGCCACCACCGCGACGACCTGCTCGAGACGCTGTTCCTGAACCTCTTCTATGGTGGCAAGCTCAAGGCGATGCCGCCGAAGCTGCTTTCCGACGACGGCCGCCACATCGTGATCCGGCCGCTCGCGTACGTGCCCGAGCGTGAGATCGCGCGCTACGCGCGCGCGCGGCGCTTCCCGCTGATTCCCTGCACGCTGTGCGGCTCGCAGCCGAACCTGCAGCGCGAGATCGTCGGACGCATGCTGCAGGACTGGGAGCGCACGCACCCGGGCCGGGTCGAGTCCATCTTCGCGGCGTTGCGCGATGTGCAGCCCTCGCACCTGGCGGATGCGGTGCTGTTCGACTTCGCCGCGCTCGATGCCGGCCGCGCGGCGGCCGTCGGGAACGCGGGATGACGACGACGGCGCTGGACGCGTCGGCCAGCGACGCGGCCGTGTTGCGACTGCAGGATCGCTACCGCGGCCTGCTGTACGGCCTCGCGCTCGGCGATGCGCTGGCGGCGCCTGCGCAGCATCGCCGTCCCGGCACCTTCACCCGCATCGGCGACCTGATCGGCGGGGGTCCCTACGAGCTGCCCCGCGGAGCCTGGACCGACGACGCGGTCGTGCCGCTGCTGCTCGCCGAGAGCCTCATCGATCGCGCCGCGCTCGTGCGCGACGATGCCTATGGCCGGCTCGCGAGCTGGCAGCGCGCAGGCATCGGTGCCCCCACCGGTCAGTGCCTGGGCATCACCGCGCCGATGGCGCGCGAGCTTGGCCGTTACGCCACGGCGCCGGGCACCCCGGTTGATGCCAGCCGCGTCGATCGCGAGGCGCTGCTGCGCGCCGGGATCGCCGCGGCCTTCGAACTGGCGGATCCCGAGCGGGCGATCGCGCTCGCGGCGGACCTTGCCCGCCTCACGCACGACCACCCGGTCGTCATCGACGCCTGCCGCTATGCGGCCGCACTCGCGGTCGGCGTGCTGCAGGGCGTGCCGCGCGAGGTGCTGCTGGCCCCGCTCTACAGCCCTGTGCCCGGCCTTTGGCAGCGCCAGCCGCTGCGCCGCGAGGTCGCAGCCGTCGCAGCCGGCGGCTGGCTGAACATTCCCGAGGCACCGGCCACACTGGCCGGTGGCGATGTACTCGCCGCACTGCAGCTGCTGCTCGGGGCACTGGCCCGCGGCACCGGCTACCGCGATACTGTGCTCACCGTGGTCAATTTCGGGCTGGACGCGGACGCCAACGGCGCGCTGGTCGGCCAGTTCGCCGGCGCGCTGTACGGGGCCGACTCGCTGCCGGCACACTGGCTCGTCGGTCTCGCCGATGCCGGACGCATCGTCGCGACCGCCGACCGGCTGCTGGCCGCGGCGCTGGCCCGGATCGTCGCCCCGTAGCCGTCGCCCGAGGGAGGGTGCAGTGCCCGCGCGAGCCGCCAAGCCCCGCAAGAGCCGCCGCCATGCCTGGGCGGGCCTCGCCGACGAGGACCTGCTGGACGTGCGCTTCTGCGACCTCGGACTCACCCTGGAGGGCTCGACGCTCGAAGGCGACGTCGAGCGGCTGTATCGCGAGCTGCAGCGCCGCGGACTGTCGTTCAGACCGCATTGCTGGCTCGGCGAGGAATGGTTCTCGCCGGATGGCGTGCCGGGTTTTGCGATGCCGTTCTACCTCGCGCATCCGCGGCTGCGGCGCCTGGAGCGGCGGATGATGCGCGAGGTCGAGGGCGGCAACCGCAACTGGTTCATGCGCATCCTTCGCCACGAAGCGGGACACGCGCTGGACAACGCCTACCGGCTGCGCCGGCGACGCGCCTGGCGCGAGACGTTTGGCCCGGCCTCGCTGCCCTACCCGGACAGCTACCGGCCGCGACCTGGCAGTCGCCGCTTCGTGCAGCACCTGTGCTCCTGGTACGCGCAGAGCCATCCGACCGAGGATTTCGCCGAGACATTCGCGGTCTGGCTCAAGCCCGGCTCGCGCTGGCGGCGCGAGTACGCGCAGTGGCCTGCGCTCGCCAAGCTCGACTACGTCGACCAGCTGATGGCTGAGGTCGCAACGACGCCACCGCCGGTCCGTACTCGCATGCACGTAGAATCCCTGTCACGCAGCACGCGTACGCTGCGGGAGCATTACGACGAGCGGCTCAGTCGCTACGCGCCGCCGACGCGGCGCGACGAGGACGGGCTGCTCTACCGGGTGTTCAGTACCGAGCCCGGCAGGAAGCGCCTGCGCGCAGCCACCTTCCTGCGCCGGTTGCGACCACGGCTGCATCGCGCGATCGCCGCCAGCGAGCACTGCGGCGAGTACCTCGTGCATCAGGTCATGCGGGCGGCTATACACCGCTCGGGGGAGCTGCAGCTGTACGTCGTGGGCGACCCGCGACGGGCGGCGCGACATGTCCAGAGGATCCTGACCCGCCTCGTGCGGGCATTCGAGAGGAGTGCCGGACGGCGGTTGAATCTATGAAGAAGCAGAAGATACTCATCGCGGTCCACGAGAGCCTGGTTCCGCCCGACTCACTTGTCGGGCACGACCAGCGCCAGATCGACGAATGGCGGACCGAATACGATGTCGTCTCGTACCTTAAGAACGCGGGCCACGACGTTCGCTGCATCGGGCTGCTGGACAGCCTGACCGAGCTGCGCACGACCATCCAGGAATGGCGCCCGCACGTCGTCTTCAACCTGCTGGAGGAGTTCGACGGCATCGCCCAGTACGATCAGCACGTGGTCGCGTTTCTGGAGCTGCTGCACCAGCCGTACACCGGCTGCAATCCGCGTGGCCTGATGCTGTCGCGCGACAAGGTTCTGTCCAAGCAGCTGCTGGCCTATCACCGTATCCCGACGCCGCAGTTCGCGGTGTTCCGGCGCGGCAAGCGCCTGCAGCTGCCCTCGAGGCTGCGCTACCCGCTGTTCGTGAAGTCCGCGACCGACGATGCGTCGCTGGGTATCGCACAGGCGTCGATCTGCGCCGATCCGCAGAGCCTGAAGGAGCGCATCTCGTTCGTGCACGAACAGACACAGAGCGACGCGCTGGTCGAGGAGTACATCGAAGGGCGCGAGATCTACGTCGGCGTGCTCGGCAACGATCGGCTGACCACGCTGCCGGTGTGGGAGATGAACTTCGGCTCGCTCGCGGAGGGGCAGGCCCCGATCGCGACGCGCAAGGTGAAGTGGGACCGTCGCTACATCGCGCACCACGGTATCTCCACGGCAGCTGCGACCGACCTGCCGGATGCGGTGATGGCGCAGATCCGCCGCCTGACCAAGCGCATCTATCGCGCGCTGCACCTCACCGGCTACGCGCGCATGGACTTCCGCCTGCGCAACGATGGCGCGATCTTCGTGCTCGAAGCCAATGCCAACCCCAATCTCGCCGAAGGCGAGGATCTGGCGCGCTCCGCCCAGTCGGCGGGCATGAGTTACGATGATCTGCTGGCGCGGATCCTGTCGCTGGGCATCGGCTACCAGGCCGCCTGGCGCTCGAACGAGGGTTGAGATGGATCTCGAACGCTACATCAGGACGATCCCCGACTTCCCGCAGCCCGGCGTGATGTTTCGTGACCTGACGCCGCTCCTGGGCAACGCCGCTGCGCTGCGCGCGGTGATCGGGCGTCTGATCGAGCCCTACCGGGGGGGCGAGGTCGACGTCGTCGTCGGCATGGAGGCGCGCGGCTTCATCTTCGGCGCGCTCGCCGCCTGGCAGCTGGGGGCCGGCTTCGTGCCGCTGCGAAAGCCCGGCAAGCTGCCCGCCGCCGTCGAACGGGTGACGTACGACCTCGAGTACGGGACCAACTCGCTTGAAGTGCATCGCGACGCCATCAGCCCCGGCCGTCGCGTGCTGCTGGTCGATGACGTGCTCGCCACCGGCGGCACCGCTGCCGCGAGCGTCGAGCTCGTCCGCCGTCTCGGCGGTGAGATCGTCGGCTGGGCCTTCGTCGCCGAGCTCGCCGCGCTGGCAGGGCGTGAGCGCCTGTCGGGGCTGAAGATCCACTCGGTGCTGACGTTTTGAGCGTGCCGCTGCCAGCCCGACTGGCGGCAATCTCGATCTATCCCGTCAAGGCGTGTAGGGCCACGGCGCTGCGCTCGACGGTGCTCGGCGCCCACGGACTTGCGGGGGACCGCGAATGGATGGTGATCCGACCCGACGGTCGCTTCCTCAGCCAGCGCAGCCACCCCGCGCTTGCCCGCGTGATCCCGACGCTTGAGTCCCATCACCTGCGACTGGACTGCGACGGCCAGCAGACGCTTACCCTCGAGACCGAGGCGGTCCTCGCCGCCGCGCCGGTCGAGGTGGGCGTCTGGGACGACCGGCTCGCCGCCTGCGATGCCGGTGACGCCGCCGCGGCGTGGCTGTCACAGGCGATCGGCTCGCCGGCACGGCTGGTCCGCGTGGCCGCGCGCCACGGCCGGCGGGCCGACCCGGCGTATGCGGGCGCGCGCGACGTGCCGGTCGCGTTCGCCGACGGCTTCCCGCTGCTGGTGTGCAGCGTCGCCTCGCTCGCCGAACTCAATCGACGGCTGCCCTCGCCGGTGCCGATGGCGCGTTTCCGGCCGAACCTTGTGATTGACGGACTGCCGGCCTTCGCCGAGGACGGACTGCCGTTGCTGCGGATCGGCGCTGTCGCGGTGAGGCTGGTGAAGCCCTGCGCGCGCTGCTCGGTGCCGGGCATCGACCAGCAGACGGGGCTCGCCTCGACCGACCCGTTCCCGGCGCTGAAGGCGTTCCGCTACGACCCCGCGGTGCGTGGCGTGACCTTCGGTGTCAACGCGGTCGCCGACGGTCCGCTCGGCGCACGCCTTGAGGTCGGCATGACGGTCCTGCCCGGCGGCTGAGCGTTCAGGGTGCGGTGCCGATCTCCTCCGAGGGCAAGCGGCGCGTCTCGGCCAGCGCCGCCTGCACCCAGGGCGTGATCAGCGGATCTTCGAGCGCCGTCGCCAGATACTCGAGCGCACGGGCGCCGAGGCCTTGCATGCCGTACGTCTGGAAGCGGAACGCGACCGGCAGGTACATCGCATCGGCAGCGCTGTACTCGCCGAACAGCCACGGGCCGCGGCCATGATGGCGCTCGCGGCAGACGCTCCACAGCGCGTCGATGCGCGCGATGTCGGCCAGCAGCGCAGGCGTCGGCGCGACGCGCCGATCGCGCGCGCGGATGTTCATCGGGCAGCTCGCCCGCAGCGCGCCGAAGCCGCCGTGCATCTCGCACGCCACCGCACGGGCCTCGGCCCGCAGCGCGCGGTCCGCCGGCCAGCCGCGACCGCCGGCGAGCTCGCTTACGTACTCCAGAATCGCGATGGACTCGTACACCACCAGTGCGCCCTGGTGCAGCGCCGGCACCCGACCGGTCGGGGAATGACGGCGGGCCTCGGCGGCGAAGGCCGGGGTATCCAGCTCGAGCAGGATCTCGTCGAAGCTGAGCCCCAGGTGGGTCATCAGCGCCCATGGGCGCAGCGACCAGGAGCTGTAGTTGCGGTTGCCGATGATCAGCGTCAGTGCGGTCATTGCGTTCAGCTCCGGCGACCGAGGGCGGCAAGAGTGACATCGGGGAAGTCGGTGAACAGGCCATCGACGCCGGCGAGCTCGAACAGAGCCCGGTGGGTCGCCGCAGCGTCGGCGGCATGCTCCGGCAGCTGGTCGACCCGGAATGTGTACGGATGGACGGCGAGTCCCTCGGCGTGCGCATCCCGCACGAGGCTCGTGCAGACGGGCGCCGCGCCGGCGGCCGGCCACTGCACGACCTGCGGGATCCAGGGGCCGATGCCGGCGGCGTAGGTGGCCACGCGCGCAAGTCCCGCCGGCGTGCGCAGCGCGTCGTAGTCGGTCGCCGCCTCGTGCCACGCATTCTCGCCGATCAGCTGCACCATGCGCAGCCGGCAGCCGAGCGCACCCTTGATCCGCAACAGCTCGGCATCGTCGAAGCACTGCAGCCAGACGTCGTCGTCGGCAGTGCGGTAGCCGAAGTCCGCGAGCGTGCCGAGCACCAGCGGACTGAGGTCCTTGCCCGCGGCGCGATGCCAGGCGGGGCTCTTCACCTCGGTATAGATGCCGGCGCGCCGCCCGGTGGCACGGTTGAGGCCATGGATGAACGTCAGCTCCTCGGCCAGCGAGCGGATACGCAGCGGCAGGTGCTCACCGAAGCGCTCGGGATAGGTGGCCTCGCCGCTGGTGGGGTTGACGCGGTCGTGGACCGACAGTTGCGACAGCTCGGCGTAGTCGAGGTCGATCACGTACCAGTGCCCGTCGTCGCGCTTGCGGCCGGGGAACACGTTCGCAACGTCCGTGACCTCCTCCAGTACCAGATCGTGGAACACGACCGGTACGTCATCGCGCGTCAGCACGACATCCTGCTCGAGATAGTCGGCGCCGAGTGCGTGGGCGTAGGCCTTGGCGGCGAAGGTGTGTTCCGGCAGGTAGCCGGACGCGCCGCGATGGGCGATCACGATCGGTGGGCCGAAGGGACGGGAGGCAGACGGTGACGGGTGCATGGCGAGTCAGGATAATAGGTCCGTGAACAACCCGCCACGCGCCGTCTCGCTCGACCTGGACAACACGCTCTGGGACACGCCGCCGGTGCTGGTCAGGGCCGAAGCCGTGCTGCGGCGATGGCTCGAGGTCGAGATGCCGTCGCTGGCGGCACGCTTCGATCCGGCAGCGCTGACCGCGCTCAGGCTCGAGGTCGCAGCCACTGCGCCCGAGCGCGGCCACGACCTGAGCTGGATCCGCACCGAGACGCTGCGCCGTGCCGCACGCGCCAGCGACTATCCGGACGCGCTTGCCGATCGCGCGTTCGAGGTGTTTCTCGCGGCGCGCAACGACATCGAGCCCTATGCCGAGGTGGTTCTAGCACTGCAGCGGCTCGCCAGGCGCGTGCCGCTGTACGCGCTCACCAACGGCAACGCCTGCGTGCAGCGGGTGGGGCTCGGCGAGCATTTCTCCGGCGCGATCGATCCGGTGCGGGCGGGAGCCGCCAAGCCCGACCCGCGCATCTTCGCGCATCTGGTCGAGGTCGCCGGCGTGCCGGCCGCGAGCATCCTGCACGTCGGCGACGACGCGCTCGCGGATGTGGAGGGCGCGCGTGCCTTCGGCCTGCGCACGGTTTGGATGAATCGCAGCGGCGGCGCCTGGACCGCGCCCTACGCGCCGCCCGACCATGAAGTGGTCGACATGGACGGCCTGGTCACGCTGGTGGAGCGTCTGCTGGCAGCAGACTGACGCACCGTGACCGGGGCGCGGCGGATCAGAGCTTGGTCGGCTCGCCGCGCTGGCGGCGTTCCTCGATCCACTTGGACAACTCGCGCAGGTCGCGCTTCTTGCGCAGCGAGGCTGGCTTCTGCAGGCCGCTCTCGTACGGATTGTAGCCGCCCTTGGGCGTGACCACGACGAAGCGGCCGGTGTTGAGGGAGATCTCCTTCGTCTGCCCGTTCACCTCGGAGATCTGCAGCGAGGCGATGCGGGCGAGCGGCTCGTCGGCGACGTCCTGCGCCCACTCCCAGATCGCGTTGCCGCGGTCGTCGTGCGCCACATGCCCGGTCGGCCCCGGGTCGGAACCGAGGAACGTGGGTCGTCGCATCTTCGCCGTGTCTACCAAGGTGGCTCGCCCCGAGTCGCGCCGCGATCGGCCTGTTTCGTGAGCCGGATAACATTTCCCGGCCTGACGACGATAGATCGGCGCATGACGGGATTCTGTGACGCAGGTCACACCACACGGGTAGGGCGACACCCCAGGCGGGTTGCAGGCGCCGTATTACGTCAAATGCGCAGGCCCACGCGATGGGCGGCGCGTTGCAGTGCGATCACCGTCTTGGCATCGACGATGTCGCCCTCGAGCGCGCGCCGCAGCGCCTCCACCAACGGCAACCAGCAGATCTCGATCACCTCGTCGCGCTCCGGCGCGGCGGGCACGGCGCTCAGGCCCTCCGCGAGGTAGAGGTGGACGATCTCCGTGTAGACGCCCGGCGAGGTGATGATCTGGCCGAGCGACTGCCAGCGCTGCGCTGCAAGTCCCGCTTCCTCGGCAAGTTCCGCTCGCGCCGTGTCGTCGGGGGTCTTGCCGTCGAGCTTGCCGGCCGGCACTTCCCACAGCCAGCCGCCCGCCACGTGCCGGTACTGGCGCAACAGGCACACATCGCCTGCGGTGTTGAGGGCCACCACCGCGGCACCACCCGGGTGGCCGACGATCTCCAGTCGCGCCAGCTGCCCGTTCGGCAGGACCACGTCGGCGACGTCCAGCGTCACGACCGCGCCCGTGTAGAGCCGGCGGCGGATTTCGGTCATCGGCAGGTCCCCTTGCGACATCGGCATCCAGGCGCTCAGCGCGCCTGCGCGTGGTACTCGGGATTGGGCATCATGTCGGTCGCGGTCGCGACCCGGTTGGTGAGATTGAAAAAGCCCACCACGCTGGCGGCGTCCCAGATCTCCCGCTCCCCGAGTCCCGCCGAGCGCAGCAGGGCTCGATCCTCCTCGCCCACCTCGGCCGGCGTGACGGTCAGCTTGTGAGCGAAGGCCAGCAGGGCGTGCTGGCGCGGCGGCAGCGGCGCGGTGCGCCAGTTCATGACCAGCATCTCGCCGAGTTCCCTGTCGCCGCTGAGCTGGCGTACGGCGGCCCCGTGCGCGGTCAGGCAGTAGTAGCAGCGGTTTGCAGAGGAGACGACGACGGCGATCATCTCGCGCTCGAGCTTGGTCAGCCCCGAGTCCGCGAGCATCAGCTCGTTGTACATGCCGATGAACGCCCGCAGCTTGGCGGCGTCGAAGCTGTAGGCCGCGAGCACGTTCGGCACGAAGCCGAGTTTCTGCTCGCAGACCGCGAAGTACTTCTGCAGGTCGGCATCGAGCTTGGCGCGCGTCGGGCGGCGGATCCTGAGCCCGGTGATCTGCTTGGGCTGTGGCATCGATGTGCTCCTTCGCTGCATGGCCGTCGGGTGCGCGACGCAGCAAGAGCGCGTGCGGCGCCGAAGTGTACCTCCGCCCTCGCGACCCCCGGGGCTGGATAAACGTACAGTCACCGCCGATAATCCAGCGATGGCTGCCGACCCCCTCGACGTCCTCAATCCCGAACAGCGTGCTGCGGCGACGTGGGGCGAGCGCGACGGCGCGCGGGGGGTGCGGGCCGGCCCCCTGCTGGTCATCGCCGGGGCGGGCACCGGCAAGACGCAGACGCTTGCGCACCGTGTCGCCCATCTGGTCCTGCAGGGCGTGGACCCGGCGCGGATCCTGTTGCTGACGTTCTCGCGGCGGGCCGCCGAGGAGATGACCCGTCGTGCCGAGCGGATCGTCGCGGCGTCGCTCGGCCGCCCACAAGGGTCCGGTGCGGCGCGGCGCGACGCACGACTGCCCTGGGCGGGCCCGTTCCACTCGATCGGCAACCGGCTGCTGCGCCTGCACGCGCGCGAGGTGGGTCTCGATCCCGCGTTCAGCATCATCGATCGCGGCGACAGCGCGGACCTGCTGGACGTCGTTCGCCACGGGCTCGGCCTGTCGGCGCGCGACAAGCGCTTCCCGCGCAAGGACACGTGCCTTGCGATCTACTCGCACCGCATCAATACGCTCCAGCCGCTGGCCGCGACGCTGGCCGCGCACTGGCCGTGGTGCGCCGGCTTCGAGGCCGAGCTGACACAGCTGTTCCGGGCCTACGTCGAGCGCAAGCAGGCACAGCAGCTGCTCGACTACGACGACCTGCTGCTCTACTGGCACGGCATGGTCGGCGACCCGCTCCTGGCGCGACATGTCAGCGCGCTGTTCGAGCACGTGCTTGTCGACGAGTACCAGGACACCAATCGCCTGCAGGCCGGAATCCTCAGGTCGCTGCGCCCCGCCGGCGAGGGGCTCACCGTCGTCGGCGACGATGCACAGTCGATCTACTCGTTCCGCGCCGCGACCGTCGACAACATCCTCGAATTCCCCGCCCAGTACTCGCCGGCCGCGAAGGTCGTGACGCTGGTGCGCAATTACCGCTCCACCCAGCCGATCCTGGACGCCGCGAACGCGTTGATCGCGGCAGCCGAGCGCAAGCACGACAAGCAGCTCGTCGCGCATCGCGGCGGGGGCGCCCGACCGCGACTCGTATCGGTCGCGGACGATCGCGGCCAGGCCGACTATGTGATCGACGAGGTGCTCAGGCAGCGCGAGGCGGGCGTACCGCTCAGGCGCCAGGCGGTGCTGTTCCGCTCAGGGCATCACAGCGATTTCCTCGAGGTCGAGCTCACCCGCCGCAACATCCCCTTCGTGAAGTACGGTGGCCTCAAGTTCCTCGAGGCGGCGCACGTCAAGGACTTCCTCGCGGTGCTGCGCTGGGCCGACAACCCGCGCAATCGGATCGCGGCGTTTCGGGCGCTGCAGCTGCTGCCGGGCATGGGACCTGCACACAGCGACCGGTGCCTTTCAACCCTCGCCGCGGCACCGACGCTTTCGGTGGGACTGGCGTCGTTCGAGGCGCCGGCGGCGGCCCGCGCCGAGTGGCCTGCGCTGGTGACGCTGCTCAGCTCGCTGTCGTCGCCGAGCGCCGCCTGGCCGGGCCAGGCCGAGCGCGTGCGCGACTGGTACCTCCCGCACCTGGAGCGCAACTACGATGCCGCCTTCGTGCGCGCGGGCGACCTTGAGCAGCTCGTGCGGATCGCGGGCGGATATCCGGACCGGGAGCGATTCCTCACCGAGCTTGCGCTCGACCCGCCGCAGGCGAGCGGCGACCTGTCGGGCCCGCCGCTGCTCGATGAGGACTACCTCGTGCTGTCCACCGTGCATTCGGCGAAGGGACAGGAGTGGCAGTCCGTCTACCTGCTCAACGTCAACGATGGCAACTTTCCCTCCGAGTTCGCCGCCGGCGACCCGGCGCTGCTGGAAGAGGAGCGCCGCCTGCTGTACGTGGCGATGACCCGAGCCCGCGACGCACTGCACCTGATCACGCCGCTGCGCTACTACGTCACGCAGCAGCCGCGCTTCGGCGACGCGCACGTCTACGGCGCGACCAGCCGCTTCCTGACGCCTGCGGTGCTGGCGACGCTCGAGGCGACCGGCCCTGCGCCTGCGGCAGCGGAATTCGCCGCGTCACGCCCGCAGGTGCGTGTCGACGTCGCCGCGACGCTGCGGGCGCTGTGGGACTAGCCCCAGCCGTGCTAGCGTGGCTGCAGTCGGCACGGGGAGCGGCATGCAGGATCAGGCGAAAACCAGCCGCGCGGGGACCACCCGCCGCGCCTTGATGCGGGGGGTCGCCGCTGGCGTCGCGGCGGCGTTGCTGCCGGGCGTCGAGGCCTGCAGCGCGGGCGGCGCGGTGGCCGGCCTGCAGGACCTGCCCGGCTACTATCCGCCGACGCTGACCGGCCTGCGCGGCAGCCATGCCAGCGTGCTCGAGGCCGGGCACGCGCTGCGCGACCACCGCGCGCGGCCGACGGCGCGTGCCACGGGCGAGGCCTACGACTTGGTCGTCGTCGGTGGCGGCATCAGCGGCCTTACCGCCGCCTACCTGTACCGCGAGCGCCTGCCGGGCGCGCGCGTACTGGTGCTGGAGAACCATGACGACTTCGGTGGCCACGCCAAGCGCAACGAGTTCTGGCTCGACGGCCGGCTGCACCTGATGAACGGCGGAACCTACAGCATCGAAAGCCCGCGGCCGTACAGCGCTGTCGCCGACGGCGTGCTGCAGCGGCTCGGCATCGACGCCACGGCCCTGGCCGAGCGCATCCAGTCACCGCGCTATTACGAGTCGCTCGGCCTGCAATCGGGCTTCTTTCTCGATCGGGAGACCTTCGGCCGCGACCAGCTGCTGCGTCGTGATGCCGCCACGCCCTGGGCCCGGACCCTCGTCGACGCGCCGCTGTCGGCCCGGGCGCGCGCGGACATCGCCCGGCTGGAGGAGTCACGGCCCGACTATCTGGCGGGCATGACGCTGGACGCGAAACAGTCACTGCTCGCCAGCACGAGCTACGCCGCGTTCCTGCGCGATCACGTGCACATGGATCCGGCGGCCATCGCGTTCTACCAGCAGCGCACGCACGGCCTGTGGGGCGTCGGCATCGATGCGGTCGCGGCGCTGGAGGCCTGGGGCCAGGCGCTGCCGGGGTTCGAGGGCCTTGGCCTTGCGCGGCATGCAACGCCGCTGATGGGCCCGACCGCGGCCGGCTACATCGAGACCGGCGGATCGGTCGACGTCCACCTGCCCGACGGCGGGGCGACGATCGCGCGCGCACTGGTGCGTGCGCTCGTACCCGCGGCGCTGCCGGGCAGCGGCCTTGACGATCTGGTCACGGCGCGGGCCGACTATGCGGCGCTGGATCGGCCGGGCCAGCCGACACGCGTGCGCCTGAACGCGACCGTCGTCAACGTCGCCAACCTCGGGCGCGGCGACGAGGGCGTGCGAATCGAGTACCTGCGCGGAGCGACGGCGCACACGCTGCTTGCGCGCCACTGCGTGCTCGCGTGCTGGAACGCAGTGATCCCGCATCTGTGTCCGGAGCTGCCGCCGACGCAGCAGGCCGCGCTGCACGAGGCGGTCAAGACGCCGCTGGTCTACGCCAGCATCGCGATCGAAAGTGCCCGAGCGTTCGCAGCCCTCGGCGTGCGCGAGATCCACGCGCCCGGCGGCTACTTCAGCGACGTCTCGCTCAACGAATGCGTCGCGGTGGGGCGTTATGCGACGCCACGAACCACGGACTCGCCCACGCTGGTGCGGATGACACGCACGCCGTGCGCGCCTGGGCTTGCCGAGCACGAGCAGAACCGGGTCGGCCGCGCGCAGCTGCTCGCGACGCCGCTCGCCACCTACCAGAGCGAGGTGCGCTCGCAGCTGCAGCGTATGCTCGGCTCCGGCGGCTTCGACGCGGCTCGAGACATCCTCGCGATCACGATCAACCGCTGGCCGCATGGCTATGCGCGCGAGTTCAATCCGCTGTGGGAGCGCTGGCAGCCGGAAGGGCAACGCGCGCACGTTGTCGGCCGCGCCCGCCGCGGCGCGATCTCGATCGCAAACTCCGATGCCGCGAGCTTTGCCTACATGGATGCAGCGATCGAACAGGCGCACCGCGCCGTCCACGAACTGCTCGGCGCCTGAGTCGACGGAGTCACGATGAAGTCGACGATTTGCATGCTCCTGCTGCTCGCGGCGACGGCCGCGGGCGCGGCCACGGCGGCGGCGCAGCCGACCGCCGACCTCGTGCTGATCAACGGCCGGGTGCTCACCGTCGATGCGCGCGATTCGGTCGCGCGTGCGATCGCTGTTCGCGATGGCCGCATCCTGCTGGTCGGCTCCAACCGCGCCGTCCGGGCGCTGATCGGCCGTGACACGACCGTGGTCGACCTACGCGGCCGTACTGCGACCCCGGGCCTGATCGACGCGCATGCGCACATCTCGTCGGGCGGGCTTGCGGCCGTCACGGCGGTCGACCTCGGTGGCGCACGCAGCGTCGTCGAGGTCGTCGCCCTGCTGTCGGCGCGGGCGAAGACGCTGGCGCCCGGCGCGTGGCTGCTGGGCAGTGGTTGGGACGAGGGGAAGCTCGCCGAGCACCGTTACGTCGAGGCGCGTGACCTCGACGCGGTGACGCAGGCCAACCCCATCTGGATCGACCATACGACGGGGCACTACGGTACGGCGAACAGCCGCGCGCTCGCGCTCGCCGGCATCACCGCCGCGAGCATCGATCCGCCAGCCGGGACGATCGATCGCGACGCGTCGGGCGTGCCGACGGGCGTTTTGAAGGAGGGCGCCCGCGACCTGCTGCAGACGTTCATCCCCGAGCCGAGCATGGCGGACCGGCGCGCTGGCATCCTCGCGAGCCTGCGGCTGATGAACCGCGAGGGGATGACCGCCGCGAAGGACCCGAACATCGACGCCGCCGACTGGGAGGCCTACGCCGCGCTGGCGGCCGAGGGGCGACTGAGCGCGCACGTCTGCACGCTATGGAACACCGGCACGACGCTCGCCTCGGCACAGGCGATGCTTGCGCGCCTCGCCGCGCTGCCCGGTCCGCGCAACCACACCGCCGGCGCCGACCTCGTCTCCTGTGGCGTCAAGATGTTCATGGATGGCAGCGGCGGCGCGCGCACCGCCTGGCTGTACGACGACTGGCATCGCCAGAGCACGGCGCTTGACGCGGGCAACCGCGGTTACCCGCTGCTGGAGCCCGAGGTCTACCGCGCGATGGTGCGGTTGTTCAACGACGCGGGCATCCACATCGGCACCCACGCGATCGGCGACCGCGCGATCGACTGGGTCGTGGACAGCTATGCCCTGGCCCTGGCGGCGCACCCGACCGCGGGCCTGCGGCACAGCATCATCCACGCCAACATCCCGACCGATCACGCGATCGAGACGATGGCACGCCTGCAGCGCCAGTTCGATGCCGGCTACCCGGAGGCGCAGGCGCCGTTCAGCTGGTGGATCGGCGATACCTATGCGGGCAACTTCGGACCCGAGCGCGCCGCCCGCCTGAACCCGTTCCACACCTACCTCGAGCGGGGCGTGCGCTGGGCGGGCGGCTCTGACTACGACGTGACGCCGCTGCCGGCGCGTTTTGGCCTGTGGGCGTCGATCGCACGCGAAACGCTGCAGGGGACATGGGGCAAGCAGCCGTTCGGGACGCGCGAGGCGGTGGACGTGCACGCCGCGCTGCGCTCCTACACGCGCTGGGCGGCGACGCAGCTGTTCATCGAGGACGAAGCGGGGTCGCTCGAGCGCGGCAAGAGCGCGGACATCGCCGTATGGGACCGCGATCCCTATCGCGTGCCGACCGCGGCGCTGAAGGACCTGCAGTGCGAACTGACGCTCTATCGAGGCAGGATCGTCCACCGCGCGGCGAACTCGCCGCTGCGGATCAAGAGTGGCGCCGTGCGCGCTAGCGGTTCCGCGGCTTCCGGAACCTGAGGGTGAAGCGGTCGCTCTCGCCGATGGCGGCGTAGCGATCGCGGTCCTTGTCGCCGAGCCGCCAGGTCGGCGGCAGCGTCCACACGCCCTGGTCGTAGTCGCGCGTGTCCTTCGCGTTGGCGTTGACCTCCGACGAGCCGATGAACTCGAAACCGGCCTTCTCGATCAGGTCGATCGCGAACTGCTCGTTGACGTAACCGAGGCGCGCGCGCGGATCGGGGGCGGCGGCGGGATCGGCGCGATGGTCGACGACACCGAGCACGCCGTCGGGCTTGAGTGCGGTGAACATCGCCGCGAGCATCGCCGGCGCCACCTCGTCGCGGGCAATCCAGTTGTGTAGGTTGCGGAAGGTCACGATCAGATCGACCGATCCCGGCGGCACCGGCGCGAGGGCGGCGGGGAACTGCAGCGCCGCGACCTCGACCTTGTCATACACTTCCGGCGCGGCGTCGAGCTTCGCGCGGAACGTTTGCACGCTGTCCTGCGTGAACTTGCTGTCCGCGGACGGATCGTAGCCCGCGGCGATGTAGCGGCCGCGGCCGCGCAGCAGCGGGGCGAGCACCTCGGTGTACCACCCGCCCGCGCCGGGCCAGACTTCCATGACCGTCTGGGTGTCGCGAATGCCGAAGAACTCCAGCGTCTCGCGCGGGTGACGGTAGACGTCGCGGGCGCGGTTCGCCGCCGAGCGCTGCGGGCCCTGCAGGACCTGGTCGAGCGCGGTCAGGGTGGCGGCGTCGCTGTGCGGCAGCCGCGGACCGGCCATGGTCGTCGCGGCGGGCGGGTTCGCGGCCGCGCCCCGCGGTGGGACCGGCGCGTGCGGGGCACTCGCACAGCCGGCGATCCACAGCGGCAGGACGACGACGAGGCAACGACATGCAGAGGAATGGGCAATGGGCATCAGCGTCTCCGTCGTGCGTCTGGCCGCCTACCGGCGGCCAGACGCGGATCCAAGCGGTGTGGACTCAACGTCATTGTACAGGGCCGCGTGCGGCGCCAGGCACGCAGCCGCTGGCCATCGCAGCCCGGATTTGTCCCGCCGGAGAGTGGCCGTTGCCACGTCGATACCGCTCCGAATGCTTCGGATCGCGGCAGCGTTTAGCGCAAGCGCGTGCCGGCTCATACGCTGGCGAGCAGAAAGTCCAGCGCTGCGACAATCTTGTCGCGGTCTGCGGACGCATCGGCGGTGACGGGCCCGAGCTCACTCGCCGCAACTCCCGACAGTTGCGGAGTGACCATCAAGTAGGCTTTCCCGTCATTGCCGGGCGTGCGCATGAGTGTATGCATCGAACGCGCGCACGCTGAGGTGGCGGGCGAGAGTGGCACGACGACTCGGGTCGCAAGAGGATCCAGCAGGCCCGATTGGATATCGAGCAGAAGCGGGAAACGCGCCCGGGTCTGCGCACTCTTGTTTCTGTAAACGACCAACTGTGGCATCAGAAGCTGCGCAGCGTCTCGCCAAACGTTCCCCGTTCCTCGACGTCGCGGTTGCAGGCCTCGATGCTGTTGGCGTTTGAAGCGAGCCATTCGTCACGGCGCCGCTTGCGCAACTGCAGCTCCAAAGCGGCCTCAAGTGTCGCGGAAAGATTGATGTCGCAGTCTCGAGCAGCGGCCAGGAGGTCTGCCGAAATCGAGACGTTCACTGCCTTCTTCGCGCGCTGCGGGGATGTCATCGCTCACTTCCCATCATCAAATGCGCACAATCTATGCGCAGCATGCGTGCCTGGCAATTTGCCTGGCGCACTTCTGCGCGGGTACACGGCGCCGACGGTACCCGCCAGCGAGATCATGGGATCTTCGACGGGCAGGGTCGTCGCGGACGATGCCGGCAGCGATTGCCCCGTATCCGCAGACGCAGCAGGCGGTTCCCCAGCCAGAAGCAGGTCCCGTGGTGGACGCCCGTTGCCTGAATCTCGCGCGGACCTATCCGTCCTTACGCTTGTCGGCGGCGAATCCCGCGGTTGCCTGTGCCAGGCGTGTGCGCTCGCCCGCCCTGAAGACTTTGTGCTCGGAGGAGGTCGGAACCGAATTCCGTCGCTTGCAAGGCACTGCTCTGAAGATGAAATTGGTCAGTGCGCAGTAACACCCTCATAAAAGCAAAAACCCCGCCTTGTGGCGGGGTCGTAAATCGCGCGTATCGCAAACGGACCGGATCAGTAGCCGCGGCCGCCGTAGTCGCCGTCGCCGCCGCCGCCGCCTCCGCCACCGCCGTAGCCACCACCACCTCCGCCTCCGCCACCGCCACCGCCGTAGCCACCACCGCCACCGCGGGGGCCGCCATAGCCACCGCCGCCGCCGCCGCCCGGACGCGGGCCACGCGGTCGTTCCTGGGCTTCGTTCACGCGCAGCGGGCGTCCGCCCATGTTGAAGCCGTTCATCTGCGCGATGGCGGTCGCAGCGTCGGAACTCGCCATGTCGACAAACGCGAAGCCGCGCGGCCGGCCGGTCTCGCGATCGTTGATCAGCTTCACCGACTCGACCTTGCCGTGCTTCTCGAACAGCGAGCGCACTTCGTCTTCGGTCGCAGAGAACGGAAGATTGCCTACGTAAATGGTCGTCATCGAATCATCTCACTCGCTCTGGCGTGCGCACGGGCCGAAACCCGCTGCATCGCGTGCTTCTCCGCGGACTCGAGGCAGACACATGCGTACTGCAAAGACGTACGCCCGCGCTAACCCGTGCCCGAACCGTAGGTCGTGCGCTGATCAACTCGTGCGGATGATGCGAAAGATGTCGACAGAGAACCAACGCTGTCTGACCAACCAAATCGATCGCCCGGCAAAGCAGATGTCGCGAATACAACCGCGATCGATCCTACGCGGTCCCCCGAAACGACGCAATTTTCGGCGTTAAAGATCAAGGGCTTTCGCGGTGCAGTGCACAAATTCGCAAATGTGGTGAATTCACAACGCCGAAACGCACTGTGGAGGGCGTCGGCCGGGCGCGCTCAGGCGTCGTTGTCGGGCTCGAGGTAGGCATAGCCGTGCAGCTCCGCTTCGTAGAAGCGCTTGAGCCGCTGGCTCTCCGGGACCGTCAGTCGGCCCTCCCGGACCGCCCGCTCGCAGTCGCGTGCGAGGCGCGGGTAGAGCTCGTCGGTGTCGTACTCCATGTACCCGAGCACCTGCAGGGCGGTGTCGCCCTTGACCGTCTCCTCGATCCACCAGCCACCCTCGTCGAGCAAGCGGATGTGCACGACGTGGGTGTCGCCGAACAGGTTGTGCAGGTCGCCGAGCGTCTCCTGGTAGGCGCCGACGAGGAAGGCCGCGAGGTAGTAGTCCTCGCCCTGGCGCAGTTCATGCACCTCGAGCGTGCGCTTGGTATCGCGCATCGAAACGAAGCGGTCGATCTTGCCGTCCGAGTCGCAGGTGATGTCGGCCAGCACCGCGTTGCGCGACGGCCGCTCGCCGAGCCGGTGGATCGGCATCAGCGGGAACAGCTGGCCAATTGCCCACGAGTCGGGCAGCGACTGGAATACCGAGAAATTGCAGAAGTAGATGTCCGAGAGGATCGTCTCCAGATCCTCCAGTTCCTCCGGCACCGTCTCGAGCTTGCGGCACAGGTCGCGGATGCGTGCGCAGGTTGCCCAGTACAGACGCTCCGCCAGTCCGCGGAACTCGAGGTTCAGGTAGCCGAGGTTGAACATCTGCAGCGCCTGCTCGCGCGCCTGCAGCGCGTCGTGCCAGCACTCGACCAGCCGCCGCTCCGACACCGAGCGGTAGGCGTCGAACAGATCGCGCACCGGCTGCGGAATCTGCTCGGCCGTGTGGCCGTGGTCCTCGAGCTGGTTGGCGACCCGGAACTGGTCCAGCGCGCTCGTGCCCAGCACGTTGAACACCAGCACCGAGTGGTGGGCCGCAATCGCCCGCCCGGACTCGCTGACGATCGTCGGATGCGGGATGTTGCGCGCGTTGCAGACGCTCGCGATGCGATACACGACATCGCCCGCGTACTCGTTGAGCGTGTAGTTCATCGACGATTCGTAGTTCGTGCGACTGCCGTCGTAGTCGATCCCGAGGCCGCCGCCGATGTCGATGTAGTCGATGCCGGCGCCGAGCAGGCGCAGCTCCGCGTAGACGTGGGCAAGTTCGGTGACGGCATCCTTGACACGCCGGATGTCCTGCAGCTGCGAGCCGATGTGGCAGTGCACGAGCTTGAGGCAGTCGAGCATGCCGTGCTGCTTAAGCACCTCGACCACCTCGAGGATCTCCGTGATGAATAGTCCGAACTTCGACTTCTCGCCCGAGGACTCGCGCCAGCGGCCGGCGCCCTCGGCGGCGAGCTTGACGCGCACGCCGATCTTCGGCCGGATGCCGTACTTCTGCGCGTGCTTGAGGATCAGGCCGAGTTCGACGAAGTTCTCCACCACCGGCACGATGTTGCGGCCGAGCTTGGCGGCGAGCGTGACCGTCTCGATGTAGCTGTCGTCCTTGAAGCCGTTGCAGATAATCAGCCGGTCGGTGTTGTCCTCGGTCAGTCCCATCACGACCAGCAACTCGGGCTTCGAGCCGGCTTCCAGACCGAACCCGAATGCCGCGCCACTGCGATACACCTCCTCGACCACCAGTCGCTGCTGGTTCACCTTGATCGGGAACACGGCCGAGTAGCGGCCGCGGTAGTCGTTCTCGATGATCGCCTGGGTGAACGCGTCGTTCAGGGACTTCAGGCGGTGGGCGATGATGTCCGAGAAGCGGATCACGACCGGCGCGGTCAGGTCGCGCGCCTTCAGGCCCTCGACGACGTCGAGCAGGTCGATCTCGCGGCCGGGCTGCTGGTCGGGGCGGACCGCGACGTGGCCGGCCTCGTTGACGCCGAAGTAGCCGCCACCCCAGGAGGCGACCTGATACAGCTGCGCGGAGTCTTCCACTTTCCAGCCGAGCGGGGCGGCGAACTTGGGCGCGGGGTTATTCACGGGCGTCCTGGCCGATGGCTGGCGAACGCGCGCACCATAGCAAAACGACGCTACATGTAAATGGTCCAGGCCCCTAGGGACCGATGGCGACCGGGCGGCCCGGGTCGCGGCTCCACTCGCTCCAGGAGCCTGCATACAGCTTCGCGCCCGGAAGTCCCGCGATTTCCAGTGCCAGCAGCGTGTGGCAGGCGGTCACGCCGGAGCCGCACATGCAGATCGCCTCGCCTGGCGGGTGGCCGCGCAGCTGGCGCGTCAGCAGTGCCGCGAGCGCGTCCGGCGTGAGGTAGCGCCCGTCCGCACCGAGGTTGCGGGCGAAGTGGTGGTTGTGGGCGCCCGGCACGTGGCCGGCCTGCGGGTCGAGCGGTTCGATGCGGCCCTCGTAGCGTTCCGGCGCGCGCGCGTCCAGAACCACGCACTCGTCCCGCTCGAGCAGGCGGGCGAGGTCGTCGCCGGAGACGTGCATCGCGGCGTCCGCCTGGCCGCGGAAGCGGCGGGCGGCGACCGTGACCGGTGGCGTCGACAGCGGTAGCCCGGCCGCGCGCCAGGCGGCGAGTCCGCCGTCGAGCACCGCGACGCGGCGGTGCCCGAGCCAGCGCAGCAGCCACCACAACCGGGCGGCATAGGCGCCGTTGGATTCGTCGTAGGCGACGACCTGGGTCGACTCGTCGATGCCCAGGCGACCAAGGGTCGCGATGAGTTCCTCCGGCTCCGGCAGCGGGTGACGGCCACTCCACGGCGTGCGCGGCCCGGACAGGTCCTCGTCGAGGTGCGCATAGGCCGCGCCCGGCAGGTGGCCGCTGAGGTAGAGGGCGCGGCCGGCATCGGGGTTGCCGAGTTCGAAGCGGCAGTCGACGATCCGAAAGGCCGGATCGGCGAGGTGACCCTTCAGCGTCGTCACATCCACCAGCGTCTCGTAACTCATCAAGCAGCTCCACACGCCCGTGGCGAAGTGTAACGCGGCCCTCGCGGGCTGCGGCTACAATCCGCGCCGGTCACGGGGCGGGCATGGCGATGCAACCCCACCGGGCGCCGCAGAGTCCGCCGTGCCGGCGGCTACAGCGCGCGCTCGCGCGGCGCTGCTGCGCCAGCGCGAACAGGTCGCAGACGAGACTCGCGTCATCGCAGGGTGGCTGGCGAATTCAACCTGGGTCGTCGAATTCCGGCCGTCGGCCGCGGAACTCGTTGCACAGCCGTGGATGGAGCGGCTGCGCCACGTGCCGGAGGGCCCGCTGGCAGGGAGCTGCGAGCGCGTTTTCTGCCGGTTGAGGTACAGTACCCGGCGCTCGCGCGCTGGCTGGCGCGGTTCGAAGCGCTGCCTGGCTTCACCGCGACGCGTAAGGCACTTTTGATAGACAGGGAATCATGACCACCGAACACAAAGTCCACGTGACCTTCCCGGGCCGCCTGATCATCATCGGGTTCGGCAGCATCGGCCAGGGCGTCCTGCCGCTGATCCTGCGCCACATTGGCGGACTGTCCCGCGACCGCATCACGATCGTGACGGCGGATGAGCTGGGCCTTGCGGTCGCGCAGGAATATGGCATCACGCACCTCCTGCAGCCGCTGACCCGCGAGAACTTTCGTCAGGTGCTCGAGCCGCTGATCGGGCGTGGCGACTTCGTGCTCAACCTTTCGGTGGACGTCTCCTCGATCGCGCTGATCAAGTACTGCTGGGAGCGCGGCGCGCTGTACCTGGACACCTGCATCGAGCCATGGCCGGGGGGCTACACCGATCCGTCGGTATCGCCGTCGCGACGCACCAACTACGCCCTGCGAGAGGAGGCGCTGGCGCTGAGAAAGCTCAAGGACAAGGACAAGTCCCCCAAGCCCACCGCCGTGCTCACGCACGGCGCCAACCCGGGGCTGGTGCAGCACTTCGTCAAGCAGGCGCTGTTGAATCTCGCGGCCGACCTCAAGATCGAGGCGGGCGACCCGAAGACCCGCGACGAGTGGGCGGTGCTCGCCAAGAACGTCGGCGTGAAGGTCATCCATGTCGCCGAGCGCGACACGCAGGTGCCGAGCCTGCCGAAGCGGATGAACGAGTTCGTCAACACCTGGTCCGTCGAGGGCTTCGTGTCCGAGGGCTGCCAGCCGGCCGAACTCGGCTGGGGTTCGCACGAGCGCAACTTCCCGCGCGACGGCCGCAAGCACGAGTTCGGTCCGGGCTGTGCGATCTACCTGATGCAGCCGGGAGCCGCCACCCGCGTGCGCACCTGGACGCCGCGGGCCGGCTACTTCCACGGCTTCCTGATCACGCACGGCGAGGCGATCTCGATCTCTGACTACTACACGGTCAAGGACGGCGACCAGTTGGTCTATCGCCCGACGGCACACTACGCGTACCACCCGTGCGACTCGGCCGTCATGTCGCTGTACGAGTTCGCCGGCCGCAACTGGCGCCTGCAGGACAGCAAGCGAATCCTGATGAACGAGATCGAAAGCGGGGGCATCGACGAACTGGGCGTGCTGCTGGCCGGCCACAAGAACAATGCCTACTGGTACGGCTCGCAACTGTCGGTCGACGAGGCAAGAAATCTCGCGCCGCACAACAACGCGACCAGCCTGCAGGTCACCGTCGCGGTGCTGTCGGGCATGATCTGGGCGATGGAAAATCCGGGCCTCGGCATCGTCGAGCCGGACGAGATGGATTTTCGACGCAACCTCGAGATCTGCATGCCCTATCTCGGTCCGGTGGTCGGCGAGTACACCGACTGGAACCCGCTGCTGGATCGTTCGCGGCTGTTCAGCGAGGACATCGACACGTCGGATCCGTGGCAGTTCAAGAACGTCCGCGTGATGTGAGCCGCGGCGGCCGCGTCGTGTTCAAGGCGCGGCTTCGCCGTAATGGATCGAGCAGATCACCAGGCGCTGCGTCGCGCCCGGGGTCTGCAGCGCCACTTCGTCGTCGAGCCGGCGCCCCAGGAGCGCCCGCCCCAGCGGCGCGTCCATGCTGATGTAGCGCGGGTCCATGTCGAATTCGTCCGGGCCGACGATGCGGTAGCGCTTCACGGCGCCCGCCTCGTCCTCGAGCTCGACCCAGGCGCCGAAGAACACCCGCGCGGGGTCTGACGGCGGTTGCTCGACGATCACGATCCCGTCGAGGCGCTTGCGCAGGAAGCGCACGCGCCGGTCGATTTCGCGCAGGCGCTTCTTGCCGTAAGTGTACTCCGCGTTTTCCGAGCGATCCCCCTGCGCCGCGGCTTCGGATACCGCCTGCGTGACCTGCGGTCGTTCGATTCGCCAGAGCGTGTCGAGTTCGGCGCGCAGGCGCTCGGCACCTGCACGGGTTATGTACTGTGATCCCGGCTGCTGTGGTGGCCGCCAGCGCCCCATGTGGCTGTCTCCCGTCATCCGCCGCTGGGCGGGTTTGCGACCTGTCGCACGGATTCTACGGTCAGCGGCACCTAAGCTTCGTCCCATGAGCGTGAAGTTCTATACGCGATTTGTCGCGGATCTGGGCGCCCGAGGGCCGAGCGAGTACACCGGCATCGTCGAAATCGGCGGTCAGGACCGCCTGCCGACGGATCCGCGCCGGGTCGCCCACCTGATCGCCCGCGACCTCGACCTGGAGGCCGAAGAGGTCCGCGTCCTGCAATGGTCTCGCCTGCACTAAACCCCCTAGCGGACCGCGACGCTTCCCCGTTACTGCGTCCGCTTTCTGAAACCCCGGGTATCCCCCGGGGTTTTTTTTATCCGCTGCCAGCCAAGCCGCAAAGCGGCGGGCATCGCCGGACGGGCACTGGCAGTATAGAAGGCAGGTGCCCTCGAGCCATGGCGGATCGCCGGCCGCGAGGCGCCGAACGCAGAGGCGCATGGGCACTGACCGCACGTCACCGGTGACCTTCAAGGATCACTTCTCCGCGCGCGCCGCCGAGTACGGTCGTGCGCGGCCGCACTACCCGCGCACGCTCTTTGACCACCTCGCGGCCGTCGTCCCGTCGCGGCAGCTGGCGCTGGATCTTGCGACCGGTAACGGCCAGGCCGCGGTGGGCCTCGCCGACGGGTTCGAGCAGGTGCTGGCGAGCGATGCGAGCCAGGCGCAGCTCGCGCAGGCTTTCCCGCACCCTCGCGTCCGGTACCGTTGCCATCCGGCCGAGGTCCTGCCGATGGCAGATGGCGTCGCGGACCTGGTCACGATCGCGCAGGCCGCCCATTGGCTTGACCTGCCACGCGTCTATCCCGAGCTGCGGCGCGTGCTGCGCCCCCGCGGCGTGGTCGCGCTGTGGGCTTACTCGACGCCCAGCATCGCCGGGGCGGCCGATGCCGCGCTCGCCGCCTTCGCCAGCGAGCGGGTGGGCGCGTACTGGCTGCCGGAGCGCGCGCAGGTCGAGAACGGCTACCGGGACCTGCCGTTCCCGTTCGAGCCGATTTTCGCGCCTCCGCTCGAGCTTGAGGCCCACTGGACGGCGCAGGAATTTCTGGCGTACGCCGATACCTGGTCGTCGGTCGCGCGTTACCGTGCGACGCAAGGCATTGATCCGCTTCCGGAATTCGCCGAGGCGCTGGTGGCTTCGTGGCCGGCCGACGTCCGCCGGACGGTTCACTGGCCGCTGCACTTGCGCCTGGGGCGTGTTGTACCCATATAGTGCACGAGGCGGCCGTCGGGGCCGCAAGGAGAACTCATGCGATCGATCCTGCGTGCCTCGTGGCTGCTGGCTGTCCTGGTGGCCGGCTTCGGGTTGTCCGGCTGTGGCTACAACAACATCCAGACGCTCGACGAACAGACGAAATCGGCCTGGTCGGAGGTTCTGAACCAGTACCAGCGACGTGCCGACCTGATCCCGAATCTCGTCAACACCGTCAAGGGCTACGCGCAGCAGGAGCAGGCGGTGCTCATCGGCGTGACCGAGGCCCGCGCCAAGGCGACCTCGATCAAGGTCGATGCCAACAATCCCGAATCGCTCAAGCAGTTTCAGCAGGCGCAGGGCCAGCTGTCCGGCGCCCTGTCGCGACTGCTGGTGGTGAGCGAGAACTATCCGCAGCTGAAGTCCGACCAGAACTTCCGCGACCTGCAGGTCCAGCTGGAGGGCACCGAGAACCGGATCACCGTCGCGCGCAACCGCTACATCCAGTCCGTGCAGGATTACAACACGACGATCCGCCAGTTTCCGGTCAACCTGACCGCAAAGATGTTCGGCGCGCAGATCAAGCCGAACTTCGCGGTCGAGAACGAGGCGCAGATCGCAAAGCCGCCGGCCGTGGACTTCTCCGCGCCGGCCAAGCCGGCGGGCTGAACCGCCCTTGAGACGGGCGGCATCCGTGCTGTCGCGGCTGGCGGCGCTGCTGTGTGCGCTGCTGCTGCTGCTGCCGGCCGCGGCGACGGCGGTCGTGACCGCGACCGGGCAGGTCGCCGTGCCGCCGCTGGCGCGGGTCACCGACCTGACCGGCACGCTGTCGGCGGACGAGATCTCCTCGCTGACGGCGAAGCTCGCGCGGGTCGAGACCGACAAGGGCAGCCAGCTGGTGGTGCTGATCGTGCCGAGCACCCAGCCGGAGGACATCGCCGAGTACGGCATCCGGGTCGCAGGCGCCTGGAAGCTCGGTCGCAAGGGGATTGACGACGGCCTGCTGCTGCTGATCGCCAAGAACGATCGCCGCGTGCGCTGGGAGGTCGGTCGCGGCCTCGAGGGTCCGGTGCCGGATATCCTTACGCATCGCATCACCGAGGAAGTGCTGCAGCCGGCGTTCCGCGCAGGCGACTTCTACGGCGGCATCGACCGCGCGCTCGACCGCGCCATCGGCCTGATCAACGGCGAAGCGCTGCCGCCGCCGCCAGCGCGGCGCGCGTCGGGCGGCACGCAGGGCCTCAGTGGCATCTTTCCAATCCTGCTGGTCTTCGGCCTGATCGGCGGACCGCTGCTGCGGCAGATGTTCGGACGCCCCGTCGGCTCGATCGCCAGCGGCGGCATCGCGGCCGGCCTCGTCTTTGTGCTGCTGCACGCGCTCGGCTTTGCCATCATCGCCGGACTCATCGCGTTCCTGTTCACGCTGCTCGGCGGTCTCGGCGGCAGCGGCTGGTCCAGCGGCCGCGGCGGCTTCGGTGGCGGCGGCTTCGGCGGCGGGGGATTCGGTGGTGGGGGCGGGGGCGGCTTCAGTGGCGGCGGCGGTGGCTTCAGCGGCGGCGGCTCGTCGGGGAGTTGGTGACATGAACCGGCTGCAGCGCCTGCTCAGGCACCTGATCGAGACGCGCTTCGCGACGCGCCGGCGCTTCACGCCGGCGGTGCTCGACGCGATCGAGGCGGCCGTCAGGAACGCGGAAAGTCGCCACTGCGGCGAACTGCGCTTCGTCGTTGAGACCGACCTGGACGCCTGGTCGATTCTCGCCGGCAAATCATCGCGACGTCGCGCGCTGGAGGTCTTCGCGAGTCTCGGCATCTGGGATACCGACCGCAACAACGGCGTGCTGGTCTACGTGCTGTGCGCCGATCACGCGGTCGAGATCGTGGCCGATCGCGGCTTCAACGACCTGGTGACGACCGCCGAATGGGCGGCGGTATGCCGCACGATGGAGACCGAATTCCGCGAGGGACGCTGGCAGCAGGGCGCCATCGCAGGCACCGCGGCTGCCGCCGCACTGCTCGCGCGGCACTTCCCCGGTAATGGGCGCCATGGCAATGAGCTTCCGGACCGCCCGCTGCTGCTCTAGCCGCGCGGCGGCACTGGCGTTGCTGGCCTGGCTGTCGGGCTGCACGCTGATCCGCCCGCCGCCGCCGCCACCGCCACCGCCGGTGGCGGTGGTCCCGCCTGCGCCCGTCTACGAGCGCGCCAGCGCAAGCCATCGCTTCGTGCTGGAGTCGCCGCACACCGGTGTCGTTGGCAACCTGCAGATGACGACAGTCGGTGCGGACGACACACTTCCGGACATCGCGCGGCGCTTCAACGTCGGCTACGAGGAGATCGTTCGCGCCAACCCTGGGGTGGACCCGTGGGTGCCGGGCGCGGGTCGTGACATCGTCGTGCCGACCCGCTTCGTGCTGCCGGACGCGCCGCACGAAGGCGTGGTGATCAACGTCGCGGCGATGCGTCTGTACTACTACCCGAAGCCGGCGAAGGGCGAACCGCAGGTCGTGTTTACGCACCCGATCGGCATCGGCAAGGTCGGCTGGCAGACGCCGGAGGGCACCACCAAGGTGGTCGCGCGGGTCAAGGATCCGGTCTGGGTGCCGCCGGTGTCGGTCCGCAAGGAACATCTCGACAATGGCGACGTGCTGCCGCCGAAGGTCGCGGCAGGTCCGGACAACCCGCTTGGCGCCTACATGTTCAGGCTCGGCTGGCCGAGCTACCTGATCCACGGCACCAACAAGCCGTATGGGGTCGGCATGCGCTCAAGCCACGGCTGCGTGCGCCTGTATCCGGAGGACATCGCGATCCTCTACGACACGGTGCCGATCGGCACCCCGGTACGGGTCGTCAACCAGCCGATCGTGATCGGCTGGCGCAACGAGACGCTGTACGCGCAGGCCTACGGTGCGCTCGAGGACGATCCGCGCAGCGCGCGCCCGCAGGCGCTGCTGCTGCCGGTCAAGCTCGCCAAAGGCACCAAGAGCCCGTTGTGGCAGGGCATCCGCGCGCACGAAAAGGAGATCGACTGGGAGCGCCTGAAGGCGCTCGCGAGCGAGCCGCGGGGCGTGCCGGTGTCGGTCATGAAACGCGATGCGGCGTCGGTGGCCGCAGTGGTCGCCGCCGCCCGGCACGTGCGCAATGAACTGCCCGATGGGGCGACCTGGGATGGCACGAGCGGGCTGTTGGTCGACCAGCAGCAGTACAACGAGATGATCGGCGCGCGTGAACCCGCCGCCGTGGCGCCGGCCATGCCGGCGGACGTGTCCGCGCCCAGTCCGCCGACCCACTGATCGCGGCCGACCGCCCCGCTGTCACACGCCCGTCACGGGGCCGTCATACCGTCCGCTTGCCCCGGTGGGCGTGGGACGAAGACGTTGCGCATCCTGATGATCTCCGATGTGAGCTTCCCGCGGGTCAATGGGGTGTCGACGTCGATCGCGACGTTCCGCCATAGCCTCGCTGAGCTTGGTCACGAGTCGACGCTGATCGCGCCGGCCTATCCGGGCGCCGCGCTGGATGAGCCGGGCCTCATCCGGGTGCCGTCGCGGGGCGTGCCGCGTGATCCCGAGGACCGGTTGATGAGCCGCCGCTACATCGACCGGCTGGGCGCCGGGCTGGCCACGGGCGGCTACGACGTGGTCCACGTGCACACGCCGTTCGTCGCGCACTACGCGGGGGTCGCGCTCGCCCGACGCCTCGGCGTACCGGTGGTCGAGACCTACCACACGTTCTTCGAGGAGTACCTGCACCATTACGTGCCGGTATTGCCGAGGGCCCTGACCCGGCGGCTCGCGCGCAGGATGAGCGTCTCTCAGTGCGCGGCGGTCGACGCGCTGGTGGTGCCGTCGCGGCAGATGCTCGCGCGACTCCACGGCTACGGCATCCGCGGCCGCGCCGAAGTGCTGCCGACCGGAGTCGACCTCGTGCGGTTCCGGGGCGGCGACGGCGGCGCCTTCCGGCGCCAGCACGGCATCCCGGCGCAGCGGCCGGTGCTGGTACATATCTCGCGCGTCGCGCACGAGAAGAACATCGATTTCATCCTGCACGCGCTGGTGCGCGTGCGTGCCGTTCTGCCGGAGGTCCTGCTGGTGATCGCAGGCGAGGGACCGGCACTTGCGCACCTCAGGCAACTGACCGCCCGCCTCGGGCTCGGGGCGAACGTACTATTCGTCGGCTACCTGAATCGCGCCACGACGCTGCTGGACGCCTACCGCGCGGGCGATGCGTTCGTGTTCGCCTCGCGCACCGAGACACAGGGGCTGGTCCTGCTCGAGGCGCTCGCGCTGGGCGTGCCGGTCGTGTCCACCGCCGTGATGGGTACCGCCGACGTGCTCGCCGGCGTGCAGGGCGCGCTGGTCGCGCCGGACGAGGTCGCAGGCTTTGCCGCGTGCGTGCTGCGCGTGCTGACGCAGCCCAAGCTGCGCGCGCGTCTCGCGCTCGCCGCGCCCGCGGACGCGGCGGCCTGGTCTGCCTCGGCCATGGCGACCCGGCTGGCGGCGTTGTACCGTGAACTTGCGACCGCGGCGGCGTCCAGAGGCTATAGTTCGTCCCCCGACACCGGAGTGATGGACGCGACATGCCGACTCAATGGCTCCGAGTGATGCTCGACGAGGTCGAGCGCAAGCGCCGCGAGGCGGCCGCCGCCAAGGCCGAGGCTGACCGCCGCGCCACGACTCCCCGCACGCCGCACGCTGCCGGCCGCTGAGACCGCGCCGCCGCCCTCGGCGACGTCGGGCGCTGTGCTACTCTCCTTCCTACAGGGAAAGGGGACCTCCGGGTTGCGCGAAAGACTTACGCCCGGCATACACGTAGCGATTGAAGCCGGCGCCGGACAGGCGATCGGGCGCGTCGCCACTGCGACCGCAGCCTTCGTCGGGCGCGCCCTGCGCGGTCCGGTCAACCGCCCCGTCCTGATCACCTGCTTCGCCGACTTCCAGGACGTGTTCGGCGGCCTGTGGCAGCCGAGCCCGCTGTCCTACGCGATCGAGCAGTACTTCGAGAACGGCGGCCGCGAAGCCCGCGTGGTCCGCGTGGTCAACGGCGGACGGCCGGCGACACTGGCGATGCCGGTGCCGCACGGGCCGCCGCTGACGCTCGAGGCCTGCTGCCCGGGTACGCGCGAGTTCCTGCGCGCGGCGGTCGACTACGACAACATCCCCGCCACCGAGGTCGATTCGTTCAACCTGGTCGTGCAGCGCGTGCGCGCGCCCGGGTCCGAGCACGTCGAGGACCAGGAGATCTACGCGCGCGCATCGGTGGCGCCGGATTCCCCGCGCCACGTCAGCCTGCTACTGGCGGATTCGGCGCTGGTCAGCCTTCGCGGGCCAGTTCCGCTGGAGCGGCCGGCACTGACCCACCGCGGCGATGGGCGCGCGTTCGCGTCCTACGTCAACTCCAGCCCCGACGGCGACGACGGCGGGCCGCTGACCGACTACGACCTCATCGGCTCCGCGACCGCGCACACCGGCCTGTTCGCCTTCCGCGACGAGGACGCGTTCAACTTCCTGTGCCTGCCGCCGCTGACGCGCGACACGCCGGCCGGGCCGAGCGTGCTGCTGGTCGCCAAGCGCCTGTGTCGCGAGCGCCGTGCGATGTTGATGGTCGATCCGCCGGCGGACTGGATCACGCCCGCCGCTGCGCTTGCCGGCCTGCGCCAGTTCCACTTCGCCAGCGACGACGCGCTGATGTACTTCCCGTGGATCCAGGCCTACGACCGCCTGCGCGGTCGTTTCGAGAACTTCCCGCCCGGCGCCGCGGCGGCGGGCATGCTCGCCCGCCTGGAAGGGGCGCGGCCGCTGTGGAACGCCGTCGACTGCGCCGAGGACGGGCCGCTGCGTCCCGGCCTGCGGCCGAGCTGCGTCGTGGCCGAGGAATGGCGCGCACGGCTGGCGAACGCGGGCGTCAACACGCTGCAGGCAGTGCGCGCGCGCAAGGCCGTGCGTGCCCGCACGCTCGCCGGCGCGCGCGCGAGCATGCCCGACTGGCGCTACCTCGGGCTGCGGCGCCTCGCGCTGGGTGTGGTCGAGAGCGTCGTTCGCGGTACGCACTGGGTGCTGTTCGAGGCGGCGGGGCCCGAGCTGTGGTGGCGGCTGCAGACGCAGGTCGGCGAGTTTCTCGCGGCTCTGGAGCAGGACGGCGCGTTCCCGGCGGTGCCGCCACGGCAGGCGTGGTTCTCGATCTGCGACGAGCGCGTCAACCCGCAGCGCCAGCTGGCGGGTGTGAACGTGCTGTTCGGCTACGCCGCCACGCGCGAGGGCGAGTGGCAGTGCTGGCTGCTGAGCCATGGTCCGCAGGGCACGCGTGTGCAGCAGGTCAGCCTGAACCGGCTGCACGGTGCCGGCGGTCGCCCGCCGATGGATCCGGAGTTCGACGTTGCGACGCTGCTGCACGAGCAGCTGCGCGTCTAGCGCCCGCTCCGGATCCCGTAGCCCCCGCCCCCCGGCGTCTCGATCAGGATCCGGTCCCCCGTCGCGACCTCCACCGCCGCCGTCGCGGCTTGCACCTCGCGCCGACCGTCGGCGCGGATCACGGTCGTGCGGCCGCACTCGCCATCGCCGCCCCCCGCGAGACCCCGCGGCGCGAGCCTGCGATGGTTGGCGAGGATCGCCGCTGACAGCGGCCGGCGGAACTCGATGCAGCGCACGAGGCCGTCGCCGCCGCGGTGGCGGCCGCTGCCGCCGGAGCCGCGCCGATAGGAGAACTCCACCAGCAGCACCGGCAGGCGTGACTCGAGCACTTCGGGATCGGTCAGGCGCGAGTTGGTCATGTGCGTCTGCACGCCGCTCGCGCCGTCGAAGCCAGGGCCCGCGCCTGCGCCGCCCGCGATCGTCTCGTAGTACTGGCAGTCGGCATCCCCGAAGGTGAAGTTGTTCATCGTGCCCTGCGAATCGGCCAGCACGCCCAGTGCGCCGTACAGAAGGTCGACGATGCACTGCGAGGTCTCGACGTTGCCGGCGACGACTGCCGCCGGCGGCTGCGGGTCGAGCAGCGAGCCCGGCGGGATCACAAGCGTGAGCGGCGCAAGGCAGCCCTCGTTGAGCGGGATGTCTTCCTCGACCAGCGTACGCAGCACGTACAGCACGGCGGCCGTGCAGACGGCGCGCGGTGCATTGAAGTTGCTCGGCGACTGCGGCGAGGTGCCGCTGAAGTCGACACGCGCCGCGCCGAGCGCGGCGTCCACCTCGAGCGTGACGACGATCCGCTCGCCGCCGTCGAGCTCGCGCGTCTGTCGGATCGGGCCGCGGCCCGCGATCGGCAGCGCCCGCAGCGCTGCGCGCACGCGCGCCTCGGCGTGCGCTTGCACGTGGCCGAGGTAGGCGGTGACGACGTCCATGCCGTAGTCGTCCACCAGACGCGCCAGCTCCGCGGCGCCGCGTGCGTTCGCCGCCAGCTGCGCGGCGAGGTCGGCGAGGTTGCGGGAGACATTGCGCGCCGGCCACGGCGCGCGCCCCAGCAGCGCGCGCACGAGCGCCTCCTGCAGCACGCCGGCTGCGACGATCCGCTCGCCCTCGAACAGCGCGCCTTCCTGGTCGATGCTGCGGCTGAACGGCGGCATCGATCCCGGCGTGATGCCGCCGACATCGGCGTGGTGGGCGCGCGCGGCCACCCAGAAGGCTGGGCGCGCTCCGCCCGGCCGGTGCACGGGGCTGACGACGGTGAGATCCGGCAGGTGCGTGCCGCCGGCGTACGGCGAGTTGACGAGATAAGCGTCGCCCGCCGCGACCCGATCGCGATGCGCGCTCATCACGGCACGCACGCTCGCGCCCATCGAGCCCAGATGCACGGGCATGTGCGGCGCGTTCGCCACCAGCCGACCATCCGCATCGAACAGCGCACACGAGTAGTCCAGCCTTTCACGGATGTTCACCGAGCTCGCCGTTTGCTGCAGCACTGCGCCCATCTGCTCGGCGATGTGCGTGTAAAGGCCGTTGAAGACCTCCAGCAGCACCGGGTCCGGCCGCTGCGTCTGGAGCGCGCGGTGCGCGCGGGGGGTGGTGCGGCTGAGCAGGAGCTCGCCGCCTTCGCAGTGGCGTGCGCGCCAGCCGGGCTCGAGCACGGTGGTCGTGGTGGCCTCGATCAGCAGCGCCGGACCCTCGACGACGGCACCGTCCGCGAGCGTGTCGCGGCGCAGCACCGGGACTTCCCGCCACTGACCTTCGCAGCAGACGCGTGCCCGGCGCGGGCCGCGCGCGGCCGCGGCCGCGGCAAGGACCGCAAGCGTGACCGGCGTCGCCACGCCGGCGAGCTCGACGCTGACTGCGGCGATGTTGAGCGCTGCGCCGTCTGCCGGCCGGTAGCCGAAGCGCCGTGCATGTTCGACCTCGACGGCAGCCGCCATCGACGCGACGTCCGACAGCGGCGTCGGCAGTGCCACGTCCGAATCCGCGACCCGCACCTCGGCGAGGATCCGGCAGTCACTCACCAACCCGCCGTCGAGGCCGGCGAGTGCCCCCTGACGCAGCGCGGCAGCGAGTGCACGGGCGGCCGCGACGCCGGCATCGTCGAGTGCAAGGCCGAGCGTCCCGCGGCGTACCGCGCGCGGCTCGGCAAGACCGATCCCCACCGCCGAGAGCACGCCGGCGAGCGGGTGAATCAGGATAGAGCGCACATCGAGCGCCTCGGCCACCCGGCACGCCGCCTGGCCGCCGGCGCCGCCGAAGCAGGCGAGCGTGAACTCGGCCGGGTCGTGTCCCACCTTCAGGCTGACGTGCTTGATGGCGTTCGCCATCGTCTCCACCGCGACCGTCAGGAAGCCTTCGGCGACCGCCTCCGCAGTCACCGCGCGGCCGGTCTGTGCCGCGACCAGCGCGGCGAGCGCGTCGAAGCGCTCACGCACGACGCTCGCATCGAGCAGCGCATCGCCCGCCGGCCCGAACGTTGCCGGCAAGTCGCCAGGCACGAGCCGGCCGAGCAGCACGTGGCAATCGGTGACGGTGAGCGGGCCGCCACGGCCGTAACTCGCTGGGCCGGGCACAGCACCTGCCGACTCGGGACCCACCGCGAAGCGACCTTCGCAGAAGCGCAGGATCGAGCCGCCACCGGCGGCGACGGTGTGCACATCCAGCGCTGGCACCGCGAGCCGCACGCCCGCCACCCGCAGCTCATGGCGTCGCGCATACGCGCCGTCGTACAGCGACACGTCGGTGGAAGTGCCGCCCATGTCGAAGCCGATCAGCCGCTCGATGCCCGCGCGGCGCCCGGTCTGCACCATGCCCACGACCCCGCCGGCGGGACCGGACAGTACGCCGTTCGTGCCACGAAACGCACTCGCAGGAGCGAGCCCGCCATGGCTCTGCATCAGCTCGACGCGGATGCCCGGGCCGAGCGCCGCGAGCTGCGTGGTCAGCGTCGCGACGTAGCGGGTGATCAGCACGGCAAGGTACGCCTCCGCCGCGGTGGTGTGTCCACGCGCGATGTAGCCCTCGACCGGCGTCACCTCGTGCGACGCCGCCACCGCCTCGAAGCCGGCCGCGCGGGCCAGCGCCGCCGCCGCCCGCTCGTGGGCCGGAAAGCGCCAGCCATGCAGGAACACGATCGCGACGCTCTCGCAGCCGGCGGCGCGCGCGGCGCGCAGCTCGAGCGCCAGACGCGCAGGGTCCGACGCCTCCAACTCGCGACCGTCGGCGTCGACCCTGCCACGCGCCTCGATCACGCGCTCGTACAGCGGCGCGGGCAACTCGATGTGACGGCGGAACAGGTGCGGCCGCTCCTGCGTGCCGATCGCGAGCGCGTCGCCGAGCCCGACCTGCGTTACCAGTAGTGTGCGCGCGCCGCGCCGCTCGAGCAGCGCGTTGGTGGCGACCGTGGTACCGACTCGTACGCGAGCGATCGGAGCCCCCGACGCGCCATTGCGTTCGAGCAGGCGGCGGATGCCGGGGACCGTGGCGTCGAGGTAACGACCCGGCGCAACCGACAGCAGCTTCAGCGCATCGATCGTGCCGTCGGGGCGACGGGCGACCACGTCGGTGAACGTGCCGCCTCTGTCGACCCAGAATTCCCAAGCTCCAGCCATGCATGTCCGTCCGGCGTGCAGTCTTCGATGCGCGGGCCGCGCCACCGCCGGCGTCGCACCTCCAGACCCTCCGCCGCAGCCGGTCGCGGCTGCGGTGCTCAGCCGATCCCGAGGCGGGCGAGGGTGACGGCGTCGAGTTGGGCGAGTCGCTCGCTTGCGTGCCGATAGCCGGCCTCGATCGCGATGTCGAACGCCTTCCAGTTCAGCAGGTCCACGTGTGCCAGCGGCGGGTGCAGCAGCAGGTCGCTCTGCTGGCGGCCGGCTGCGGTCGCGGCGTCCGAGTTGATCATGCCCGAGCGCCACAGGATGCGCAGGATGCCCGGGCGCCGCTGCTGCTGGCGGAACCACGACATGGGGTTCCACAGCGGCGGCGGTTCCGGGTCGTGCAACTCGGTCGAAAAGGTCGTGTCCGCGCCGACGTCCACCGCAACGATGACGCCGGTGCTGGCCGCGCGCATGACGTCGACCGGCAGGTTGTTGATCGCGCCGCCGTCGACGTGCACGTCGCCGCGATGGAACACCGGCGGCAGCACGCCGGGGATCGCGACCGAGGCGCGCAGCCAGCGCCACAGCTCGCCCTGGCGGTGGACGCTGCCGCGGCCGGTCGTGAGGTTGGCCGACACCGCGTAGAACGGCAGCAGCAGGTCCTCGATCGAGACGTCACCGAACTCCTGGCGCAGCAGTCGGCTGACCTTGCGGCCGGCAACCAGCGACACCAGCGGCAGCGTGTAGTCGTTGAGCGGGTTGGTGCTGACGAACGCGCGCCTGAACCGCTCGATCATCTCCGCCACCGGCCAGCCGGCCGCGACACCCGCGCCCATGATCGCACCGATGCTGGTGCCGCCGACCAGGTCGATCGGCGCGCCGGCCTCGCGCAGCGCCCGCACCACGCCGATGTGCGCGAAGCCGCGCGCGCCGCCGCCCGACAGCACGAGCCCGACGCCGTGCCCGGCGAGCAGCCGCGTCAGGCGCGCGACATCGGCGCCGTCGCGAATGTGGTGATGGCGGATGCCTGGCATCACCTCGGCCCAGCGGGCGGCCGCACCCGACTGGATCGGTCCGCCATGGCACAGCACGAGCTCGGCGTGAGCCGCCGCTTCGCGCGGCAGCTCGGCGCCGGCAAGCGGCCAGGGGGCGGGTTCGGCGCCTGCGTTCGCCACCAGCAGCAGCGCGTCGCCTTGGCGCACACACAGCTTGGTCCACGAGGTCGGTGCCGGGTCCGCGACGTAGACGACGAAGTCGTTCGCGCTCTCGACGCGGTGGAACCAGCCGCTGGTGTGGTCAGCGCCGCGGTCGCTCCAGACCAGCTCGGTGCGTCCGCGCGCGGTGAGCTGCGCCACGAACTCGGTGGCGAGCGTCGCCACGTCGACGTCGGGGCCGTGCGGAAGCAGCGTGTAGGTGCGCGGGGTCCGCCGCACGGCGAGGCGGTCGCGGGCCTCGAGCCGGCCTACCAGCAGTTGCGAGATGCGCAACAGCGCCAGCGGGTTCTGCACGACGATGCGATCGAAGGTCTCGCGTGGCAGGCGCGCGAGGTCCGAGTCGCGAATCGCGCGCACGGTCGCGCTGCGCGGATTTCCCGACAGCAGGCCCATTTCGCCGACCGTCTCGCCGGCCGGGATCCGCGCCAGCAGTTGCGGGGGCTCGCCGGCATAGGCGCCGAGGCAGCCGCTGACGACCAGATAGAGCGCGTCGGGCGGCTCGCCGGCCTCGAACAGCGTCGCCCCGCCGGGCAGCGCGATCCAGTCGAGGGCGCTGGCGATCGCCACCAACGTCTCGCGCGCCAGCCCGCTGAAGATGGACGACGACTCGAGCAGCGCAACCGGGTTGCGCAGCGCCTGCGTCTCGCCGAAGTCGCCTTCCATTCCCAACCCCCTCTTGGTCCCCTACAGTAGCGCGGTTCCCGCGGGCGCGGGCCCACGGAGTCCCGAAATTGGCCGTTGCGCGCACTCGGACCACTGCAACGTCCACGGCCACCGATGCGCGGCTGCTGGCGATCTGGCGCGCCGTGGCGGCCGTGCCGGCGGGGACCGTCGCCACTTACGGGGGCATCGCCACGCGTGCCGGGTTGCCTGGGCGCGCGCGGATGATCGGCCGGGCGCTCAAGCTCGCCCCGGACGCGCTGGACCTGCCGTGGCACCGGATCGTCGCCGCCGGCGGGCGGATCGCCTTCCCGCCGCGCAGCGCCGCGTTCCGCGAGCAGCGCCGGCGGCTCGCCGCCGAGGGCGTCAAGGTGGAGCGCGGCCGCGTGCACCTGCCGCGGGCGTCGGATCTCGATGCGCTGCTGTGGGGCGCCGACCGCTGTTAAGATCGCCGCTGGTTCCGCGAGGCAGCTGCAGATGAGTCGCTACGTCGTCTTCTCGCACGGCAAGGAGTCCGGTCCCTGGGGGGCCAAGATATCCGCGCTTGCCGAGATCGCCCAGGCCGAAGGCTGGCAGGTGGAGTCGGTGGACTACCGCGGCATCGACGACCCGCAGGAGCGGGTCACGCGCCTGCTGTCGTACTGCCGCGAGTTCCAGGGACGGCTGGTGCTGGTGGGGTCGAGCATGGGTGGGCATGTCTGCACTGCCGGTTCGCGCCTGCTGCGAGCGGCCGGGCTGTTCCTGATGGCGCCGGCGTTCTACATGCCCGGTTACGAGGAGCACACGCCGATCCCGCCGGACTGCCCCATCAGTATCGTGCACGGCTGGCGCGACGACGTCGTGCCGGTCGACAACAGCATCCGCTTCGCGCGCCAGTACAACGCCTCGCTGCACGTGCTGGACACCGACCATCGCATGCAGGACCGGGTGCGGGAGATCGGCGCGCTGTTCGAGTATTTCCTGATCACGCTCGACAAGTTCGGCGGCTAGCGGGCGGCCCGCCAGGGGTTTTGCATGCCTAGACTCAATCCTTGCCCCATCCTGCTGCTGGCGATACTGGCGTCCTGCAGCAGCCCGCCGCCACCGGACCCGAAGCCGGTGCCGACGGTGTTCGACGACATCGTCAGCAAGAAGCAGACGCTGCCGGCCGCCGTCGAGAAGGCGCAGCAGGAGCACATGCAGGCGCTGCGCGAGCAGGACGCGGCCGCCAACGGAGAGCCGGCAGGCAACCCGCCGCGCTGACCATGCCCGACTGGATGGTCTACATCGTGGAGAGCGATCGTGGCGCTCTCTACACCGGCATCACGACCTCGGTGGAAAGGCGACTGGCCGAGCACGAGGGCCGGGGCGGGCGTGGCGCGCGCTTCTTCCGCTTCGGTCGGCCGCGCCGCCTGCTGTACGTGGAGGCAGTGGCCGATCGCGGCGTTGCGTTGCGGCGCGAGGCGCAGATCAAGCGGCTCGACCGGCCTGCGAAGCTCGCGCTGATCGCCGCGCGCGCGGCGGTGGTGCCGTGATCCGCCTGTTCGGCCTCGACCGCACGCTGCTGTGGCTGCTGGCGCAGCTGATGTCGCCGTGGGTGCGCCCGAAGGCGCTGCCGGTCGATGAAGCCGAGCGTCTGCGCGGCCGCGGGCGGCGGCTGTTGTACGTGTTCGAGCGCCAGTCGCTGACCGACCTGATCGCGGTCGCGCTGGTCTGCCGCCAGCTCGGCCTGCCGTCGCCGCTACGGCGTTTCGTGCTGGGTGCGGCGCGGGAGCCGCGCGCCGCGCTGTTCCTCGAGCGGCGCCGCGGCTGGATCCGCAAGCGGCCCGACCGACGCGTGCCGGCGCGCCTGGTGCGTGTGTTCAGCACGGCCTTCAGCGCGGGCGACTCGGCGGTCGACCTCGTGCCGGTGTCCGTATTCTGGGGCCGCTCGCCACGCATCGAGAGCTCCTGGCTGCGGCTGATGTTCAGCGAGGACTGGACGTTGGCAGGGCCGTTCCGCCGGCTGCTGTCCACGCTCGTCAACGGTCGGCGTACGCTGGTGCGCTTCGGCGAGCCGTCGGCGATCGACGAGTTCGCCGTGGCTGACGTCGAGGCTGCCCGTGCCGCACGCCGCGCAGTGCGGCTGATGCGCGTGGAATTTCGCACCTCGCGCGCCGCGGTGCTGGGCCCTGATCTCTCCCACCGGCGGACCGTGATCGCCGAGGTGCTGCGCAAGCGCGCGGTGCGCGCCGCCGTCGCCGCCGAGACTCGCGAGCGCAACCTGACCCGGCGCGAGGCGCTCGGCGTCGCCCGTCGCTATGCCTACGAGATCGCAGCGGACTACTCGCCGCGCTTCGTGGCCTTTGGCGCCGGCATGCTCACCCGCGTCTGGAACCGGCTGTACGACGGCGTCGTGGTGCTGCACGGCGAGCGCCTGGAACTCGCCTCCGGGGGCGCCCAGGTTGTGTACGTGCCGTGCCACCGCAGCCACATGGACTACCTGCTGTTGTCCTACGTGGTCTACGAGCGCGGCTTCGCCGCGCCACACATCGCGGCGGGCATCAACCTGAACCTGCCGATCATCGGTCGCTACCTGCGCAAGGGCGGTGCGTTCTTCCTCCGCCGCAGCTTCAAGGGCAACCCGCTCTATCCGACCGTGTTCATGACCTACCTGAGCGTCATGATGCAGCGCGGGCACCCGATCGAGTACTTCATCGAGGGCGGCCGCAGCCGTACCGGCCGTCTGCTGTCGCCAAAGACCGGGATGCTGGCGATGACGCTGCGCAGCTTCCTGACCGATCCGTCGCGGCCGGTCGTGTTCGTGCCGGTGTACTTCGGCTACGAACGCCTGGTCGAGGCGAGCACCTACGTCGGCGAGTTGTCCGGCCGCCCGAAAGAGAAGGAGACCGTCGCCGGCCTGCTGCGCGGCCTGAAGGTGCTGCGCGAGCGCTTCGGCCGTGTCTACGTGAGCTTCGGCGAGCCGCTGCCGCTGGCGGAACACCTCGACGCGCATGCTCCCGGCTGGCGGGCCGATGGCCGTACCACCCGGCCGACCTGGCTGCCGGGCGCGGTCGACACGCTCGCCCTGACGATCCAGCGGCGCACCAACGCCGCGGCCGCACTCACGCCGACGGCCCTCATCAGCCTTGCGCTGCTGGCGACGCCACGCCAGTCGATGCCCGAGTCCGACCTCGTGCGCCAGCTGGAGCTGTACCGGCGCCTGGCCGAGCATGCCCCCTACGCGCGCGACATCTGGTGCACGCCGTTGGCCGGCGAGGCGATGATCGCGCACGGCCGCGAACTGGGCATGATCGAGACCGTGCCGCACGCCCTCGGGGCGGTGGTGCGTTTCCTCGGCGACCACGCGATCCTGTCGGCTTACTACCGCAACAACATCCTGCACGCCTACGCGCTGCCGTCACTGATCGCCTGCGCGTTCCTGAACAATTCCGCGATCCGCGCCGAGGACGTCCATCGCCTCGCATGGAGAATCTATCCGTACATCGCGCAGGAACTGTTCCTGCGCTGGCCGGAGGCGGCGCTGCCGGCCGCTGTCGACGGCGTTCTGGACACGTTTGCGAAGCTCGGGCTGCTCGAGCCCAGTGCCGACCGCAGCCTCTGGCGCCGGCCCCCGACCGGCTCCACCGAGGCCGTGCAGCTGTCGCTGCTGGCGCATGCCACCCTCGAGGTGATCGAGCGCTACTACCTGGCGATCGCGCTGCTGCTGCGGGCCGGCCCCGACACGATTTCGCAGGACGCGCTGGAGAGCCGCTGCCACCTGATGGCCAGCCGCATGGCGCTGCTGTACGAGCTGCGATCACCGGAGTTCTTCGATCGGGCGCTGTTCCGCCAGTTCCTCGACCTGCTGCGCACGCGCGAGGTGATCCACACCCGCCCCGGCGGCCTGCTCGGATACGATCAGGCGTTGCTGGATGTCGCCGCCGACGCCCAACTGGTGCTGTCCGAGCAGATCCGCCACAGCATCCTGCAGGTGACGCACGGCTGAGCGCGCCTGTTGCAGTGCAAGAAGCAGTCGAGCCTCGGTTTCACGATGCGCCCCCGGCCATTGTCCCGGCTATACTTCCCGCCCGCGGCCGCAATGTTCGGTCGCAGGTTCGGTAATAACGCAACAGGCGTCTACCGCGCCCACGGTCCGGATCGGCGCGCCTGTCGCCCGGTTCCGCCCGCGGGCCGCCGAGGACGCGGCCGCCAGGCGGCCTTTGGCAAGCCACGGGGAGCGAGAATGAATACTCAATCGGCGAGCCCGCAGCGGACCCTCCGCCGCGCTGTACAGGCAACGATGGCGGTCACCGCGCTCGGGGCCGCCTGCGCGGCCGGTGCGTTCGACTTCCAGAGCGCGGACGGTGCGGTCACCGGCAACTGGGATACCACCGTCTCCTTTGGCGAGGCGTGGCGACTGAAGAACCCCGACCCCGCATTGATCGGGACGGGCGAGGGCGGCACCGGGCGTTCACCGAACATCGATAACGGCGACCTGAACTACAAGAAGGGCGATGCCTTCAGCCAGGCGTTCAAGCTCACCACCGAGTTCTCGCTCAAGTGGCGCAACTACGGCGTCTTCACGCGCGCCTCGGCGCTGTATGACCGCGTCGTGGCGGACGGCTCGACGCTGCGCACGCCGCTGACCAACGAAGCGAAGGACCTGGCCGGTTCCTATGTGCGCCTGCTCGACGCGTTCGCCTATGGCAAGTGGAAGCTCGGCGAAGGCCACCCGCTCGAGATCCGCGCCGGCAAGCAGATCGTCAATTGGGGCGAGAGCACGTTCATCCAGGGCGGCCTCACGCAGGTCAATCCGGTCGACGTCTCGGCGCTGCGCGTGCCTGGGTCAGAACTCAAGGAAGGCTACCTGCCGCAGTCGATGATCCGGGCGACCCTCGGCACCACGGCGCATACCTCTCTCGAGGCGTTCTACCTGCTCCAGTGGAAGCGTACCGAGCCGGAACCGGAAGGCAGCTACTTCTCGGCCAACGACTACGTGTCGGCCGGCGGACGCAACGTGTTCCTCGGCTTTGGCGCCTACGCCGACCAGGGCACCGATTTCCGCTCGCTGGGTGGGCCGTTCATCGCCAACTTCCAGGGTGTGCCGCAAGGCCCGCGCATCGATCCCAAGAGCAGCGGCCAGTACGGTGTCGCGTTCCGCTGGTCGCTGCCCGAGCTTGGCAGCGGCACGGAACTCGGCTTCTACTTCATGAATTACTCCAGCCGCCTGCCGATGATCAGTGGCCGCGCCGGCACGCAGGTCGGCATCGGCAACGCCGCGGGCACGGCAACCGCGATGGCGGCGACGGCGCAGGCGCTGGTCGCGGGCCTGCCACTGCCGGCGGCGATCAACGTCGGCTCGCTGGCTGGCGCCGCGGCCGCGCAGAGCGCCGGCGGCAACATCTCGCTCGCTACGCTGCAGAGCTATGCCACGGTCGGTGCGAACACCTACCTCAGCGGCGGCAGCGTCGCGGCCCAGGCGAATGCGTTCGCCACGCACGAGTTTGCGCAGACCGCGAACTACTTCGTCGAGTACCCGGACAAGCTGCAGACCTTCGCGGTGTCGTTCAATACCGAGCTCGGCACCACCGGCGTCGCGCTGCAGGGCGAACTCGAGTACCGCAAGGACACGCCGCTGCAGTTCGACGATGTCGAACTGCTGTTCGCGGCGCTCACGCCGCTCGAACAGGGGCTGTTCCCGCTGACCCATCCCGGCGGCACGTTCCCGAGCACCTGCATCGCCGGTGCGCCGACGCTCAGTCGCTGCGGCCAGCTGGGTGCGTTCGCGCCCGGCGGGGTGGTGCAGGGCTGGGGTCGCTACGACGTCTGGCAGCTGCAGACGACGGCGACCAAGGCGTTCCCGCCGATGCTCGGCGCCAACCAGGTCGTGCTGCTGGCGGAGATCGGCGCGACCAGCATCCCCAACCTGCCCAACAAGACCAGCGGCGGGCCGAACGGGCAGGGCCTGCGCTTCAACGGCCCGGGCACGTCGGTGTCGGGCAACGTCGCGCTCGCCGGGCTGCACTTCGGCGAGGTCGAACCGCTGAACCGCTTCGCCGACGACTTCTCGTGGGGCTATCGCATCGCGACCCGGCTGGACTACCCGGGCCTGCTCGGGCCCTGGAATATCAGCCCGCGCCTCTCCTGGCAGCACGACGTGAAGGGCACGACACCGGGTCCGGGTGGCAACTTCGTCGAAGGGCGCCACGCGCTGACGCTCGGCGTCAACGCGAACCTGCAGAACCGCTGGGAGCTGGACGCCAGCTTCACCAGCTACGGCGGTGCCGGTCGATACAACGAACTGATCGACCGCGATTTCGTCGCGGCCACGATCAAGTACTCGTTCTGAGGGGAACGCACATGCAGCTCACAAGATTCGCAGCAATCGCGGCGCTCACGCTCGCGCTGTCGCCGATCGGCCCCGCCCGGGCCGCGGTCACCGCGCAGGAGGCGGCCCGCCTGGGTGCCGACCTCACGCCGCTCGGTGGCGAGAAGGCCGGCAACGCCGCCGGCACGATTCCGGCGTGGGATGGCGGCCTCTTGTCGCCAGCCAAGGCCGGCTTCCCGGCCTTCGCCTCGCCGGGGCGCGCGCCGGATCCGTTCCCGGGCGACAAGCCGCTGTACAAGATCACCGCCGCGAACATGACGCAGTACGCCGACCGCCTGACCGAAGGTGACAAGGCCCTGCTGCGCCAGTACAAGGACACGTTCTTCATGAACGTGTACCCGACGCGGCGCACCGCGGCGTCGCCGCAGCGGATCTACGACGCGACCAAGCGGGTCGCGACGACCGCCCAGCTCGCACCGGGGGGCAACGGAGTCACAGGGGCCGCGGAGGGCATTCCGTTCCCGATTCCGAAGTCCGGCCTCGAGGCATTCTGGAACCACGTGCTGCGCTATCGTGCCGACATCGCCTCGCGCGAGATCGGCCAGGCGGCCGTGACGCAGTCCGGTTCGTTCAACATGGTCAAGTTCCACGACGAGTTCTACGTCGCCTACTCGATGCCGAACGCGAAGGAAGCGGACCTCAAGAACGTCATCCTGTACTTCATCCAGGAGACCGTTGCGCCCGCGCGCGTCGCCGGCGAGATCCTGCTGGTGCACGAGACGCTCGACCAGTCCAAGGAGAACCGCCGCGCCTGGGTTTACAACCCCGGCCAGCGCCGCGTGCGCCGTGCGCCGAACGTTGCCTACGACAATCCGGGCACGAACAC
>JANXQL010000124.1 GCA_025356815.1 Pseudomonadota bacterium
TCGAGGAATCCGAAGAGCTTCTGACGCTACGCGTCAGACCGCGGATGCTGGCGACGATTGATGAAGAGCAAGGACCAGGAAAGAACCATCAACAGGGCTGGCAGATCCACTTAGCCGAAGAAGAAATCTGTCCTAAGAACCGAAGCCACCCGTGACAACTAGCTTGACCCCGGGGGCTTGTGTGGATAACTCACGGATCGAGCCGAAGGTTGTCCGGTAGAGGCTCGGTGTCGCACCGCACCGGGAACTTCCCGAACCTCAGCAGGTGTCGAGTCAGGAACGGGCTCAGGTGCTTGGCGTCATTGACGTCGAACGGGTATCCCTCTCGTTTCAGCTGCTGAATGACCCGGGTCTGGTCCGCCACGGTCTGCAGGATGACGGCATTGGCGAGCAGCTGATTGGCGATCACGGCCTTCTCCTGATCGACGCGGCTGTTGGTTCTCAGCACGCCCTGGCTCCCGAAGTTCAGGTGCGCAGCAAAGTCGTGGTAGTGCTCGCCCTTGTTCGCCTCGTGCGTCACGGTCCGGCGCAGATCATAGTCGTCAACCCAGCGTAGCAAGTACAGGGTCCGGAACACATGTCCGAGTTCCTGGAACGCCCGGTACAACCGGTTGCGGCGACTGTAGCTGTTGAGCCGGGTCAGCACCCAGGAAGCGGAGACGCGTCCGGTCTGGACGGCGAGCGCGACGCGCAGGTATTCCTTCCAGTGCGACTCTATCAAGGCCCAGTCGATGGTGCCGCCGTAGAGATGCGCGGTTCCTGGGAGGCTCAAATGCCTATCCGGTCGATACAGCTTCAGGGAGCGCCATTTGCGGATCCGCGGCAGGAGCTCGGCGCCGAAAAGGTAGCCGAGGCCAAAGAGGGCGGCCGACTGGCCGTGGGTGTCGGAGTAGATCCCGGTGGCTTTAAGGACCGAGTCGTTCTTCTGCAGGCCGTCGAACAGGTAAACGCCCTCGTAGGCACCCGCGGCGATGAAATGCGTGAAGTAGGCGATGTAGTTCGTGCCCACGTGCCTGTAGGCGACCCCGCCGGTCCGGCCGTAGCGGATGTGGTAGGAGGCCTGGATGTTGTCGTCGTAGGTCGGGATCATCGACCCGTCGGCGGCGACCTTGTCGGCCGCTCCCCAGACGGTGGGCAGTTCGAAAGTGGCGTAGACATTGAGGACGTCGGCGCACGCGGCGCGCAGCGAGGCCGAGCCCATATGGCGGCGGTGGACGAACGAGAGCAGGTGCGGTGATACGGGTTCATCGAAGTGCCGCGCGGCCTGGGCGGGGCCGAGCCCGCTGCCGATTGCGAATGTCGTGAGGATAGTTCGGCTCTGGTGATCCCCGATCTGGGAGCCGAGGCGCCCGGGAGGCCCGAAATTCCGGGTGAACCCGCTCCAGCGTTCGACGTTGTGGAGGGCCTCGAGCACGGTACGACTCGGCATGCGCTCCTGGATCGCCTCGGCCAGATCGCGCGCGGACTGCGGCGGAGTGATGCCAGTGGGCCGTGGGGTGATCGGGGAGCCATCGGGCCCCAGCTGGACCGTCTGATGGACGCGGACCGCCTGCTCGAGATCCATGACGCCGCGCTTGAGCTTGTCTCGCAGCTCCTGAACAAACGACTGGGCGTTGTCGGCGAAGCCCCGGTCGCGCAGATACTGCGTGACGGCGTGTGGCTCGGAGTCGATCGGGTAGATGTCGTCCGTGAAGGCTCCATAGTCGGCCGCGCCTTCGACGTAGATGTCGCCCGCTTTGAGGGCGTCGACGAGTTCAACGAACGCGGCGACCTCGAGGGGGCGAAGCCGGTAGGTATCGGGTTCGCCGGGGACACCGACCCACGAGCGCCATTCGGGATCGAGGAAGCCGTCATCGAACGTGGCGATCAGCCTCTCGGCTGGACGTTCCGGGAATGCGGACACGCACTGCACGGCCTCAAGGAGGCCGGACGCGTCAGGAGCGGCGCCGAGCGGCAGCGCATCGGCGAGTCGCAGCAGCCAGCTGCGCTGGATGCGGAAATGCGGTTCGAGGAAGGTGCGCCAGTTGTCCGGGCCTTTTGCCAGATGTTCATCGCACGCCGTCATCACGGCCTGGGCGCCGCCGGCGCGCATCAACACGGCGTCGACCCGCGCCGTGAACGATTCCGGGTCGGCGTGCCCGGCTCGCGCAGCGGCGAGGTCACGCAGGACCCCGAGGAGTTCGGATACGCGCCGTCGCCGCGCCTGATACCAGGCCTCGAGATCGGCGCGGGCCTTCGCCTCGATGCGTCCCATGAACCGGATCAGCATGGTGACGAGGTCATCGAGGCGGGTCGCATGGGTCCGGACGACCAGACAGCACAGCAGCGCGTGCCGCCGCGGGGTGGTGTATTCCCGTAGTTCGGTAGCTGTCAGCCGGCGTGCTTCTTCCGCCCACGCATCGATCCGGGTCACCGGAATGTCCGCGAGGACCCCTGCCGGCAAGGCGAGCTCGTTGAGCCACCCAAGCTGGCCGAGGAGATCGTCGAGGTGGTTTCGGGACGCGCGTTTAGTTGACTTGCACAACCTCGAGAACGTCGATTCGGTCGCCTCGTCCGCAACGCTCAGCAGGGCCTCGAGCCGGCGCCGGGTCACCGGCGACAGTCGCGTGCCGATCAAGGCCAGCCACGCATCGGTCACGCGGGCATGAACGTTGCCGGCGAGGCGCCGAAGGGTGCTGAGGGCGGGCAGTTCGTAGCTCGCGGCGACGAGCGCCTCGATGGCGCCGTTGATGAGATCCGACAGGTGCGTGCGGCCGGCAACGATCCGCTCCATCGTCGAGATGGCGAGTGCTTCGGCGGCAGCGTCCCACGGCTGAATGCCGAGGAACGCACGGACTTCTGTGCGATGCCGGACACGGGTGCGGGCGGGGTAGCTGTCGAGGGTGAGGCCGGCGAGACCTGCGCGTTCGGCAAGGTAGGCGATGATCGGAGCCGGGATCTCGCCCGGCGGGGCAAACCGACCCAGGATCGGGAACGTCTTCAGCCAGCACAGCAGCCCGAGGCGAGACGCCGGCGAATGGCTCGTTTGCCGAACCCAGCGCAGCTCATGGGGCCTCGGGGTCATGAGCTGGCAAATGGTCGCTGCCGTCAGCGGGTCCGGGAACTCGGGGTAGGCGAGGAGCGAGGACTTGGCCATGGCGTGGAAACCGGGCGACCGGGGGGTGACAAGGCAGCGCCAGGGCGGCGGGATCGTCAACCCGGCTTGGACCCTGACGGGGAAATGATTACACTGCAATCATTGACATCATGGGGGTGCCATGGCGAGCATCACGATTCGGAATCTGGACGATGCGCTCAAGAGCCGCCTACGGGTCCGGGCCGCGCACCGGCGGCGCTCGATGGAGGATGAGGTGCGGCACATCCTGAAGGCGGCGCTGAGCGAGGAGCCTGCCGAGGCCACCGATCTTGGCGAAGCCATCCAGCGGCGGTTCCGGGCGCTGGGCGGTGTCAACCTCAAGCTGGCGGAGCGCGCGCCGATCCGCAAGCCGCCGAAGATCGGCCCATGATCGTTCTGGACACCAACGTCGTGTCGGAACTCATGAAGGCCAAGCCGTCACCGGCGGTGCTGGCATGGATCGCGCGCGGTGACAGCAGCGGGTATTGCACGACGAGCATCACCCAGGCGGAGATCCTGCACGGTGTGATGTTGCTGCCGGCCAGTCGCCGGCGACGGGCGATCGAGAGTGCCGCGGAAGCCATGTTCGCGACGGACTTCGCCGGCCGCATACTCGCGTTCGATAGTTCGGCCGCGCGATCCTATGCCGAGCTCGTCAGCGATCGGCGTCGCCGCGGCCGGCCCATCTCGCAGTTTGATGCCCAGATCGCGGCCATCGCCCGGGCGGCAGGCGCCACGTTGGCAACCCGCAACGTTCGAGACTTCGAGCATTGTGGGATCGGCGTCGTCGACCCCTGGGAATAGTCGCGCCCTGCGGCGGAGTGCTCAGGGGCGGCGCGTCGCAGGGTTTCCACGCAGCAGGCCTTCGGCCGCGTGATCCTCGAATCGCTCCTCGTTCCTGACGTAATCGCGCAGCACGTCGAGGGATTTATGCCGGGACTGGTCCGCCATCTTGAAGATGCTGGCGTGATTGCGCGCGGCACTGGTCAGAAAGCCGCTGCGCAGGCTGTGCCCGGCGTAGCGGCTCGCGTCGAGGCCGACTTTACCGGCGAGATCCTTGATGATCAGCGCGACGCTTTGCGGCGAGAGCCGGGACTTTCCGACTGTGTCGCCGCGATGCAGACGCCGGAAAACGGGTCCGGTCGTGATGCCGGCAACGGTGATCCAGTCGAGCAGCGCCTGAACGGGGCAGTAGGGCGAACCGGTGACGCGGGGGATGGCCACGACCTGGCCAAGGCCCTCCTGGTCGGTCTTCGAACTCGCAATCAGGATGGACAGGCCCTCGTTGCGCTCGGTCACGTGATCGGCATCAAGCGCCACGAGTTCGGAACGGCGAAATGCTCCTGCAAAGCCGAGCAG
>JANXQL010000184.1 GCA_025356815.1 Pseudomonadota bacterium
CCCCACGCGGCGGAAGTCGTCGAACTCGGTGCCCGGCTGATCTGGCTGGCGGCCGCCTACCAGGCGTTCGACGGCCTCAATCTAGGCTCTTCGTTCTGCTTGCGCGGCGCGGGTGACGTCCGCGTCCCGGCCGTGATCATCGCCGTCCTGTCGTGGGGCCTGTTGCTGCCGATCACCCACGCCATGGTGTTCGCCCCGGGCCAGGGATGGGTGCACTTCCTGCCGCAGTTCGGCCGGGGCGCAGTCGGCGGCTGGAGCGTGTCGGTCGGCTACGTGGTCGCCCTTGGCACGTCGCTGTGGCTGCGCTGGCAGTCGGGGGCGTGGCGTCGCATTCGCCTCTAGGAGGCGGATCGGATCGGATCGGGTCGGGTCGGGTCGGGTCGGGTCGGCACGACACGATTGCGATTACCCTTCCCGATATGCTCCCATCACAGGACGCCGCTGGCACCGCCAGCCACGCCACACGAGAGGGATCCTCATGAGCACGCCACCCCGCCATCCGCGTTCGCAGCGCCTTGCGCTGCGACCCCTGTTCGCGCTGACCTCCGCCGTCCTGTCCGCCGCGGCCGCCTCTGCCGCCGGCAGCGACGCAAGCGCGGCCGCGGGCGGACTGGAAGAGGTGATCGTGACGGCGCAAAAGCGCGCCGAGAACCTGCAGTCCGTGCCGATCAGCATCCAGGCCTTCGACACCAAGAAGCTGGCCGACCTGCAGGTCGCAAGCTTCGACGACTACGCCAAGTACCTGCCCAGCCTCTCCGTGCAGAGCTACGGTCCCGGCCAGGCGCAGTTGTACGTGCGTGGCGTGACCAACGGCGGCGACGGCCTCAAGGTCGGCTCGCAGCCGCTGGTGGGCCTGTACGTCGACGAGATGCCGGTGACCACCATCGGCAACAATCTCGACATACACGTCTACGACATCGCCCGCGTCGAGGCACTGTCCGGGCCGCAGGGAACGCTGTTCGGCTCGAGTTCGATGGCGGGCACGATGCGCATCATCACCAACAAGCCCGACCCGTCGAAGTTCGAAGGCGGCTTCGACGTCACGCTCAATACGTTCACCAAGGGCGACCCGGGCGGCATCGTCGAGGGCTTCGTCAACCTGCCGCTGAACGATCGCACGGCCGTCCGGCTGGTCGGCTGGAGCGAGCACGACGGCGGCTACATCAACAATGTCGCGGCTCCACCCGAGACCTATCCGACGTCGGGCATCCCACGCAGCAACTCGCGCGTGGTCGAGAAGAACTACAACTGGGTGGACACCACCGGTGGGCGCGCGGCGCTGAAGTTCGACCTGAACGACAACTGGTCGGTCATGCCGGCCGTGCAGACGCAGAAGCAGACGGCCAACGGCCAGTTCGGGTTCACGCCGTTTCCCGTGGTCTCCGCCAACATCAACCTGCCGGCCTCGGGTGACCTGAACGTGTCGCGCTTCTACCCGGAGCGCAACGACGACAACTGGACGCAGGCGTCGCTGACCGTGCAGGGCAAGATCGCCGACTTCGATGTGATCTACGCCGGCGGCTACCTGCGCCGCACGATCGACTCGGTCGCCGACTACTCGGACTACTCGCTGTTCTACGATGTCTCCTACGTCGGCGGCTCCTATCCGACCTACTTCGGCGACAACTTCCGCGACGCGAACGGCAACCTGATCAACCCGGCGCAGACGACCGTCAGCCGCAACGTGTTCGCGAAGATCTCGCACGAACTGCGCATCTCCTCGCCACAGAACCAGCGACTGCGCTACGTGTTCGGGCTGTTCCTGCAGCGCCAGACGGACGATGCGCGCGATGAATATCGGGTGCAGAACCTCGCGCCGGAATACTCGATCACCGGCCAGCCGGGCGTGCTCTACCTGAACTCACAGTCGCGCGTCGACCGCGACACGGCGGCGTTCACGGACCTGTCGTTCGACCTGACTTCGAAGCTGACCCTGATCGGTGGCATTCGCGCGTTCCATTACGACAATTCGGTGTACGGGTTCTTCGGCTACAACGGCAACGCCACCTACGACGGCTCCCAGCACCACAGCGGCGAGATCCAGTGCGATCCGGCGACGATCGACCCGACCAACAAGGTCCGGCCGTGCATCAACATCAACTCCGACACCAAGCGCAGCGGCACCACCTACCGCGTCAACGCCACCTACAAGTTCGATGACGACCGGATGATCTACGCGACCTGGTCGACGGGCTTCAGGCCCGGCGGCGTCAACCGCGTCACGATCCGGCCGCCGTACACACCCGATTACCTGACCAACATCGAGGCCGGCTGGAAGACCACCTGGCTGGACCACCGCCTGCGCGTCAATGGCGCGATCTTCCTCGAGCGCTGGAAGGATGCCCAGTACGGGATCTCGGGCTTGAACGGCATCACCGAGATCATCAACGCCGGCCGGGCCGAGATCCGCGGAATCGAGTCTGAGGTGCACTGGAAGGCGAGCGACGGCCTGACGCTGTCCGGCTCGTTCACCTATCTGGACACGCATCTGAAGACCTACGCCTGCAATCACGACACCAACGCGCAGGCCTGTGGCGATCTTTCGAACATCCTCGCGCCTCCGGAAACGCGCCTGCCCGTCTCATCGAAGTTCAAGGGCAATGCGATCGCCCGTTACGAATGGACGCAGGGCGATTTCGATGCCCACCTGCAGGCGGCGCTCGTGTTCCAGACCGACGTGATCCCCGCACTGACCATCGACGACGCGAACGTGCTCGGCAAGCAACCGGGCTACGGCAGCCTGGACCTGTCGGCGGGCTTCAAGAAAGGCGAATGGAGCACGGAGTTCTTCATCGAGAACGTCGGCGATCGTCGCGGCGAGATCACCCGCTACTCGTCCTGCGCGCCGTCCGTCTGCAAGCTGATCAACGTGATCCCGATCAAGCCACGGCTGGTCGGCGTCACTATCGGGCGCCGGTTCTAGGCGTACAGCGGATCCTTCATCAGACAATCCAGGGGACACAGAAAATGCATCATCAGCGCCGCCACACCGCGCTCGCCCTGCTCTGTCTGCTGCCGCTCGCGGCGGGCGCCGGCGAGCGGCTCGCGCCGGAGGCCCTCGTGCCGGCGCCGGCCTACGACAGCGGCAGTGGCGTCCCCGGCCCTGCCGGCTTCTTCCGCACCAAGAAGCCGGCGATCACGTTTCGCAATACCGAGGAGATCGGACCCACGCGGCGCATCCCCGCAGCGCCCGCGGCGTCGCCGCTGAAGCCCGCGGGCCGGGCGTACCAGGTGCACTACAGCTTCGACGGCGCCAGCCGCTCGCTGCAGGACTTCGTCCGGCGCAACGACACCACGGCGCTGGTGATCCTCAAGGGCGACCGCATCGTCTACGAGGGTTACTACCAGGGGGCCGAGCCGACCGACCTGTTCACGTCGTTCTCGACCGGCAAGTCGTTCGTCTCCACGCTCGTCGGGCTCGCGGTTGCGGACGGTCACATCAGGAGCATCCGCGACCCAATCCGCCAATACCTGCCGGAGCTCACCGGCTCCGCCTACGAGGGCGCGACCATCAAGCAGGTACTGCAGATGACCTCGGGCACGAGCTACAGCGAGGACTACGAGGACCCGAAGTCGGACATCGATGCGTTCGCGGCACTGGTCGCCCGCGGCGAGGGCGGCCTTTACGACTTCGCGCGCTCGTTCAAGTCCAAGCGCCCGCCGGGCACGGAGTTCTACTACGCGACCACCGACACGGA
>JANXQL010000129.1 GCA_025356815.1 Pseudomonadota bacterium
CTCGCCGATGAGGCCCACGACAATCACGTCAGCGGCCGTGTAGCGCGCCATCATTCCGAGCAGTACGCTCTTGCCGACGCCGCTACCGGCGAGCAGGCCAATGCGCTGGCCGCGGCCGACGGTCAGTAGGCCATTGATCGCGCGGACGCCGACGTCAAGCGGCTCGCTGATCCGTACCCGTCCGAGCGGGTTGATGGGCAGTCCCGCCAGGCGGACGCGCGCCGCGACCGGGATCGGCCCGCGCCCGTCCAGGGGTTGGCCAGCGCCGTCGACTACGCGGCCAAGCAGCCCCGGCCCAACGCCGATCAGGCCTGCGCCAGGACGCGGCAGAACACGCGCATACGGCTTCACACCATGAATATCTCCGGTCGGCATCAGGTAGAGCCGGTCGCCTGCGAACCCGACCACCTCGGCATCGGTGTGCGTATCGTCTGCAGTGACAATCTCGCACTGATCGCCGACCGCGGCCTGACAGCCCGACGCCTCTAGCGTGAGCCCCACCATCCGGGTCAAGCGGCCGGCGACACCGGGTGGCGGCAACCTGGTGACCCGTTCAGTGCCCTCGCGGAGCGACTTCAGCAGGCGCTGCTCGACTTCGCTGCGCAACGCGTTCATGGCGAACCCGCTGCCGACGCGCGCTCGTCCCCGAGCGCGGCGGAGATCGCGGCGCCGATACGACTCTCGATCCGTGCGTCGATACTTGAGTTTCCGCTAGTTACCCGGCAGCCACCGCGCGCGATCACCGGATCCTCGACCAGGGTCCATGCGCGCCGCGATCCGGGTTCGACGAGTCTCTCTCGGACCAGCGCCGCGTCCTCGGGATGCAGATGGATGCGGACGTCCCGGGCGTTGCCGGGGAGCAGAACCACCGTCTCGCGGATCACGGCGATGATCTGGTCTGGTTGATACCGCAACTCGCGACGCACGACCTGCTGGGCGATCGCGCCTGCGAGCGTCACGAGCTGCTCCTGAATGCTCGCGCCCAGGTCTTTCAGTGGCTCGCTGAGCACCTCTAGGATCGCGTCGAGCCGTTCGACGCGCTCGCGCAACGCATCAAGCTCGTGCTGCTGTTCGACGCGGATGGCGATCAGACCCGCCTCCCGCCCAGCGGCGAGGCCAGTCTCGAACGCGTCGCGTTCGACGGCTTTTAGGTCCTCGGCGCGTCCGCGGCCGATCGTCGGACCGGTCACCTGAGGAAGGGCCCACGGCTGGGCGGCCCGGGTGGCGAGCTCAGACATACTCTTCGCTCCCCTTGCCACCGAGCTGGATCCGTCCTTCCTCGACCATGCGGCGCACGGTCGCGAGTATTTCCTTTTGCGCGGCTTCAACTTCGCGCAGCTTCACTGGTCCCTTGGCTTCCATGTCGTCCTTGAGGATCTGGGCGGCACGCTCCGACATGTTCTTGAAGATCTTTTGCTTGAGATCTTCGCCGGTGGCCTTCAGCGCGACCATCAGCTGCTCGCCAGACACTTCCCGCAGCAGATCCTGGAGGCCACGATCGTCGATCAGGATCAGGTCCTCAAACACGAACATCAGCTCCTGCAGCCGATGACCGAGTGCAGCGTCAAGCTGGGTAACCTGCTCCAGGATCGGCATTTCCGAGCCGCCGCCAACGCGGTTGAGGAGATCCGCGGCGGCTTTGGGGCCGCCGAACTTGACGCCCTTGCCGGCGCTCGCCGTGAACTGGCGCTCGAGGATCTCGTCGAGTTCCTGCAGTGCCGAGGGATGCACGCCATCGAGCATCGCCACTCGCAGCACCACATCCGCTCGCTTGTTTTGCGGCAGCGCGGCCAGCACTTCCGCACCCTGCTCGGGCTCGAGGTAGGACAGTACGATCGCGACGATCTGCGGGTGTTCCTCGCTGAGCATTTCCGCGATTGCCGCAGGTTCCATCCACTTGACCGCTTCCAGGCCGCGGTTGCTACGTCCGCGCAGGATCCGGTCGATCAGCCCGCCGGCCTTCTCGCTGCCAAGTGCCTCGGTGAGCACGTTACGGACGTACTCGTCCGAATCGACGCCGTACGAAGTCTCGTGCTCGACACGTTCGGCGAACCGACCGAGCACCGAGGAAACCTCGTCGCGGGTGATGCCGGATAGCTGCGCCATCGCCGCGCCAACGCGCTGGACGTCCTTTGCCCCGAGATGCTTTAGCACCTGCGCGGCATCCTGTTCTCCAAGGGTCAGTAGCAGTATCGCGGCCTGCTCGACGCCTGTGCGGTTGGTGTGCAGCTCAGCCATCACTCACCCACCCATGTCTTGACGACCTGTGCCACGCGCTTCGGGTCCTGGGCGACCTGGGTACGCGCATGCACGATCTGTTGTTCGTAGGCGAGCGGCGCCGGTGCGCGCGCCTGAAGTTCGCCAAAAGAGCCCTGCCCGCCAGCGCCGGCAGGAAGGGGCGTGAGCGTCTGGACCGTCAGACTGCGGATCATCGGGCGCAGAACGCCGAGTGCGAGCGCGAGCAGCACGGCCGCACCGAGCCCGAGGCGGGCGACGTCCTGTACCATCGGCCGCTGCCACAGCGGGACGGCCTCGGGCTTGAAGTCGGTCGCCTCCTCGTGAAATGGCGCGTTGACGATGCTGACGCTGTCGCCGCGCGCCTCGTCGAATCCGATCGTGTTCTTGACCAGCCGCGTGATGTCCTCGATCTGTGGCGCGCTCAGCGCCTGCACGCTCGTCTTTCCGTCTGCCCCTGCCTTCGGCACGTTGTCGAGCAGTACGGCGACGGTCAGTCGCTTGATCCGGCC
>JANXQL010000014.1 GCA_025356815.1 Pseudomonadota bacterium
GTCATGTCGTAGACGCTCGCGGCGCGGCCCTCGAGGTGCGCCGCCATCGCAAGCAGCGCGCCGACGGTGACGACGCCGGTGCCGCCGATGCCGGTGATCAGCACGTTGGCGGTCGCCCCGGTCGCGCCGACCGCAGGCTCCGCCAGCGCTGCGAACAGGTCCGGGTCCAGGTGCGCGGCCGCCGGCCGCACGGGCGCTGCGCCCTCGACCGTCACGAACGATGGACAGAAGCCGTTCAGGCACGAGTAGTCGCGGTTGCAGCTCGACTGGTCGATCGAGCGCTTGCGCCCGAACTCGGTCTCCAGCGGCTCCACCGACACGCAGTTGGACTTGACCGAGCAGTCGCCGCAGCCTTCGCATACCAGCGGGTTGATGTAGACGCGCCGCGCGGGCTCGGCGAGCTTGCCGCGCTTGCGCCTGCGACGCTTCTCGGCGGCACAGACCTGATCGTAGACCAGCGCGCTGACCCCCGGCACGCCGCGCAGCTCGCGCTGCACGGCGTCGAGCTCGCCGCGCGGATGCAGCGTGACGCCGCCCGGAAAGCCGGCTGCGCGGCCGTAGCGCGTCGGGTCATCACTGACCACCGCGATGCGGCCGATGCGCTCGGCGCGCAGCTGGCGGGTGATCTCGACCACCGACAGCTGGCCTTCGACCGGCTGGCCGCCGGTCATCGCGACCGCATCGTTGTAGAGCAGCTTGTAGGTGATGTGCGTGCCGGCGTTGACCGCCGCGCGAATCGCGAGCAGGCCGGAATGGAAGTAGGTGCCATCGCCGATGTTCTGGAACGCATGGTCCATGCCGCTGAACGGCGCGGCACCGACCCAGGTCATCCCCTCACCGCCCATCTGCGTCGGCGGCAGCGTCGCGCGGTTCATGTACAGGGCCATCGTGTGGCAGCCGATGCCGGCGAACGCGACGCTGTCGGTCGGCACCCGCGTCGAGGTGTTGTGCGGGCAGCCCGAGCAGAAGTATGGCGTGCGGGCAATGCCGCCCGACTCGCGGCTGCGCGCCGCGGCGACCCGCGCTTCAAGCAAGGCGAGCCGCGCCTCGAGAGCTGCGTCGGAAAGTCCCAGCGCGCGCAGCCGCGCGCCGATCACGCGCGCAAGCTCGAGCGGCTCGAGCATGACGTCCGACGGCAGCAGCGGCTCGCCGTCGGCAGCGCGCTTGCCGCTGAGCCGCGGTCGCTCAACATCGGCCAGGTTGTACAGGACGTGCGCCGCCTGGGCCTCGATGAACGCCGCCTTCTCCTCGATGACGAGGATCTCGCGCAGGCCGCGGGCGAACTCACTCATGCCCTGCGGCTCCAGCGGCCAGACCATGCCGACCTTGTAGACCGACATCCCGACCGTGGCGAGGCGGGCGGTGTCGAGGCCGAGCGAGTCGAGCGCACTGGCGACGTCGAGCCACGTCTTGCCGGCCGTGACGAGCCCGAGGCCGCCTGCGCGCGGCGTTCCGTGCGTGATCCGGTCGAGGCCGTTGGCGCGCGCGTAGGCCTGGGCGCGCGGCAGCTTGTGGCGCATCAGGCGCACGTCATCGCTGATCGGGTCGAAGTGGAAGCGCGCGTGGATGCCGCCGGGCGGCAGCGGCAGGTCCGGCAAGACACTCGCGACCCGCGCGGGGTCGACCTCAACGGTCGCGGTCGCCTCGACCGTCTCGTTGACGCACTTGAACCCGACCCAGAGCCCCGCGTAGCGCGACATTGCGAAGCCGTGCAGGCCGAAATCCAGGAACTCCTGCACGTTCGCCGGGTACAGCACCGGCACGCCGCCGGCGGTCAGCGCCTGCTCGCTCTGGTGCGAGACGGTCGAGCTCTTGCCGCCGTGATCGTCGCCGAACACCATCAGGACGCCGCCATGCGGCGAGGTCCCCATGCGGTTCGCATGCTTGATCGGATCGCCGGAGCGATCCACGCCCGGTCCCTTGCCGTACCAGATCGCGAACACGCCGTCGTAGCGCGGCGCCGGCAGCAGCGGTACCTGCTGCGTCCCCCAGATCGCGGTGGCGGCAAGATCCTCGTTGACGCCCGGCTCGAAGCGCACGTGGGCCGCTTCGAGGCGCGCGCCGGCAACGCGCAGCTGCTGGTCATAACCTCCCAGCGGGGAGCCGCGATAGCCGCTGATGTAGCCGGCCGTGTTCAGCCCCGCGGCCTGATCGCGGGCGCGCTGCATCAGCGGCAGCCGCACCAGGGCCTGCGTGCCGCTGAGCAGGACACAGCCCTGGCCGCGGTCGTACTTGTCGTCGAGGGTGATGTCGCTCGCGAGGGGCATGCAGGGATCCGGCCGCCGTCTTCCGACGCAGATGGCAAGGGTACACCGCCCGGCGCGCGCGCCGCGATCCGGGCCCCGGCCGCCGCCGTTGGACGGCACCGCCCGAGCGCGGTAGTTTGCAGTCCCATGAGCATCTGGCATGCACCGTTTACCCTGGACGAGGTCAACCGCCGCTTCAGCACCGGCCTTGCCGCCCACCTGGGCATCGCGATCACGGCCTTCGGCGACGACTGGATCCAGGGCACGATGCCGGTGCTGCCCCGCCTCCACCAGCCGATGGGGCTGCTGCACGGCGGCGCCTCGGTGTCGCTCGCCGAGAGCCTCGGCAGCGTCGGCGCGAACCTGTGCGTCGACTTCCCGCGCCAGCGCTGCGTCGGCCAGGAAATCAACGCCAACCACATCCGGGCCGTCACCGATGGCATCGTCACCGGCACCGCGCGCGCCGCGCACCTCGGGGCCCGCAGCCAGGTCTGGCAGATCGAGATCAGGAACGCCGCTGCAGAGCTGGTGTGCCTGTCGCGCCTCACAATCGCGGTGCTCGGTTCGCGCTGAGCCGCGCCGCCCTATAATGCGGTCCCGCCCCGAGGTACCCCGCATGCGCACGCTCTCGACCCTCGCCCTCGCCACCGCCGTCCTGGTGACGGGCTGTGGCCAGAAGGGCCCGCTGGTGAAGCCCACCCGCACGCCCACCTCGCCGGTCGTGATCCATGCCCCGGCCACGCCGCCGGCAGAGCCTGTGCCGCCGGTCACGCCGCAGCGCTGACATGGCCGACGACCGCCGCCTGTACCTGATCGACGGATCCTCGTACCTGTACCGTGCGTTCCACGCGCTGCCGCCGTTCACCAATTCCAGAGGCGAGCCGACCAGCGCCGTGTTCGGCGTGCTGAACATGCTGCAGAAGTTCCTGCGCGAGACCGCACCGACCCACATCGGCGTCGTGTTCGACGCGCCGGGGCGCACCTTCCGCGACGAGCTGTTCGAGGCCTACAAGGCCCACCGCCCGCCGATGCCGGACGAGTTGCGCGCGCAGGTGCAGCCGCTGCTGGCGACCGTCGAGGCGCTGGGCCTGCCACTGCTGCGAATCGAGGGCGTCGAGGCGGACGACGTGATCGGCACGCTGGCGCGCGAAGGCGCGGCGGCCGGAATGCAGGTCGTGATCTCCACCGGCGACAAGGACATGGCGCAGCTGGTCGACGGCCGCGTGACGCTGATCAACACAATGACCGGCACGACGCTCGATCCGGCCGGCGTGAAGGCAAAGTTCGACGTCGAGCCCGGTCAGATCATCGACTACCTCGCCCTCGTCGGCGACACCTCCGACAACATCCCCGGCGTGCCCAAGGTGGGGCCCAAGACGGCGGCCAAGTGGCTCGGCCAGTACGGCTCGGCGGCGAACCTGGTCGCGCACGCCGGCGACATCGAGGGCAAGGTCGGCGATAGCCTGCGCGAGAACCTCGCGCAGCTGGAGCTGTCGCGCCAGCTCGCCACCATTCGCTGCGACCTTGCGCTGCCGCTGTCGGTCGCCTCGCTCGAGCGCCGCCCGGCCGACAGCGCGCGGCTCATCGAGCTGTACCGCCAGCTGGAGTTCAAGGCGCTGCTGCGCGAGCTGGAGGGCGGCGCCACCGGCGGCACTGCCGCGCCGGCGACGCCCGCCGATTTCGCGGCCGCGGTCGCGCCGCTGCCGCCGGCCGCCGCCGAGGACCCGGCGCTTGCCGCGGTCCTGGCCGCGCCGCGCCAGTACGAGACCGTGCTGACCGAGGCGGCTTTCGCGGCATGGCTTGCGCGGCTCGCAAACGCCGAGGTGTTCGCCTTCGACACCGAGACGACCGGGCTCGACTACATGAGCGCGCAGATCGTCGGTGTGTCCTTCAGTACCGAGCCGGGGCTTGCCGCCTACGTGCCACTGGCGCACGACTACCCCGCGGCGCCGACGCAGCTGTCGCGGGCCGACGTGCTCGGGCGCCTCAAGCCGCTGTTGGAGGACCCGACGCGGGCCAAGATTGGCCACCACGCGAAGTTCGACGCCCATATCCTCGCCAACCACGGCATCTGCCTCGCTGGCCTGCGCTTCGACACGATGCTCGAGTCGTACGTGCTCAACAGCGTCGCGACCCGCCACGACATGGACTCGGTCGCGGCTCTCTACCTCGGCGTGCAGACGATCACCTTCGAGCAGGTCGCGGGCAAGGGCGCCAAGCAGCTCACCTTCAACCAGGTGCCGCTGGACACCGCGGGCCCGTACGCCGCCGAGGACGCCGACGTGACGCTGCGCCTGCACCGCGTGCTGCGCTCGCGCCTGGAAGCGGAGCCGCGCCTGGTGGCGTTGTACGACACGCTCGAGCAGCCGCTGCAGCCGGTGCTGCAGCGCATGGAACGCACGGGCGTGCTCGTGGACCCCGTGTTCCTGCGCGCGCTCGGCCAGGAGTTCACGCGCAGGCTCGGCGAGCTGGAACAGCAGGCGCACGAGGCTGCCGGCGGGCCGTTCAACCTCGAGTCCCCCAAGCAGCTGCAGCAGATCCTGTTCGAGCGGCTCGGCATCCCGGTCGTGCGCCGTACGCCCACCGGCCAGCCGTCGACCGCCGAGGACGTGCTCGAGGAGCTCGCGGCCGCGCACGCGCTGCCGAAGCTGATCCTGGCGTTCCGCGGACTGGCGAAGCTGCGCGGCACCTACACCGAGACGCTCGCCGCGCAGGTGCAGCCGGGCACGGGGCGCATCCACACCTCCTATCACCAGGCGATCGCCGCGACCGGACGACTGTCGTCGTCCGATCCGAACCTGCAGAACATCCCGATCCGCACGCCGGAGGGGCGACGCATCCGCCAGGCGTTCATCGCGCCGGCCGGCCGGGTCATCATGGCCGCCGACTACTCGCAGATCGAACTGCGGATCATGGCGCACCTGTCCGGTGACGAGGGCCTGTTGCGCGCGTTCGCGGAAGGCCTCGATGTTCACCAGGCGACCGCCGCGGAGATGTTCGGCGTGCCGCTCGACACCGTGACGGGCGACCAGCGCCGTGCGGCCAAGGCGATCAACTTCGGGCTGATGTACGGCATGTCCGCCTTCGGCCTCGCGGCGCGCCTGGACGTCGGTAGAAACGAGGCGCAGCAGTACATCGAGCGCTACTTCGACCGCTATCCGGGCGTGCGCCGCTACATGGACGACACGCGCCGGCTCGCCCGCGAGCAGGGCTTCGTCGAGACGGTCGAGGGGCGCCGGCTCTACCTGCCCGAGATCCGTTCACGCAACAAGCAGCAGCAGCAGTACGCCGAGCGCGCCGCGATCAACGCGCCGATGCAGGGCACTGCCGCGGACATCATCAAGCGCGCGATGCTCGCGGTGGACGACTGGATCCGGCGCGAGCAGGCGCCGGCGACACTGGTCATGCAGGTGCACGACGAACTGGTGCTCGAGGTGGATGCCACGGCGGTGGACGCGGTGCGGCGCGAGGTCAGCGCGTTGATGTGCGCAGCGACGCAGCTGCGGGTGCCGCTCGAGGTCGGGGTCGGCGTGGGCAGCAACTGGGACGAGGCGCACTAAATCGAGTTTTTGACGCTTCTTGACGGGCCGGGCGTGAACTTTCCGGGCAGGTCGCGGTCCTAACTATCGAGCGTCGCGAGACGCTACCCGCTTCCTCCCTAGGCGGGTCGCTCTCCCGGTTCATCCTCTATGCCGGGACAGTCTCACCCGGCGATGGGTACTCCATCGCCGGGTTCTTTTACGCGCAAGTAGTCCCGCAGCACCCGCCGCGCGTCGTCGACGCCGCTGCGCTGGGGCACCGAGAACAGCTGCACCGTCGCCTCAACGGCCAGCTCGCGCCGCGCGGCGCCGAGCGCGGCGGCGCCCTGGTTGCGGGTCAGCTTGTCGGCCTTCGTCAGCAGGATGTGCACGCCGCGGCCGCAGCCCCGGGCGAAGCGGATCATCTGCCAGTCCTGTTCGCCGAGGCCCCGCCGGATGTCGGCGATCAGGAACAGTGCGGCCAGGGACTTGCGGTCGCGGAAGTACTTTTCCAGCAGCCCCTTCCAGTGGTCCTGCACCGGCCGGGGCACCTTGGCGTAGCCGTAACCGGGCAGGTCGACCAGCCGCCGCCCCATTTCCAGCTCGAAAAAGTTGATCAGCTGGGTGCGGCCGGGGGTTTTGGAGGTCCGCGCCAGGGCATTACGCTGGGTGATCGCGTTGATGGCGCTGGACTTGCCGCTGTTGGAGCGGCCCGCGAAGCAGACCTCGGCGCCGACGTCGGCCACGAACTGGGGCGGATCGTGCGCCCCCTTCATGTAGTGTGCGTGGGGAAAAGCCGACATCGTGTAGAATCCCGCATTCGCTCAGGCTCGCGAGTCTAACAGGGCCCGGCGAACGTCCACTGGAGTCGGAAACAATATGAAGAGTCGTATTGCCGCGGCCTTGCTGGCCGCGACCCTGATCGGTCTGGGTATCGCCGCGACCGTCCGTGCCGCAGAACCTGCCGTCGCCGGCTCCGCCGAGGCGGGCGCCGCCAAGGCGGCGGTCTGCGCCGCCTGCCATGGCGCCACGGGCAACAGCGTCAATCCCGAGTGGCCAAACCTCGCAGGTCAGCACCACGAGTACATCGTCGAGCAGCTGACGCTGCTGAAGTCGGTGGTGCGCGTGGCGCCGCTGATGAACCCGATGGCCGCAGCGCTCAGCCCGCAGGACATGGCGGATCTCGCCGCGCACTTCGAGGCCCAGACGCTGGCTGGCCTCGAGGCGGACCCGGCGCTGTGGCAGGCAGGTCAGAAGCTGTACCGGGGCGGCGACGCCGCGCGCGGCATCCCGGCCTGCAGCGGCTGCCACGGCCCGAACGGCCGCGGCAACGGCCCGGCCCGCTGGCCGCAGATCCGCGGCCAGCAGCCCACCTACCTCGCCAACCAACTGCACGCGTATGCCGGCAAGACCCGCTACGCCGCGGTGGCCGGCCAGCCGGCCCCGCCAGCGGGCGCGGAGCTGATGTACGACATCGCCAGGCGGCTGGGCGAGGACGACATCAAGGCGCTGGTGGCCTACCTGCAGGGCCTGCGCTGACCCTTAGATCAATCTTGCGGTCCGGGGCCGAACTTCCGGCTCCCGGGCGCGCTCCAACCCAATACCGGCCACCGGTCGGCATTCAGGAGGCGGCATGAAGAAGCTGGGCTGGGGACTGGGAGCGCTTGCGGCGCTCGGGCTTGCGTACGCACTGATCGGCCCGGGCCACCACGGGTCGCAAACCGACAAGTCCCTCGCGGGCAACCGTCCGAACGTAGCCGCGATCGCGGTGCGCTCGGCAGGCAAGTCGGCGCCGGCCGAAAAAGCCCTCGGCATGGCCGAGGAGACCGACAGCGCGGAGATCCCCAGCGGGTTTTCGCCGATCGCCGCCGCGGTCGCCGCCGGCACGACGCCGGTCGGCACGCCGATCCCGTCGAAGTGGATCGACGGCAAGCAGTACACCACCCTCGTGCCCGCCCAGCCGACGTCCGTCGCGCCCGGCAAGGTCGAGGTCGTCGAGGTGTTCTGGTACCACTGCCCGCACTGCTTCGCATTCGATCCGTCGATCGAGAACTGGCGCCATCAGAACAAGGCGCCGTACGTCGAATTCGTGCGCGTGCCGGTGATGTGGACCAACAACCCATCGACCGAGCCGCTGGCGCGCCTGTATTACACGATCGAGGCCCTGGGCAAGCTCGAGACGCTGCACACGCTCGTGTTCCGCGAGATCCACGTCAAGAACAACATGCTGTTCGTCAACGGTGATCCGGCGGCGACCGAGCGCGCGCACAAGGCGTTCCTGAAGGCGAACGGGGTGAGCGATGCGGAGTTCGACAAGACGTATCACTCGTTCTCGGTGGAGAGCAAGTTGCAGCGCGCCGAACAGCTGACGCGTCGCTACAAGGTGCTCGGCGTGCCGTACTTCGTGGTCAACGGCCGCTACACCGCCGACGTCGGCACGGCCGGCGGCGAAGCACAGCTGCTGACGCTGGTCGACGACCTGGCGGCCTCCGAGCGCAAGCGCTAGCAGCCTGCGGGCTGCCCGCCCGCGACGTCTGCTCAGCACGGTCCTCGGACCCTGAGCGACGTCGCGTTCCCGGAGCGACCCACCCAAGCGCCGAGCACTGGCCGCGCGCCCGATCCGTGGAGGATCCAACAGGCGCGTAGGCACGCTCCGAACGCGTAAGGCTCAGATTCCATTTGCAATAATTGGCGCGCCCGACTGGATTCGAACCAGTGACCCCTGCCTTCGGAGGGCAGTACTCTCTCCAGCTGAGCTACGGGCGCATGGGGAACCGGTGATATTACCCGTGCCCGCCGTCAGCATCCAACGCCGCGCTTCTGGGGCCGCCCGACTGCCGCTATACTTCGCGACTTTCGTCGACGGCCGTGGGGACAGCGCGTGAGCAAGCATGACGACCATTTCTTCAACACCTTCAGCGTGGTCATCGGCACGCTGGTGGCCATCACGCTGCTGCTGATCGGGCTCGCCCGCAGCATCGGCATCCCCTTCGAGGAGGCCAAGACCGCCAGCGACGAGGTCGTCACCGCGGCGATCTCGGCACGCACCGCGCCGGTCGGCAAGGTCGCCGTCGCCGGTCAGGACAACGCGGCGCTGGCGATCAAGCCCGCCGACGGCGCCGCCGTGACCGCGCTCGCGCTGCCCAAGGATGGCGAGGAAACCTACAAGACCGTCTGCAGCGCTTGCCATGCAGCCGGCATCGGCGGCGCGCCCAAGGTCGGCGACAAGGCCGCGTGGGCACCACGCATCGCGCAGGGCAAGCCGATGCTGTACGAGCACGCGCTGAAGGGATTCCAGGGCAAGGCCGGCGTCATGATCGCCAAGGGCGGTCGCAGCGACCTGCCGGACGATCTGGTGCGCCAGACCGTCGACTACCTCGTGAAGATGAACC
>JANXQL010000051.1 GCA_025356815.1 Pseudomonadota bacterium
GTCGGTCGCAGTTACCTCACCGGCTGGTTCGAAGATCCCGCGACGGCCTCGGCCGCGCGCGAGCCGCTCGACACCAGCCGGCTGTACACCCATGAGGCTAACTACCACCCGGACGGCGGCCAGATCTTCATGCCGTGCGACGCGACCGCCTTCGTGGCCCTGCTGGCCCCGCCCGGGGACGACGTGACGCCGGAGGCGTTCCGCGCGTTCTACTGCGACGGCTCGTTCGGCCTGCACATCGATCCGGGAGTGTGGCATCAGCCGGTGTTCCCGACCGCGGCCGAAGCGACCTTCGATGACCGGCAGGGGCGGGTGCACGCCTGCGTCGCGGTGAACTTCGTGGCGGAGTTCGGCCTGTATCTCGAGGTGCCGCTGGGCCTGCCGCAGAACGCAGGCCCGTAGCCCGGGCGCGCCCGATGGGGCATGCTGACGGCCACTGACGACGGGGGAGCGCACATGGATTCGATCGCAGCCAGGCCGATGGCGAGTAACCGCTTCTTCGTGGTGATGGCGGCGCTGTGCGTCGCGATCGCGTTCGGCGGCTTCGCGCCGACCTACTGGCTGCAGTTGGTGCCCGGCACCTTCGTCGGCCCGCCGCTGCTGCATCTGCACGGTCTGCTGTTCTCCGCCTGGACCGTGCTGCTGCTGTGGCAGACCGTGCTTGCGACCCGTGGCCGGCTGCCGCTGCACCGCCGCTGGGGACTGGTCGGCGTGGCGCTCGCGTCGGCAATGGTGTTCGTCGGCCTGGCAAGCGCGCTGCAGACGCTCGCTCACGGCCTCGCGGCGGGCTATGGCGACCGCTCGCGCGCGTTCCTGATCCTGCCGGTCAGCGCGATCGCGCTGTTCGTCGGCTTCTTCGTCGCGGCGCTGTGGCAGGTGCGGGAGCGCGCCGCGCACCAGCGCTACATGCTGCTTGCGACGATCGTGCTGCTGCAGGCGGCCGTGGCCCGGATCGCGTTCACCCTTGCGACCGGTGGCGGCCCGGGCCTGCGTCCGGGGCTCGGCGCGCCGCCACCGCTGATCATCGGCCTCGTCCCCAGTCTCCTGCTCGAGCTGCTGATCGTGGCCGGCATCGTCTACGACTGGCGCACGCTCGGTCGCCCGCACCGCGCGTGGCTCGTGGGCGGCGGCGTCGTGACGGCCGTGGTGCTCCTGCGCGGCCCGCTCAGCGCGACGCCGGTCTGGCTTGCGACCGCCCAGTGGCTGGCGCACATCGCCGGCTGAGGCGGATGTCGTATTTCTCGTTGCCGCCTCGTGGAAAACCAGCCCCTGTCCGCTTGATCAGGGCAGCGGGCGATCAAGCATAATCACTCCACCGGGCCGCGCGACGCTGAGCGCTGGTGTACGGACTGGGGTTTCGATGGGGGAGCGGCACGCACCGGGCGCCGTCCTCACCCTGGGTCGACGACCATCAGCCGCGAGAGGCGGTGAGGAAGTGCCTGCGTGAGCCAGACGATCGAGGAAGCCAAGGACACCATCGGGCGCGCCGCGACGCCAACGTTCGTTCCATCGCAGGTCGCGAGCCCCGTTCCCCATTACCTGACGCAGGCGTACTGGTGGGCCTATGTACACCCGAACGCGGTACGCACCTTCGAGCGCGACTGGCTCGTCAGCCTGATCCTGTTCGGCAACTACGACCGATTGCGCGACGCGGCCCTCGACGACCTGGGCCCGGTCGTCACCGGACAGACGCTGCAGGTGGCGTGCGCCTACGGCAGCTTCAGCGCGCACCTGCAGCGCCGCCTGCATGCCGAGGCGCGCCTGGACGTCGTCGACATCCTGCCGATCCAGCTGCAGAACCTCGCCTCCAAGCTCGTCCCCGATGCGCGCGTCGTGCTGCTGCAGGGAGACTCCGCGGCGCTTGCCTGTGCCGATGCGAGCTACGACCAGGTGGTCCTGTTCTTCCTGCTGCACGAGCAGCCGGAGGCGACCCGTCGCGCGACACTGGCCGAGGCGATGCGGGTGGTCCGGCCGGGTGGCAAGGTCGTGATCGTCGACTATCACCGGCCGGCGCTGTGGAACCCGATCCGGATCCTGATGCGCGGCGTGTTCGCAACCCTCGAGCCCTACGCGATGGACCTGTGGCGACACGAGGTCAGCGAGTTCCTGCCCGCGGATCGACAGCCGCGCTCGATCGCCAAGTCGACCTTCTTCGGCGGCTTGTACCAAAAGCTGCTGCTGACGCGCTGACCGGCCCGCGCTGGCGCGCCAGGGCGCGGCCCGGGCGCTACTTGACGCTGCCGTTGCCCGGCGATATGACCCGGCCGTACTCCGAGGCGCGCCCCAGCCGGTCGAACATGCCGTAGGCGGCCGCCGAGATCGCGCTGATCGCGTCCTCGCCCGCGCGCTCGTTGGTGAGGAACGTCGTCATCACGCAGATGATGTACGGGCGGTTCTTCAGGAACACGACGCCGGAATCCGCACGCACGCCCTCGAGCGAGCCGGGCTTGTTCGCGATCCGCAGGCCCGGTGGCAGGTTGCGCGGCAGCCAGCTGTCCTTGTTGGTCGCGAGCAGGTTGAAGAAGTCCTCGCGCAGCGGCTCGCCGACCACCTTGCCGCGATACAGCTTCTCCAGCAGCGTCATCATCTCGCGCGGCGTGGAGATGTTCTCGCGACCCTCGGACGCCGCCTTCAGGTCCATCATCTTGCGACGCAGGTGCGTGTTGCGCAGGCCCATCTCCGTCATCAGCCGTTCGACGTTGTCCATGCCCACGCGGTCGATCAGCACGTTGGTCGCGGCATTGTCGCTGACCGCGACGACCATCGTCGCGAGGTCGCGGTTGGTGAGTCGCGTGACGCCCGGCGTCAGGCCACCGAGGATGTCGCTGTCCTGTACCAGGTCCTCGGCGCGCACGACGTACAGGTCGGCCAGTGAACTTTTGGCCGCGATGCCGCGGCCGGACTGCTCGGCCTGGTGATAGAGCTCGGCGAGCAGCGTCACCTTGATGGAACTCGCCTGCGGGAACACTTCGTCGCCGCGCAGCAGGAACTGCTGGCCCGAGCTTAAGTCCAGGATCGCGACGCCGAGCACGCCGTCCAGGTGTCGCTCGACATCGGCGACGGCCGTACGCAGGTGCTCCCACAGCACCTGCTGCTTGTCCTGCGCGGGCGGCGCTGCGGGGCCCGCCTGGGCCGCGAGACTGCACAGGCTCGCGAGCAGGGGCAGCAACTTCTTCATGGGCGATGTCCTTCGCGGGCGCGGCGTGGGTGGCCTTGCACAGTGTCGCTTTTTACCACGGTCCTCGGGCGGGCAGATACCGGCGACGCCCTGGCTTGGCCGCGCGCCGGCGGCGGCAGGGCGCCACGCCGAACTGGTATCGTGCCCTTCCCAGAGTCGCTCGAGTGTTCGGACGCCGATGCTGATCCACGTGCACAACCGCCCCGCCGACGCAGCGCCGATCACCCGGGCCGACTGGGACCGCGCCTGCGGTCGCCTCGAGGTGCCGTGCGAGCTGTCGGTCGGCACCGATCCTGCGGCCTTCCTCGCCGTCGCCTCCCGGCTAGAGGTTCTCGTGGCCTCGCCGGTGGGGCTGCGCGAACTGCTGCCGTTGCAGACCCCGCAACTCAGGCTCGTGTTCGTGACGTGGGCGGGCCTGGACCGGCTCGCGCCGTTCGACTGGCTGCCGCCCGGCGTCACGCTGCTCAACAACAGTGGCGCGCAGGCGCTCAAGGCCGCCGAGTACGTGCTGATGGGTCTGCTGATGATCATCAACGGCATGCCCGCGCTCGCGCATGCCCAGCGCGAAGCGCGCTGGGTGACGGCGGTCGGACGCACGCTCGCCGGCCGGCGTCTGCTGGTCGTGGGGCTCGGGGCGATCGGCGGCGCCACCGCGACGCTCGCGCAGCGAATGGGCCTGCGCGTGACGGGCGTGCGCACGACGCCGCGACCGCACCCGGCCTGCGAGGCGGTCGTGGGGCTCGACGCGCTGGACGCGGCACTGGCCGCGACCGACTACGTGGCGCTCGCGCTGCCGCATTCAGCGTCGACTCACCATCTGCTGGACCTGCGCCGGATGTCGCTGCTGCCGGCGCACGCCGGGATCGTCAACGTCGGGCGCGGCGCGACGATCGATGAGACCGCCCTGTGCGACCTGCTCGATGCCGGTCGCCTCGGCGGCGCGGTGCTCGATGTGTTCGAGACCGAGCCGCTGCCGCCGGGGCATCGCGCCTGGACGACGCCGAACCTGGTCGTCACGCCGCACATGTCGGCGGACGATCCGGACACCGTGATCGACGCCACCGTCGGCATCCTCGTCGACAACCTCAACGCCCGGCAGCGCGGCGCGCCGCTGCCGAACGAGTTCGACGTCGCGCGCGGCACGCGCGTGCGCTCGTGAGCGAAGCGCCAGCGGCAGCGCGCGCGTCCGGGCGCGTGCGCGGGCTGGTAGCGATCAACGTCACGGCGCTGATCTTCGGCACGGCGGCGCTGTTCGGCAAGCTGCCGGTGTCGCCGCTGTGGATCATCGGCGTGCGTGCGGTGGTGGCGACGTTGACGATGCTGCTGTGGGGTTGCGTGACCGGCGAGCTCAGGCGCGTGCGGCGCGCGCAGTGGGCCGGCGTCGTCGTCAGTGCGCTGGTCATGATCGTGAGCTGGGTGCTGTTCTACTCGACGGTGCAGTACGGCAGCGTCGCGATCGCCACGCTGACGTTCGCGACGTTCCCGCTATTCGCGCTGCTGATCGAGTCCTGGCACCTGCGCCGTCGCCCCAAGCCGATCGAGTTCGCGGCGACCGCGGCCATCTTCATGGCCGTCTACCTGGTGGTCGGTCCCGCCAGCGCCGAGGGCGTGCAGTGGAGCGTACTCGCAGGTCTGGGCTCGGCCATGCTCTATGCGCTGTATTGGCATGTGGGTCGCGGGCTGCGGCCGGCGATGTCCGAGACGATGGTCACGATCAGCCAGACCGCCGTCGTCGCGATCCTGGTAGTGCCGTGGCTGCCATGGGTAGTGCGGCCGCCGCCGCAGCTGTCCGACTGGGGCTGGCTGGTCTGGTTCGGGGCGATCAATACCGCGCTTGCCTCGCAGCTGTACCTGTATGCGTTGCGGCACCTGCCGGCCAGCAGCTGCGGGGCGTTCGTGGCGATGGAACCGGTCTATGCGATCTCGCTCGCGGCGTGGATCTTCCACGAACCGCTCTCGCCCCGCACGGCGGTGAGCGGGGTGGTGATCCTCGGCGCCTCCTACCTGCTTGCGCGGCTGGAGGCCGACCCCGCGATCAGCCCGAACGGCGTGCC
>JANXQL010000141.1 GCA_025356815.1 Pseudomonadota bacterium
GTCGAGCGTCTCACTAATCTCATCAACATATTCGCCAGACCGCAACTCGACTTCTCGCAAAACCGCGCGGAGCACGACGATATCCTCGGCGATGCGTACGAATATTTGATGCGGCACTTTGCCACCGAGAGTGGCAAGAGCAAGGGGCAGTTCTACACGCCTGCCGAGGTCAGCCGGATCATGGCAAAGATCCTGGGCATCGCCGCCGCCAGGACGAGCAATGACACCACCGTGTACGACCCCACCTGCGGCTCCGGCTCGCTGCTGCTCAAGGTAGGCGACGCGGCCACCGCAAAGGTCACGCTCTACGGTCAGGAAAAGGACTCCGCCACCAGCGGCCTGGCGCGCATGAACATGATCTTGCACGACAACCCCACGGCACTCGTCAGGCAGGGCAACACGCTGGCCAACCCGCTCTTCACCGATGCCGCCGGCCAGCTCAAGACCTTCGACTATGTCGTTGCCAATCCGCCCTTCAGCGACAAGCGCTGGAGCACCGGCCTCGATCCGGCCAACGACCCCTTCGAGCGCTTCCGGCACTTCGGCACGCCGCCGGCCAAGCAGGGCGACTACGGCTACCTGCTGCACATCCTGCGCTCGCTCAAGAGCACCGGCAAAGGCGCATGCATTCTCCCGCACGGCGTGCTGTTCCGCGGCAATGCCGAGGGGGTGATCCGCAAGAACCTCATCCAGCGCGGCTACATCAAGGGGATCATCGGTCTGCCCGCGAATCTCTTCTACGGTACCGGCATCCCGGCCTGCATCATTGTGCTCGACAAGGAACAAGCCCAGGCCCGCAAAGGCATCTTCATGATCGATGCTTCCAAGGGCTTCCGCAAAGACGGCCCGAAGAATCGGCTGCGCGAGCAAGACATCCACCGCATCGTCGATACCTTCACCCGTCAGGTGGACATCCCCGGCTATGCCCGCATCGTGCCGGTGGCCGAGATCGGCGACGCGAAGAACGACTACAACCTCAACCTGCCGCGATACATCGACAGCACCGAGCCGGAGGACTTGCAGGACATCACCGCCCACCTGCGGGGTGGCATTCCCGACCGGGATCTCGATGCGCTCAGTCGTTACTGGGATGTTTTCCCCGGCGTCCGCGCTGCCTTGTTCGAGCAGGCCGACCGCCCTGGCTACAGCCAGCTCCGCGTAGCGGCCACCGACATCAAGTCCACCATCTTCGGTCACCCGGAGTTCACGGCCTTCAACGCCACCGCCACGCAGTTTTTCGCCGAGTGGAAGGCGGCCAATATCCCGCACCTCCGAGACTTTGCGCGGGACGGCCACCCGAAGGTGCTGATCGATACCATCGCCGAGGCCCTGCTCGCCGCCTTCGAACACGCCCCGCTGCTCGATGCCTACGATGTCTATCAGCACCTCATGGACTACTGGGCCGAGTCGATGCAGGACGACTGTTACCTCATCGCCGCCGATGGCTGGCGAGAAGCCGCCCAGCCCCGGCTCATCATCGAGGACAAGGCCAACAAGTCGAAGACGAAGGCCGACTTCATCTTGGGCAAGAAGAAGTACGCCGCCGAGCTGATCCCACCCTCGCTGGTCATCGCCCGCTACTACTCTGAGGAACAAGCGACGATCGAGGTCATGGAGGCCCAACTCGCTGCGTTCGCGCAACAGATCGAGGAAATGACCGAAGAACACGGCGGTGAAGGCGGCCTGCTCGAAGACTCGAAGAACGACAAGGACAAGCTCACCAAGGCGTCGGTCACTGCTCGGTTGAAGGAGATCGGCAAGATCGACCCAGAGACCGCCGATGAACGGCAAGTGCTGCAAAGCTATCTGGCGCTGGCCGAGCAGGAGGCCGACACCGGCACGATGCTCAAGACCGCGCAGGATGCCCTTGTGGCCAAGGTCGCCGCCAAGTACGGCCAGCTCACCGAGGACGAGATCAAGACGCTTGTGGTGTACGACAAGTGGCTGGCCGCGGTCGCCGCCGCCGTGCAGGGCGAGTTGGATCGCGTGTCGCAGACACTGACCGGCCGCATCCGGCAGCTTGCAGAACGGTACGCCACACCGCTGCCGCAGCTTATCGACGAAGTGGCCAGCCTTGCCGCCCGCGTCGACTTCCACCTCAGGAAGATGGGCTGCACGCCATGAGCCTCAAACCGGCCACCGATTCGCGCTACCAGGGGCTGCTGGGGCGTATCTCAGAGGTTTACACCGCAGGGCAGCTTCGGGCAAATCAGACGGTCAATCTTGTCATCACCGAGACCTACTGGCAAATCGGCCATGACATCGTCGAGTTCGAGCAGGGCGGCAAAGCCCGGGCCGACTATGGCAAGGGCCTGCTCACCACCTTGAGTCGTGATCTCACCCTGCGCCACGGCAAGGGCTTCAGCCGCAGTAACGTGATCCGGTTCAGGCAGTTCTACCTCGCCTACCCAAAAGGTGCGACAGCGTCGCACCTTTTGAGCTGGTCACACTGGGTCGAGCTTCTCAAGCTCGACGATCCGCTGGAACGCAGCTTTTACGAGCAGCAAACCATACGCGAAAAATGGGTGGTGCGAGAACTGCAGCGTCAGAAGAAATCGTCCCTCTTTCTGCGTCTTGCTGCCGGAAAGGACAAGGAGACCGTCATCCAACTCGCCCGACAGGGCCAGATCGTCGCGCAGCCCGGCGATCTGCTGCGTGACCCATTCGTCTTCGAGTTCCTGAAAATTCCCGAGCCGCACGCCATTTCCGAAACCGACCTCGAAACCCGTCTCTGCGATCATCTTCAGCCATTTCTCCTGGAACTGGGCAAGGGGTTCACCTTCGTCGGTCGGCAGTATCGCGTGCCGATCAACAACGCCCACTACCGCGTCGATCTGGTGTTCTATCACCGCATCCTGCGCTGCTTCGTCCTGATCGACTTGAAGATAAACGAAGTCGAACACCACGACATCGGTCAAATGAACCTTTACCTCGGCTACTTCGCCGCTGAGGAAAACACGGAAAGCGACAACCCGCCTATCGGCATCATCCTCACCCGACACAACGACGAACTGCTGGTGGAGTATGCGACCTACCAGATGAACAGCCAGCTCTTCGTTCAGAAGTACCAACTCTACCTGCCTGACCGCGACGAGTTGCGCCGCGCATTGGAATCGAGCTTTCGAGAGATCGATG
>JANXQL010000125.1 GCA_025356815.1 Pseudomonadota bacterium
GGTCGCTTTCGACCGAACTCGGTCGCTGGCGCGAGCTGGTCAAGGCGGACCTGCCGGCACTCAACGCGCTGCTGCGCGCACAGGGCGTGCCGCAGATCGGCGGGTTCGAGGCCCCCTAAAAGGCTCGTCCCCTGCGTCGCGCAAGCGTCGCGGGAGACGCCGGAATCGCGGTCTGCAGGAGGCGGCACGGCGGCACGGCGGCGCAGGCGTAGGCGGGTATTCCTCCGAGGGACCGCTGATCGGTAGGCCGTTCCGCTGGGCGTGCGGACGGGCAGCGGGCCTGCCGCATGCGGCGAGGTCTTCCTGGGTCACGGACGGATGCCATCGCGGCACGCTCGCTGGCGCTTGGCTGCCAGCAGGGCGGGAGGCGACGCGATCGGCGACGGGGTGCGTCGCCGGCGCGGTTGAACCGGCGTCGGCGGGCCGGATCCGTTCGGGGATCCGCCCGCGACGCCCTCGATCACTCTTCGTCGGGCTCGACGTACTCGGCCGGCAGCAGATGTGCGATGCCCTTGTGGCAGTCGATGCAGGTCTTGCCGGTGGCTTGCGCCATCTGATGCTTCTTCTGTGCGGCGGGCTTCTGCTTGGCAGACTCCATCGCCTCCCAGCTGTGGCAGTTGCGGCATTCGCGCGACCCGGCCGCCTTCATGCGCGCCCATTCGTGGGTGGCGAGTTCCATTCGGTGCTTCTCGAACTTCTCCGGCGTGTCGATCTTGCCGGTGAACTTCGACCACAGCTCGAGGCTCGCCTGGGCCTTGCGAATCATCATGTGCGACCAGTCGCGCGGCACGTGGCAGTCGGGGCAGGTCGCGCGCACGCCGAACTTGTTCTGGTAATGGATCGTTTCTTTGTATTCCTTGAAGACCGTGTCACGCATCTCGTGACAGCCGGTACAGAACTCCAGCGAGTTCGTCATGTGCAGCGCCGTGTTGAAGCCGCCCCAGAAGAGGATGCCACCGACGCCGCCAACGACGAGCAGCGTCAGGAGCGAGTACTTCGCGCTCGGCCGGCGCAGCGTCGACCAGAAGCGGCGGAGGAACCCAGGTTGTTTTTCATTCACCGTTCTACTCTCCTGACAGGGCCCGGCGGGTGCGGTTGCGCCCGCCGGGCCTTAGGCGCGATCACAAAATCCCATCGCTCAGAGCGAGAGGATCCAATCGATCAGATTCTTGGTCTTGGCGGCGTCGGGCGACTTGATGATCTTGTGCTCTTCCTCGTGCTCATCGGCGAACTTGGCCTTCTCGCCGGTGGTCAGGTGGATGAACAGCTTCTGCTGCGCTTCCGCCTTGCCCTTGTACTTGGCCGCGACCTCCTTCCAGGCCGGTCCGTCCTTGGCCTTGTCGACACCGTGGCAGCGGAAGCAGTTGTTCTGGCGGGCCAGAGCCTGCGCGGCATCGGCGTCGGCGGCCTGCGCGGCCGGCGCGAGGATCATCAAACAGGCGGCGACGGTGGCCGCGAGAGAGACAGGGGCATGAGAACGCATCAGCACACTCCCAAAGTGTTTGGCTTGGCTACTACGCCGAGGATTATCGGGGCGGCTCCCCGCGTGCGATTCGTGAAAAGTACGCATATCTGCAAGGGGGTAATCGGCCCCCGGATGCCGGGGAGCCTCGCGACCAGACCTCCAGGGGCACCGCCGGCGCGAACGCTACGTCGATACCAAAGGCCCGGGCGCAGCCCCCGGGCCCATATTGTACTGGACAAACTACCCGCCTAGCGCCCTCGACCGACGCGACGCCCACCAGCCGACGGCGGCTGCGCCGAGCACCAGGCGGGCGGCGAACCCGCCAGAACGTGGGTCGTCGGCCAGCGCCGCCACCAGAAACACGACTGACCCCGCAAGCACCACCGCCGTCGTCCAGGGGTAGCCGAGCGCCCGGAACGGGCGGGCGAGATCGGGCTCCCGCCAGCGCAGTGTGAACAGCGCGGTGTAGCCGGAGACGTAGTTCATCACGAACAGCACAGCCGCCAGCGCGATCAGCTCCTCGAGCGACCCCCACAGGATCATCAGCACCGCGACGAGGCTGGTGCACGCCAGCGCGAAGCGCGGCGTGCCTCCCTCGCTGACGTTCGTGGCCGCCCCGAGCCGCAGATCGCGCGCGATCGCGTAGAAGATGCGTGGCGTGCCCAGCAGCACGGCGTTGATCAGTCCGAGCAGCGTACACAGCGAGACGATCGTCACGAACTCGGCGCCGCCGTGCGGGAAGATCTGCCGCGCGACGTCGGCCGCGGGCAGCTTCGAGGCGGCAAGCACCGGCAGTGAGAGCGCGTGCACGAAGCCGATGTTGATCAGCAGATACAACGCGGTCACCAGAATTGCGCAGACGATCATCGCGCGCGGCAGCGCGCGCGCCGGATCGACGGTCTCCTCGGCCAGATAGATCGAGGTGTACCAGCCGTCGTAGGTCACGATCACCGAGCGCAGCGCAGCGGCCAGCGCCGCGACCATCCCCAGCGACAGCAGCGGCAGACTCGCGACCGAGACCGGCGCGGCCGGCAGCGGGCCAGTTGCGGCCGTGCCCGTCAACGTGAGGCTGGCGAGGGCCAGCCCGACCAGCAGCACACCGACCAGCGCACTGATCGCGTTCTGCAGCGTGCTGCCGATGCGGATACCAATCCAGTGCAGTGCGCTGAACGCGACCACGATCGAGATCGCCACTACCCGACCGTGCGCGGCGTAGCTGGGCACGAGCGCGGCCAGGAACTCCGCGGCCGTGGTCGCGGCGTAGGAAATCGTCAGGCTGTTGAGGATCCAGTCGTTGAAACCGACCACGAACCCCGCGGTGGGCCCGAACGCGCGCCGCGCGTAGACGTAGAACCCGCCAGCGCGCGGCAGCGCCGAGGCGAGTTCGGCGATCGAGACCGCGCCAAGCAGCGCGTACACCCCGCCGATCACCCACACCAGCACGATCAGCCGCACGTCGCCGAGCGCCGCCGCCACGATGCCGGGCAGCCGCAGGATGCCGACGCCGATCGTGCCGCCGAAGGCCAGCGCGACGGCGAAGCCGAAGCCGAGTATGCGCGACAGCGAGCCTGCCGGAGGGGGCGTGGCACTCATCGGGTCGCGTGGGCGCGGTGGATCGCGTCGCGTGTCATGGGCCGGGTTCTGTGCTTGTCGAACGGATCGTCGTCACAGCATCGCACGAGCGCATCAACCCGCGGGCTCTATCAGCGGCACCTGCGGGGCGGCCGTGCGTGGTGCGAGCCCCGTCAGGCGTGGATCGTCGAAGACCTCCACCTGGCGCGCGTAGGCACTGAAGCCCGAACGCAGATAGAAGGCAAGCGCAGCGGGATGATCGAGCGTGCAGGTGTGCACCCACAGCCGCCTGATCGGGCGGGCCCATCCCATGCGCAGTGCGTGGTTCATCAGCGAGCGTCCCGCGCCCTGGCCGAGCAACTCAGCGCCCAGACCGAAGAATGCCAGCTCGCAGTGGCCTGGGTCGCGGAAGTCGAGCTCCAGCAGCCCCTCGTCACGGCCGTCGACCGACAGTGCGTACAGCTCGACCGCGGGGTCGCGAATGATCGACGCCAGCTGCTCGAGCGGCATCTCCAGGCGCGAGCACCACAGCCACAGGGCGCCGACCCGCGCGTACAGGTCGCGATACCACTGCACCGTCGGCGCCGGCACCGCCCGGATGCGCCAGGGCGCCTCGGCACGCTCGCTGCGCAGCACCGGCGGCTGCAGCATCTGAAGACTGGTGACGACGGTCGCCAGCTTGCCTGCGGCGACTTCGGAATAACCATCGGGCAGTTGCATGATCGATGCGATCCAAAGGCGCTGGAGGCCGGCAACCTTCGCACAACCGCGAAGTTGCTGTCACCTGCGCCGACGGTCGATGATGTCGGCCCGCCTCCAAACCACCGTGGAACCCACGTGCACCATCGCCACTCGCCCTCCTTGGCTTCGCTGCTGGCGCTCGCCCTGCTGCTGGGTGCCCACCCCGGGCCCGTCCGGGCCGCCGAGGACCTGCCGCTTGCGCAGGCACGCGATTTCGTAGGCACCGTCTGCGACCTTGCCGACCGGCGCCTCGCCATGATGCCGGGCGTCGCGGCCGCGAAGTGGGCCAGCGGCCAGTCGATCACCGACGCGGCGCGCGAAGCGACCGTGATCCGCGCCGCCGGCGATGGCGCGGTCGCCATGGGACTTGGGCGCGGACCGGTCGAGGCACTGTTCGAGCTGCAGGTGCGGCTCGCACGCGAGGCTCAGCAGGCGCTGCACGAGCGCTGGCACCACGACGGCTATCACGACGGGCCGGTGCCGTCGCTGAGCGGCGAGTTGCGACCGCGACTCGACCAGCTGAGCCGCGAGTTGATGCAGGCACTGTACCTGGCCGCGCCGTCGCTGGCGGGGCAGGATCTCGCCTCGCTCGCCGCCGAGCGGCTGCCCGCCGGGCGCTGGTCGGACGCGGCGCGGGCACAGTTCGTGGCGGCGCTCGCGCAGGTGCGCCTGGAGGGCCCGCGCACGCCGGCGCGGGCGCGCGCCGCCGGCGTGCTGCGCATCGGCACGCCGGCGGACTACGCGCCGTTCGCCAGCGCGCGAGACGGTCGGGTCGAGGGGGCGGATGTAGACCTCGCGGTGCAACTGGCGGCCGCCCTCGGCCTGCGACCGGTGTTCGTCGCCAGCCGCTGGAGCATGCTCGTCGACGACCTCGAGGCGGATCGCTTCGACCTTGCCGTCGGCGGCATCTCGATCACCGCTGCGCGGCGCACGCGGGCGGCATTCTCGCTGCCACTCACGCGCAGCGGCAAGACCGCGATCGGCCGCTGCCGCGACCGCGAGCGCCTCGACAGCTGGGACGCCATCGACCGTGACGGCGTACGCATCATCGAGAACGCCGGCGGCACCAACGAGGCCTTCGCGCAGCGCCGGCTGCGACATGCACAACTCGTCGTGCATCCAGACAACCGTACGATATTCGCCGAGCTCAGCGCGGCACGCGCGGATGTCATGTTCACCGACGACACCGAAGTCACGCTCGTCACCCACCAGCGAGCGGAGCTGTGCCGGTTGCTGCCCGAGGTGTACGAGCCGGCCGAGAAGGCAATCCTGCTGCCGCGCGA
>JANXQL010000167.1 GCA_025356815.1 Pseudomonadota bacterium
ATCGGGAATAGTTCGGCTGGATCCTGAGCCGCTAACCATTCATAAAAGTCTTGGTGCTTTTGGTCACTGAGCGACTCGATCAGCGAGAAGACAGCTACGAGTTTGTAAGAGTTATTGAGGTAGTCGATAACCTCATCGACCCCGGCGACTGAAAGCTTCCAGTCCCCATGCTTTGCCAAGTAGCGGTACGAGCAAGCAACTCGCAAGAACTCGTTCTTGAGGCTGGGCGTCTTGATCTTTCCATAGAAGTCCTCGAAAGACTTCCTATCGAAAAACTGCGATTCCAATACAGCGTATGCGTCTTCTTTGAACATCTTCTCGTTGTGATAATAGCGACCCGCGCCTGCCATGGCGTCTCCTGTGAAGCCTAACGTAAAGTTGAGGGGCGCGCCGCTTTTAGCACGTCCCTATCGAACGCCATGTTGGACGAAGCCGCTGCGCGGAGGAAACGGCGGGCCGGGTACGAATTCACAATGTAGCCTCATCCCCTTCACCGAGGGGCCGTTCGATGACATGCCATGAGGTTACTTCAAGATGGAATCCTTGTCCGCAAACACGTTCGATCAGCACTCCCAGTTGCACCTTCAGCACCTGAAGCTCAAGGGGATGCAGCCCAAGACCATCGATGCCTACGCGCGCGCCATCCGGCGCATCGGCAAGCGCTTCGATCATCAGATCGACGCCTTGTCCGAGCAGCAGCTCACCGACTACTTCACCGAGCTGCTGGAGTCGCACTCGTGGAGCGCGGTCAAGCTGGATCTGTACGGGCTGAAGTTCTTCTACGCCCACGTCCTGCGCAGGCCCTGGGTGGCACCGGGTCTGATCAAGCCGCCGAAGAGCCAGCGCCTGCCCGACATCGTCAGCGTCGAGGAAGCCCAGCGCCTGTTCGCCGCCACCCGGGTGGGCAGCTACCGGGTGTTCTTCTTCACGCTCTACAGTCTCGGACTGCGCCTGGGTGAGGGTTTGCGGCTTCAGGTGGGCGACATCGATGCGCTGCGTTGGCGGGTGCATGTCCGCGACTCGAAGGGCAACCGGGATCGCTTCGTTCCCCTGCCGCAGGCCACCCATGCCCTGCTGCGGCGCTTCTGGTGCGTGCATCGTCATCCGGTGCTGCTGTTTCCGAACCGGCACGGCGGGGTGAACGGCGCGGCCCGTGCAACCTCCCCCCTGGATCGCGGCGGGGTGCAACTGACCTTGCGCCGCGTGACCCAGAGCTGCGGACTAAAAAAAAGATCACCCCCCACAGCCTGCGCCACAGCTACGCCACCCACCTCATCGAGGCCGGCGCCGGTCTGACCGAGGTCCAGAAGATCCTGGGTCATCACAGCATCCTGACCACCGCCCGCTACACCCACCTCACCGACCAGACCAAGCACCACGCGATCGACCGCATCAACACCCTGATGGATGGCTTCACCATCGAATGGGGGGTGGCCAGATGATTCGCCTGGCATCGGTCATCGACACGTTCGAGTCGGCGTTCCTGGCGCAGTACCGAGACCGCTTACGCCCCGAACACATCCAGGCTCTGGCAGCGATGAAGCGCTGCCGCACCAGCGCGAGTCCGAAGATGCAGGCCGCCTGTACCGAGTGCAGTCATCACACGCTGGTGCCCCATTCCTGCGGCCATCGCCACTGCCCGCACTGCCAGCACCACGACAGCCAGCAATGGATCGAACGCCAACTGGCCCGGCAGGTGCCCGCCCAGTACTTCCTGCTCACCTTCACGCTCCCGGCCCAGTTCAGGGCGCTGGCCCGGGCGCACCAGGGCGTGCTCTACGACCTGCTCATGCGCTGCGCCTGGGACACCGTGCGCACCTTCAGTCGCAACGACCGGCAGTTGCAGGGCATCCCCGGGGCCATCGCGGTGTTGCACACCAACACCCGGGCGCTGGACTATCACCCGCACGTTCATCTGGTCATGCCGGCAGCGGCAATAGACCCCGACAACAAGCGATGGCGCACCAAGGGCAATGGCCACGCCAAGACCGGCTATCTGTTCAACCACAAGGCCTTGGCCACGGTCTTCCGCGCCAGGATGCTCGCGGGTATCGAGGCGGCGGGGCTGTCGCTGCCGCAGCGTCATCCGCGGCAGTGGGTGGTCGATTGCAAAGCCGCCGGCTCCGGCGCTCCCGCGCTGATCTATCTGGGGCGCTATCTGTATCGCGGCGTGATCCGCGAGAACGACATCCTCGCCTGCGACAGCGCCCAGGTGCGCTTCCGCTACCGCAACGCCAAGACCGGCAGGTTCGAGCAGCGCACCCTGCCCGGGGCGGACTTCCTGTGGCTGATCCTGCAGCACCTGCTGCCCAAGGGCTTCCGGCGCGCGCGCAACTTCGGCTTCCTGCACCCGAACCGCAAGCGCCTGATCGCGCTGCTGCATCTGGTGCTGTGCTTCGATCCCGGCGGCGCTGCCGCGCGGGTCAAGGAACGCGCGCCGATTCTGTGTGCCTGCTGTGGGGCGGTGATGACGATCGTGCGAACGCGGATTCGATCCGCTGCCTCGACACGCGTCACCGTTCCAATTCCCACCGAGGGAACATGCTGACCGTGTGACCGATCATCATCGCGTGGGCGCCGGAAGTCAGTGTCCGCGAGCTGAGGGGCGCGCTCGTCTCAGCCCGCACCCCATGGGCGCACAAACGCGAATCTGACGCCCCTGTTGCCGCAACGGCACGCAGGACACGCGTGATCCAGCCCGCGACGCACCGGTCACAGCGCCAGACGGGGCTTACTCCTCGAGAGATATCTTCTGTGGTCGGCGAGCAGCGGCGCTCGTGGACCGGGCTCGTCCAACAATCGGTTCAGATCGTGGCGTCGCTTCGCTCGCACGATCTAACCTTAGTCGTTAGGCATCACCGTGCTGCCGCAGCATTGCTTTTAGTTCGAGCAGCGTGAGCGGCGGATTTCTGAGATGCACGACGCGATGGCAGTTTGCACAAAGTATGGCGAGGTCCTTCAGTAGTGTTCGGCGACTTTCACCCGAGGTCGCCAGTGGGAGCAGGTGATGGACTTCGCAATACTCTGCCGCTACCGCGCCGTAGGTGGCTGAGAAGGAAAACTCACAGGCCTCACAGGAAAGCGACTCGACGGACCGCTTCTTGCGCAGCGACAGGCCTCTTCTTCTTTCGCGGACCAGGTGCGCTTGCAGCCGAGACAGGCCTTCGCTCGCGCCTTCTTCGTGCACGTCTACGTCCTCGGCGATCGGGGCGCTCGTTGTCTTCTTCTGAACATAGCCTGGAACACCAGAGATGCCCGGGACCTTGACGCTGACTTGCTTGCCCAATGCCAGGTACGGTGACTCTCGGAACTGTTTCTCTGTCTCGAAGAGTAGGTAACCGTTGGCATCGACAAGAGCGGCAGGAAACCGAGTAAACAGCGAATACCAGTGCCCATCGTGGCTGTACTTCGCTTGAAGCACAGACACTCCCCACTCCTTCATCAGGAGTGGGCCTCTGTCGCGATTGAGGGTGGCTTTGGCGCGGCGATCCATGCGGGTGTTGTGTGATGCCTAACGTGTTTTAGACAGCGCGTTGGATGTGTACGGGTAGACGCTGCGACCGGCAATGTAGCCTTACCGACATCTGAGCATCGAGCGCCAACGGTGTGCGACTAGGGTTTCCACTGATCTCGACGAAGCGCTTAAGGGGCGACGCACGGTTGTTGCTGAGGCCTAACTTGGATATAGGGCGACAGAACTGCTCCCTAACATCGGCAGTTGTCTCCCTAATTCGGCTCCCCTCGTCGCCCCGAACTCCGCACAGGGCCTGACGATACAGACAATTGACTGTTTACACATACAGTATTGATTTCCGGACAAGAGCAGCAACTCCTGAACAGAACTGTGCCTTCGGCGCTGATCGTTGGCAAGGGCGGCTTACGGCCGCTCGGACCGGAGGCGAGAATTGCACGCATCGACGATCGCATCGGGGCTGCATAGAGGCGATCTACGGCCTGCCGCACAGGCGGCACCGCTGCCCGTCCTGCGGTCGACCCGGGTGCTCGACCAGCTCCGGGAGGACCCGGACGCTGCATTACAGCAGGCGCACCGAGGAAGCCTACGTCCACTGGTGCCGGGCCTTCATCCGCTTTCATGGCATCCGCCATCCGGCCGGCATGGGTGGTCCGGAA
>JANXQL010000175.1 GCA_025356815.1 Pseudomonadota bacterium
TGGGTCAGCGACATGCATCTACCTTTCTGATTTGCCTTGAAAAATTGCCGGTGAATAATACATGCCTTGATACACTACAAGGTTGCGGGAAAGCGTCTCCCCGGGTCTGGGACGGCGTGAGCCCGAGTACGTTCGACGAGCGCATCCAATTCCATGTCACGCCGCCTGCTGGTCACCTCCGCCCTGCCGTACGCCAACGGCAGCATCCACTTCGGCCATCTGGTCGAGTACATCCAGACCGATATCTGGGTGCGCTTCCAGAAGATGCGCGGGCATGAGGTGCATTACGTCTGCGCCGACGACACCCATGGCACGGCGATCATGCTGCGCGCCGACAAGGAGGGGATCTCCCCGAAGCAGCTTATCGCCCGGGTATGGCGCGAGCACAAGGCGGATTTCGACGGATTCCTGGTCGAATTCGACCACTACGGCTCGACCGACGACGAACATACCCGTGCCATTTCGTACGACATCTACCGCAAGCTGCGCGACAACGCGAAACTCATCACCACGCGCCCGGTGGAACAGTTCTACGACCCGGTGAAGGAACTCTTCCTGCCCGATCGTTTCATCAAGGGCGAATGCCCCAACTGCGGCGCGAAAGACCAGTACGGCGATTCGTGCGAGGTGTGCGGGGCAACCTACAGCCCCACCGACCTGAAGAACCCCTACTCGGTCGTGTCCGGCGCGGCACCCGTGCGGCGCAGCTCGGAACATTTCTTTTTCCAGCTCGGCAAGTGCGAAGCGTTCCTGAGCGACCTCACCCAGGCGCCCCTGGCCGACGGCAGCCACTTTCTCGATCAGGCCGAAGCCCGCAACAAGATCCGCGAATGGTTCGATGCCGGCCTCAACGACTGGGACATCTCCCGCGACGCGCCCTACTTCGGGTTCGAGATCCCCGACGCGCCCGGCAAATATTTCTACGTCTGGCTCGATGCGCCCATCGGCTACCTGGGCAGCTTCCGCAACCTGTGCGATCGCCGGCCGGCGATCGACTTCGCCGCATTCACCGAAGCCGCGGCAGCGACGGCAGCCGGCACCGAGATGATCCATTTCATCGGCAAGGACATCCTCTATTTCCATGCGCTGTTCTGGCCTGCCACCTTGCAGTCCGCCGGCTATCGCACGCCGACCCGCGTGTTCGCTCACGGCTTTCTCACCGTCAACGGCGAGAAGATGTCGAAGAGCCGCGGTACGTTCATCACCGCCCGCAGCTATCTCGACCTCGGCCTGAACCCGGAGTGGCTGCGCTACTACTACGCCGCCAAGCTCGGTTCCACCATGGAGGACATCGACCTCAATCTCGATGATTTCGTGGCGCGCGTGAACAGCGATCTGGTCGGGAAGTACGTGAACATCGCCAGCCGGTCGGCGAAGTTCCTGGTGGAGCGGTTCGACGGGAAGCTCGCGAAGGTCCCTGATAGCCAGTGGCTCGGTGACCTTCCCGAGCGGGAAGATTTGCTGGCCACCATCGCCGATCACTATGAGGCGCGTGATTTCGGCAAGGCGCTGCGCGACATCATGACCGTCGCCGACAAGGTCAATCACTACATCGACATCGTGGCGCCATGGGCCATGGCGAAAGACCCCGCCAAGCAGGGCCGCCTGCACGAAGCGTGCTCCGAATTCATCGACTACTTCCGCTTCCTGACCATCGTCCTGAGCCCGGTTCTGCCCGCGCTCTCGCGGCAAGTGCAGTCCTTCCTGAACGACCCGTCGATGGGCGACTGGAGCGCCGCGGCGCGGCCGCTTGACACCGGCCACCGCATCAATGCCTACCAGCACCTCATGACCCGCATCGACCCGAAGCAGATGGCCGCTCTGGTCGACGCCAATCGCGAAACCCTTAAGCCCGCAGCGGACAGTTCGTCACCGCAGCGCCACGCACAACATCAGGAGAACGTCGTGTCCGACAA
>JANXQL010000183.1 GCA_025356815.1 Pseudomonadota bacterium
CTTGCCGCCCCCAAGAAGGCACAGGCGACACGGATGGACAGCGCTTTCTACGACCGGCTCGGCACCGACCTCGAGGCGTTGCGCGAACAGGGCCTGTACAAGACCGAGCGGCTGCTCGGTTCGCCGCAGGGTGCAGTTATCCGCGTCGGCGACGGCGGCGAGGTGATCAACCTCTGCGCCAACAACTACCTCGGCCTGGCTTCGCACCCGGACATCCGCGAAGCGGCCCACCGGGCGATCGACCGCTACGGCTACGGCATGGCCTCGGTGCGGTTCATCTGCGGCACGCATACCGTGCATCGCGAACTCGAGCAGCGCCTCGCGACGTTCCTGGGCACGGACGAGGTGATCCTCTATTCGTCCTGCTTCGACGCCAACGGCGGCCTGTTCGAGACGCTGCTGGGCGAGCAGGATGCGGTCATTTCCGATGCGCTGAACCATGCGTCGATCATCGACGGCATCCGCCTGTGCAAGGCACGCAAGTTCCGCTACGCGAACCGCGACATGGCGGAGCTTGAGGCGCGCCTGCAGGAGGCGGCCGACGCGCGCACGCGGCTGATCGTCACCGACGGCGTGTTCTCCATGGACGGCACGATCGCACCACTGGCCGAGATCTGCAATCTCGCCGACCGCTACAACGCGCTGGTCGTCGTCGACGACTCGCATGCCACCGGCTTCATGGGTGCCGGCGGCCGCGGCACACACGAGCACGCCGGCGTCATGGGTCGCGTCGACTTCCTCACCGGCACGCTCGGCAAGGCCCTCGGTGGCGCCGCCGGCGGCTACGTGGCGGGTCGCGAGCGCGCGATCCAGTGGCTGCGCCAGCGCTCGCGCCCGTACCTGTTCTCGAACTCCGTGCCGCCGGTGATTGCGGCCACCTCGTTGCGGGTGCTGGAACTGATCGGCGACGGCGACGCGCTGCGCCGCCAGCTGCACGAAAACGCCCGCTTCTTTCGCGCCGGCATGACAGCCGCGGGATTCACGCTGGTGCCGGGCGAGCACCCGATCATCCCGGTGATGCTCGGCGAGGCGACGCTCGCCGGCCGCATGGCCGAGCGGCTGCTGGCCCTTGGCGTGTATGTCATCGGCTTCTCGTTTCCGGTGGTGCCGAAGGGGCAGGCTCGGATCCGCACACAGATGAGCGCCGCCCACACGCGCGCCGACCTGGAAAAGGCGGTCGCGGCATTCACCACCGCCGGGCGCGAGCTCGGCATCATCGGTTGAGGATCGACCCATGAAGGCACTGGTCAAGGCGAAGGCCGAACCCGGCATCTGGATGATGGACGTGGCGGAGCCGACGATCGGCCCCAACGACGTCCTGATCCGCATGCGCAAGACCGCGATCTGCGGCACCGACATGCACATCTGGCACTGGGACGACTGGGCGCAGCGCACGATCAAGGTACCGATGGCGGTGGGCCACGAGTACTGCGGCGAGATCGTCGAGATGGGCAGCGAGGTCGCGGGTCTGAAGGTGGGTGACCGCGTCTCCGGCGAGGGGCATATCACCTGCGGATACTGCCGCAATTGCCGGGCCGGGCGCAGGCACCTGTGCCGCAACACCTTCGGCGTCGGCGTCAATCGGCCCGGCTGCTTCGCCGAGTACATGTCGCTGCCTGCGTCCAACGTCTTCAAGCTGTCCGCCGCCATCAGCGACGACATCGCCTCGATCCTCGACCCGTTCGGCAATGCCACGCATACAGCTCTGTCGTTCAACGTCGTCGGCGAGGACGTGCTGATCACCGGCGCCGGCCCGATCGGCATCATGGCGGTCGCGATCGCCCGCTACGCCGGCGCCAGGCACATCGTCATCACCGACGTGAATCCCTACCGGCTCGAACTCGCGCGCCGGATGGGCGCCAGCCGCGCGCTCGACATCCGCACCGAGACCCTCGACGCCGCGATGCGTGACCTGGGCATGGAGGAGGGATTCGACGTCGGCATGGAGATGTCGGGCGTGCCATCCGCGTTTCGCGAGATGCTGCGCACGATGCACCATGGCGGCAGCATCGCGATGCTGGGCATCATGCCCAAGGACACCGGCATCCAGTGGGACGAGGTGATCTTCAAGGGGCTGGTGATCAAGGGTGTCTACGGCCGCGAGATGTTCGAGACCTGGTACAAGATGTCGAGCATGCTGCAGAGCGGGCTGGACATCGCGCCGGTGGTCACGCATCGCCTGCCGATCGAGGAATACCGGCTCGGCTTCGAGACGATGGCATCCGGTCAGAGCGGCAAGGTGATCCTGGACTGGCTCGGCTGACCCGCCGCGCCGAGGCTGCCCCGTGCCGTGCGCACCCGGGGCGCCCTGCTGCGCCATGAACGGCACCGGAAGCGTCCCGCATTGTCCTGCGCGGATCGATACCAACGGTCCCGGTTAACGAGACACCGCTCGCAGATTCCCCCCCTGAGCGCACACATCCGGGTCCAGTACATTATCCTGCACTATGTTACCAACGTGACGGGACCCAGCGAGTGCAGAGCTCTGAATACAGCCCACGCGGTCCGACCCAGCGCACGACGTACCCCGAACGTCAGGCGCCGGACACGTTCGTCACCTCCGGTCGCCCCGGCCACGCAACCGGGCGCTGCGCCGACGCCGCGTGGTCGCCGCAGCGGCGCATGACCCCGACCCCGTCCCCGCGGCCCGACGTTGCCCAGCGCCGCGAAGGCCTGGCGAGCGGCGCAGCCGGCGCGACGTCGGGGAGTTGAGCATGGACTTCATCAGCGGCGCGGCGCCGGTCGTCGTCTTCGCCTTCTTCGCCGGCGTCGCCATCTGCGCGCTGACCTTGCTGATGCTGCTGGCGACGATCGTCATGCGGATGATCGCATTGCGCACGGAGCGGATCGACGCTCACGCCGAGGCGTTGTGGAAGCCGATTCTGATGGCGCCCGGGACCGCCGCGGTCACCGGCCTGCCGGCACTGCACAGGCGTGATGTGCGCGGCTTCATCGAGGCCTGGAACGAGGCTCACGAACCGCTGCAGGGCGCCACGACCGACCGCCTCGCGCAGATCGCGGACAAGGTCGGCCTGCAGCAGCAGCTGTGCCGCTTCCTCGACACTCACCGCTTCCATCACCGCGTCATCGCGGTGATGGCGCTCGGCCACCTCAAGAGCGACGAAAGCTTCAAACGCGTCCTGCCGCTGCTGGACGACAAGAGCCCGATCATGTCGCTGTGCGCGGCGCGCGCACTGCTGCAGATCGATCCGCAAAGCGGCGTGCCGAAGCTGATTCCGCTGATCGTGGATCGCCCCTACTGGTCGCAGGGTGTCGTCGCCTCCATTCTCGAGGAAACCGGCGCCTTCGCCGTCGGCAAGCGGCTGACCGCCGCCACGCTGCACGCCACCTCCGACGTTGCGCCACGAATGATCCGCTTCCTGGCGGGCGTCGACCCGAAAGCGGCGGCGCCGATCATCCGCGAGGCGCTGCGCTCGTCGCTCGACACGCGCATCATCACGACCTGCCTGCAGGCGATTACCGACCCGACGGACCTCGTCTACGTCCGCCCGCTGCTCACCCATTCGCTCTGGTTCGTACGGATGCAGGCCGCCGCCACCCTCGGCAACCTCGGCGTGCCGGGTGACGAGACGCTGCTGGTTGGGCTGCTCTCGGACCAGCAATGGTGGGTGCGCTATCGCGCCGCGCAGGCGCTGCTGAAGCTCAGCTTCATCACCACGGAAGACGCGCGCCGCATCCAGCAGGCGCAGACCGACTCCTACGCGCGTGACATCATCGACCATGTGCTGGCCGAACAGACCATCGAGGTGGCGGCATGAGCGCGTTCCTCGCCTACTGGCTGCTGCAGCTGCAGTGGGTATTCTTCGCCTACTTCATCGTCATCAGCGTGGCCTACCTCGCGCTGCACTTCATCTCGGTCACGACGACGATCCGCTACATGCGCGACAATCGCGCGCCGTACCTGCCCCGCATCCTGCCCGCGTACCAGCCGCCGATCAGCATCCTGATCCCGGCCTTCAATGAAGAGCAGTCGATCGTTTCGACGATCCATTCGGTACTGAGGCTCGACTACCCGGAATTCGAGATCGTCGTCGTCAACGACGGCTCCAACGACGAGACGGTCGCGCGCGTCATCGCGGCATTCGCGATGGTCGAGTTCCCCGAAGCCTACCGGCAGCGGCTGCCCACTGAGCCCATCCGCGCGATCTACGCATCGCCTCGATTCCCGCGCCTGCGCATGGTCGACAAGGACAACGGCGGCAAGTCGGATGCCCTCAACGCGGGCATCAACTGCATCCGCTACCCCTTGTTCTGCGCCATCGACGCGGATTGCATCCTCAACCCCGGCAGCCTCGCCCGCGTCGTGCGACCGTTCCTCGACGACTCCACCACGGTCGCCAGCGGCGGCGTGGTCCGGGTCCTGAACGGCTGCACGGTCAAGAACGGCTTCCTCGAGAAGGTCGAACTGCCGCGGCGCATGCTGCCGCTGTTCCAGAGCGTCGAGTACCTGCGAGCCTTCCTGTTCGGTCGAATGGGCTGGTCGCCGATGAACGCCCTGCTGGTCATCTCCGGTGCATTCGGTGTCTTCTACAAGGAGCACGTAGTCGCGGTGGGTGGCTACCGCACCGACACCGTCGGCGAGGACATGGACCTGGTCGTGCGGCTGCACCGCAGGCTGCGCCGCTCCAAACGCCCGTACCGGATCACGTTCGTCCCCGACCCCATCTGCTGGACCGAGGTGCCCACCGACGTCAAGTCGCTGATGTCGCAGCGAATACGCTGGCAGCGCGGTCTCGCCGAGAGCCTGGTGCCGAACGTGCGGATGATGTTCAGCCGCCGCGCCGGCCTGATCGGCTTCCTGGCGCTGCCCTTCATGATCGTGTTCGAGCTGCTCGGCCCCCTCGTCGAGGTGACCGGCTACGTGGCAATGGTCACGCTGTGGTTGCTGCACCTGATCCCGCTGCAGTCGTTCCTGGTGTTCCTGTTCCTGTCGATCGGCATGGGGATTCTGCTGTCCATGAACGCGATCTTCCTCGAGCGCCTATCGTTCCAGATGTACCCGCGCGTCGGCCAGCAATTGATCCTGTTTGGCGCCGCGGTCATCGAGAACTTCGGCTACCGGCAGATGACCACGCTCTTCCGCCTGGTCGGGCTGATCAAGTGGCTCTTCAGCGGCAAGGCGCGCAGCGACTGGGGCCGGATCGTGCGCGATGGCTCCTGGCAGCGGTCAGCGCCCGACGACGCCGACGAACCGCCGGCCACGGGCATCCGCGAAGCGATCGACCCGACCGCGACGGGGGCCCACGCCGCGCGGGTCGAGGCTGCGAAATGAAGACTCTTTTCAAGTCACTGGCCTGCGCTGCGATGCTGGTCGGCGCAGCAGCCACCTTCGCCGCGCAGCCTGCGGGGAGCTTCGATGAGCGTTACCTTGCGGCGCGCGAGCTCGCGCTGTCCGACAGCGCGAG
>JANXQL010000199.1 GCA_025356815.1 Pseudomonadota bacterium
AGCTCAAGACCGCCTGGCGTGATGGCACCACCCACTTGGTCATGTCGCCGCTGGAGTTCATGCAGCGGCTGGCAGCCCTGGTGCCCAGACCTCGGCTGCATCTGATCCGCTTCCACGGCGTGCTGGCGCCCAACGCCAAGCCGCGCGCGCTGGTGGTGCCGCAAGAGGCCGAGGCGCCCGCGCAGGCCACACAGCCCGCCGAGTGCGAGGCGAACTGTGCGCACCACCGACCGGTGCGCCTGAGCTGGGCGAAGCTGCTCAAGCGCGTGTTCGAGATCGACATGGAGCACTGCCCGAACTGCGGTGGCGAGCTGAAGATCATTGCGGCGATCCTGGAAGCGCCGGTCATAGAGAAGATCCTCACGCACCTGGGTCTGCAGGCCAGGGCACCCCCTCGGGCGCCAGCTCGTGGCCAGGCGCTGCAAGCGGCCTGACGCTGCCCAACCGCGACAGTTCAGGCGACCCGGTGACCAGGGCCGCTGGAGTCGGCTGCGTCCGAGGGTTTGCGGGACTGATTGAAGCGGAATGCAGAGCAGGGATAACCCGCGGCAGGCGCCCAAGAAGGACGATCTTCGGCGGCGCAGTCAATGCTCAACAGTTCTGCGGCACTTTCAAAGACCACGCACACGCGCCGAAGGTCGTGTTCGGGGTGCCAAGGGGGAGGAAAAAGGGGGTTTGAAAAACCTTTCCCCAATTGCGAGGTGAAGTTGCGCATTGGCATCCCCCGCGACGATGATGATCGCTTGATCGCGCAATTGCTCCTCCCCGGCGTACAGGCGCGCGAGGTTCGCGGGTAGTATGCCGTGCTTATCGAACTTGGACGATCGAAGTTGATCTCGTTTCACGGTAAGCCGTACCAATCGAATTTCGGTCGGTCACCTACTGCCCTACCCCAACTTCAGCCACACCGCCGCGCCTGCCCCAACAGCTGCGAATGCCACCGCCAACCACGCGGCCAACGTCAAGGGCACAAGAAGTTGACTTGCCGAATCGATCTTTTTCGAGAGTTCGTCGAGCCGAATGCCGAGTTCCTGGATGATCTGCGCATTGCCTGCGGTGGAGTCTCTTGCAATCTCTCCCAGTTTGTCGGCCAGGTTCCCGGTCGCGGTTCGAATTTCGGAAACTGTCTCCGAGGTCGTTTCGAGCTTTTTCGAAAGTTCGTCGAGTCGGACACTGAGTTCCTGGATGATCTGCGCGTTACCTGCAGCAGAGTCCCTTGCAAATTCACTCAATTTGTCAGCCAGGTTCCCGGTCGCGGTTCGAATCTCGGAAACCGCGCCCGGGGTCGTTTCCAATGCTTTGGCGAACGACTCCAGCCGTCGGTCGGACGCCGCAATCGATTGGCGTATCGCGGCGGATTCCGCCTTCGCCTCACCGACAACGACCTTGATTTCCGCCATGGCCGGCGCAGGATCCGCCGCTTTCAGGGTATCGGCGCCGGCAATCAGGGTCTGACCCGCATGTCCAATGGTTTCCAGCAATGCGTGTATCTGGCCGCCGGCGGAATCCATCGCCACCGTGAGCTTGGCAAGTTGATCGGTGGACGCTTGGTTCACGTCCGCCAGCCGTTTCACCTCCTGCAGGCTGTGTACAACCTGATCCAGGTCTTTCACGGACTGTTCGACTCTCGCACGCATTTCCGCTTCCAGCGCCATGCTTTCTACTCCCGAGATAGGTATCCAGCCGCTTTGACGGCCGAATGAGCTGCAATGAGTGCCGCCTTGAACTTGGAGACCAATACGACATCTTCGGTATCCGACGGTGCAACCGTCATGGACTGGCGCACCAAGGCTTCGTATTCATGTTTGCGGTCGCTTGAGAAATACGAGACATCCTCGACCGCCAACAACAGCGCGGGCAGGAGCGTTGCGCTTCGGGTCGCGCCGATCGTAGCGACCTTTCTGAGAATGTCGTCCAGCGGCGCGCGAGCGATCGAATACTTCGCCGCGGCCGCACCGAACAGATTTCGCAGTGAATCCAGCACAACACTGTCGTCGCAGTCCTCGCTCATTGATTCGCTGACGGCCCGCAGCATCAGCAGGGCCGGATGGTCAGGGTAGGACTCCAGAAACCGGATGGTGATCCCGCGCAGTTCACCCGCCTCGACCGCGTTGTTCACCTTCCCGACCATTTCGACGCAGGTATCGAAATTGATTGTTTCGGAACCCACCAAGCTCTGAAACGCATCGGGATCCATGCCCTCCTGCAAGTAGTCGAGCAGGCGCCGTCGAAAGCGTTCCGGGTCCCGACCTTGCTTAGCCGCCTCCATGGCCTCGAATATGGCGCGCCGGCGCGCACGTTCGATCGTGTCGTAACAGTAGCCGATCAATATGCCGACGCAATCAAGGATAGCTTGATCAGAAGTCTGACCACGAAAGGCAGCGAGACGATTTTGCACGTCTGCAACGCGGCCGATGTCAGACCGGCGAACATAGTCGAGTACACGATCAGCCG
>JANXQL010000013.1 GCA_025356815.1 Pseudomonadota bacterium
GCGCGATCAACCAGGCCGGCGTGCAGGTGATGCGCCTTGTCCACCGCCTGAAGACCGAGTTGAAGGTGAACACCACCTGCGGCGCGTCGAATGTCAGCTTCGGGCTGCCCAACCGTCACGGCATCAACGCCGCCTTCCTGACCATGGCGATCGGCTCGGGCATGACCTCCGCGATCACCAACCCCCTGCACCTCGAGACGATGCAGGCGGTCATGGGCGCGGACGTGATGATGGGCCACGACCCGGACTGCGCGCGCTGGATCCGCAAGTACCGCGACGTGCCGGCGGCCGGTGCGCCGACCGAGGGCGCGGGCCGTGGCCGTCGCGAAGGCGGGCTGCGCCGCCGCCCGACGGCCTGAGGCACGGTAGTGACCGAGCCTGACGCTCTCGTCGTCTTCACACCGTCCGGCAAACGCGGGCGGTTCCGGATCGGCACACCGCTGTTGGCGGCGGCTCGCACCCTCGGTGTCGACATCGACTCCGTCTGTGGCGGGCGCGCCCTGTGCACGCGCTGTCAGGTGCTGATCCAGGAGGGCGAGTTCGCCAAGCACGGCGTGCGCTCCGCCGCCGACCACCTGTCGGCCATGACGACCGCCGAGCAGCGCCTGGCGAACCGTCAGGTGCTCGCCGCCGGGCGGCGACTGTCGTGCCAGGCGCGCGTGCAGGGCGACGTCGTCGTCGACGTGCCCGAAACCAGCCAGGTGCACCGCCAAGTCGTGCGCAAGGCGGCCGAGGCGCGTGATATCGAGCTGTACCCGGTCATCACCCTGCATTTCGTCGAGGTGGCAGAACCGGACATGCACGATCCGTCAGGCGACCTTAAGCGGCTGCAGGACGCGCTCGCGCGCGAATGGCAGCTGCTGGGCGTCGGCTGCGACCTCAAGGTGCTGCAGGGCCTGCAGGTCGCGTTGCGCGCCGGCGACTGGAAGGTCACGGTCGCCGTGCACAGCCGATCGCAGATCGTCGCGGTCTGGCCGGGCTTTCGCGAAAAGGTCTACGGCATGGCCGTGGACGTCGGCTCGACGACGATCGCGGCCCACCTGTGCGACCTGACCAACGGCGAGGTGGTCGCCTCGGCAGGCCTGATGAACCCGCAGATCCGCTTCGGCGAGGATCTGATGAGCCGCGTGTCGTACTCGATGATGAACCCCGGTGGCGCGGCGCAGATGACGGACGCTGTGCGCACGGCGCTTAGCGACCTTGCGACCGACGTTGCGCGTTCCGCCGGCGTCGACCACAACGCCATTCTCGAGATGACACTGGTCGGCAATCCGATCATGCATCACCTGGTGCTCGGCCTCGACCCGGTAGAGCTCGGCGGCGCTCCATTCGCGCTCGCCGTCGATAGTTCTGTCACCGTCACGGCGGCCGACATCGGTCTGACGCTCAACCCCAGCGCGCGTGTCTACGTGCTGCCGTGCATCGCCGGCCACGTCGGCGCCGATACCGCAGGCGTCGTGCTCGCCGAGCGGCCGGACCTCGCCACGGTGATGACGCTGGTCGTCGACGTGGGAACCAATGCCGAGATCGTGCTCGGCAACCGCGACAGGCTCGTCGCGTGCTCGAGTCCGACAGGACCTGCCTTCGAGGGCGCGCAGATCAGCTGCGGCCAGCGCGCCGCCCCCGGCGCGATCGAGCGCGTTCGCATCGACAGCCAGACCCTGGAGCCTCGCTTCAAGGTCATCGGGTCCGACCTGTGGTCGGACGAGCCGGGCTTCGCCGAGGCGGTGGCCAAGACCGGCGTCACCGGCGTGTGCGGCTCGGGCATCATCGAGGTGATGGCCGAGCTCTACCTGACCGGTATCATCAATCAGGACGGGGTCGTTGACGGCGCGCTCGCGGCCCGCTCGCCGCGCATCATCGCCAACGGCCGCACCCACGCCTACGTCCTGCACGAGGGCGCGCAGCGGCTTGCGATTACCCAGAACGACGTGCGCGCGATCCAGCTGGCGAAGTCGGCGCTGCACGCCGGCATTCTGCTGCTGATGGAGCGTCTCGGCATCGATAAGGTGGAGCGCATCCGGCTCGCAGGGGCCTTCGGCAGCCATATCGACGTCAAGTACGCGATGGTGCTCGGCCTGATCCCGGACTGTGATCTGGCGAACGTCGCCTCGGCCGGCAACGCGGCAGGTACCGGCGCGCGTATCGCGCTGCTGGATTCCCGTTCGCGGGACCTGATCGAGAAGATCGTCCGCAAGGTCGAGAAGATCGAGACCGCGATCGAGCCGCGCTTCCAGGCGCACTTCGTCGAGTCGATGGCCTTCCCTCACAAGACGGCGCCGTATCCGAACCTGCGCTCGGTGGTCGACCTGCCGGAGCCGAAGGTCGTGGCGCAGACCGACGGGCGCGAGCGGCGCACCCGCCGCCCGCCGGCGCGCGCCTAGCGCGGGCGAAGGCGCCGCCATGTACGAGAAGGTCCTTCTCTGGGCGACGCCGGTGTTCCTGATCATGATCGCGCTCGAGTGCGCGGTGGCGGCGCTGCGCCGGCGCAGCCCGTACCGGCTCGGCGACGCCCTCGGCAGCGTCAGCCTCGGTGCGCTGTCCACCTATGTCGGCGTCTACACGCGGCTGTTCAGCTTCGGCATCTACGTCGCCCTCTACGACGCCGCGCGGCTGACGACGCTGGACGACAGCCGCGCCTGGGTCTGGGTCGCGGCGCTCGTGCTCTACGACTTCCTCTACTACTGGAACCACAGGCTCGGGCACGAGATCAACGTGCTGTGGGCGGCGCACGTGGTGCACCACCAAAGCGAGGAGTTCAACCTGTCGACGGCGTTGCGCCAGACCTCCAGCAGCTTCCTGCTGTCGTGGCTGTTCTACGTGCCGATGGCGCTGGCGGGGTTCCCGCCGCGGCTGTTCCTGTTCGTCAGCCTGATCGATCTGCTCTACCAGTTCTGGATCCACACCGAACAGATCGGCTCGCTCGGCGTGCTGGATCGCCTGCTTGCGACACCTTCAAACCACCGCGTCCATCACGGCGTCAACGACGAGTACCTCGACCGCAACTACGGCGGCATCCTGATCGTGTGGGACCGGCTGTTCGGCACGTTCCAGCCGGAGCTCGCCTCGGTGCCGGTCGTCTACGGCACCCGCGACCCGCTACGCTCGTGGAATCCGCTGTGGGCCAACCTGCATACCTATGCCGCGCTGCTGCGCGACGCTGCGCTCGCGCGCTCCTGGGCGGATCGCGTGCGTGTCTTTTGCGCGCGTCCCGGCTGGCGACCCGACGACGTCGCGGCCCGGGATCCCAGGCCCGCCTTCGAGCTTTCGCGCCGCGCCAAGTTCTCACCGTCCTTGCCGGCCACGCTCGGCGCGTACTGTCTGATGCAGGGCTTCGGGATCCTCGGCCTGGGAGCCTTCTTCATGGCCATGGTGCCCGGCTGGCCGGTGGGCCGGGCGCTGGCCTGTCTCGCGCTGCTGGTCGGGTCGCAGTGGATTCTCGGTGGTCTCACGCAGGCGCGGCGCGGCTACGCCTGGCTCGAGGGTGCGCGGATCGTGCTGATCGCAAGCCTGATGCTCGCGAGCATGCCGGCCGCGGATGTCCGCGACTGGACGCCGGCTGCGGCCGTCGCGATCATGTTCGGCGCGGGGTGCCTGGGCTGGCTGTGGCTCGGCGCACGCGCACTGCGAGTTGTGGCGACCCCCTGATCCTTCGGCGGGAGACGAGGCGATGATTCGAGAGCCAGCCCCGGGTATCGTCGATGCAGAGGTCGTCGAGGCCTATCAGCGCGACGGCGCCGTCTGTCTGCGCGGCCTGCTCAGTGCGGACGAGGTCGCAACGCTCAGGGCAGGGATCGACGCCAATCTCGCCGCGCCCAGCCCGCGCGCCAAGGTCGCCAGCCGCAGCGACGACCCGGGGTTCTTTATCGAGGATTTCTGCTGCTGGCAGCAGAACGAGCACTACCATCGTTTCATTCACACCGCGCCACTTGGCCCCGTGGCCGCCCGGCTCACCGGCAGCCGGCGAGTGCGCCTCTACCACGACCACATGCTGACCAAGGAGTCCGGCACGCGGCAGGGAACGCCGTGGCACCAGGACCAGCCCTACTACAACATCGACGGCCGCCAGAACGTCAGCTTCTGGATCCCGGTGGACCCGGTGAGCCGGGCAGCGACGCTGGAGTTCGTGGCAGGCTCGCATGCCGGGCCGTGGCTGATGCCGCGCTCCTTCATGAGCAACGAGGCAAAGTGGTTTCCGGAAGGCAGCCTCAAGGACCTGCCGGACATCGAGGCGGATCGGTCTGCGCACCGCATTCTCGGCTGGGACCTGCAGCCGGGCGACGTGGTCGCGTTCCACATGCTGACGCTGCATGCGTCCGCAGGCGTGGAGCCGGGCCGGCGGCGGCGGGTGTTCTCGCTGCGGCTGACCGGTGACGATGTGACCCACGCGCCCAGGCGGTGGGCCACCTCACCGGCGTTCCCGGGTTTGGAGGCGGAGTTGCCGGCGGGCGCGCCGCTGGAGCACCCGCTGTTCCCGGTGCTCTGGCCGCCCGCGCCCTAGACGTTGGAGTCCGGGAACGAGTTCTTGCGGCGGGTCATGTAGTCGAGCAGCGCCTCGTCGATCGCAGGATCGAGGGCTGGTGCCTCGTACTCGGCCAGCTGCTTCTTCCAGTAGGCATTCGCGCGGACGGTCATGTCGCTCGCGCCTTCCGCCTCCCACTGCTCGTAGCTGTTGTTGTCCGTCAGCGGCGAGCGGTAGAACGCGGTCTCGAAGTTCGCCTGCGTGTGCGCGCAGCCGAGGAAGTGCTTGCCCGGCCCGACCTCTCGGATCGCGTCCATCGCCTGGCCGTTCTCGGTCATGTCCACGCCGGACAGGAACGTCTGCATCATGCCGGCCTGGTCGGCGTCCATGACGAACTTCTCGTAGCCCATCGCAAGCCCGCCCTCGAGCCAGCCGGCCGTGTGCAGCACGAAATTGACACCCGCGAGGCAGGTCGGCAGCAGCGTGTTCGCCGACTCGTAGGCGGCCTGCGCGTCCGAGATCTTCGAGCCGCACAGTCCGCCACCGGAGCGGAACGGCACGCCGAGGCGGCGGGCGAGGGCGGCCATGACGTACAGCACCAGCGCAGGCTCCGGCGTGCCGAAGGTCGGCGCGCCCGACTGCATCGAGATCGACGAGGCGAAGCTGCCGAAAATCACCGGCGCGCCCGGGTTCACCAGCTGGGCGAATGCCATGCCGGCCAGCGACTCGGCGAGCGTCTGCGCGGCGGTTCCGGCCACGGTCACCGGTGACATGGCGCCGGCGAGGATGAACGGCGTGACGATCGTCGCCTGGTTGGCCCGGGCGTAGACCTTCAGCGCGCCGAGCATCGTCGCGTCGAAGGTCATGGGCGAGTTCGCGTTGATCAGGCTGACCAGCACCGTCTTGTTGCGACCGGTGGTGGGGTCCACGAAATCGGGCCCGAACAGGATCTTCGCCATCTCGACGGTGTCTTCGGCGCGCTCGGGCGCCGTGACACTGCCCATGAACGCCTTGTCGCTGTACTTGATGTGGCTGTAGACCATGTCGAAGTGGCGCTTGTTGACCGGCAGGTCGACCGGTTCGCAGATGGTGCCGCCGGAGTGGTGCAGGGCGGGCGCCATGTAGGCGAGCTTGACGAAGTTGCGGAAGTCCTCGATGCGCGCATAGCGGCGACCGTCGTCCAGGCTGCGGATGAACGGCGAGCCGTAGGCCGGTGCGAACACGGTGTTGCGCCCGCCGATGACTACATTGCGAGCCGGATTGCGCGCGTGCTGAATAAACTCGCGCGGGGCGCTCTTCTGCACCAGTGTGCGGCACATGCCGCGCGGGAAGCGGACGCGCTCGCCATCGACCTCGGCGCCGGCGGCCTTCCAGATCTCGAGGGCTTCCGGGTCGTCGCGAAAGTCGATGCCCACCTCCGCCAGGATCGTGTCGGCGTTCGCCTCGATCGTGGCGAGGGCCTCCTCGCCTAGGACCTCGAAGTACGGGATCGAACGGGTGATGTAGGGGATCGTGACCGCCGACCGCGCCGCACGCGCCGCACGCTTCGCTTCACGACCGCCGCCACGGCTGCGTCGCGACGACGCCTCTGCCTGTTGCTCATCCATAGGGGCCCGACCTCCTGAATCCATGCGGCAGTATGGTCATGCGGCCGGGCCGGGTCTGATCAGTTTGCGGCATTGGCGTGCCTCGGGGCGCCCTGCCCGCCGGCCAGGGCCCGGATCACCTCGCCGGAGCCACAGACCCCGGCGAACGCCCCGGCCTGCGTCAGCAGCACCGGGTGCCCGGTCTGGCGCAGCAACTGGATCAGTCGGCGCAGCGGGGTCGCCAGCGGCGTGACCGCGACCCCCGCCGGTGGCGGGAGGGGCCCGACGCCTGCGTCGATGGCGAGTCCCAGGATCCGGTCCCGGTGGCGGACCGCCTGTGGGGCGCCGGCGGCGTCCAGCGCCAGCCGGTAGGCACCGGCCTCGTCCAGCGACAACTCGCCATCGCGCCGGGCGAGCTCGCCTGCGGCGGTCATCACCATCTGGCCCGTGAGCACCGTCAATGGATTCATGTGCTGCACGAACTCGGTCACATAGGCGGTGGCCGACCGCAGCACGATGTCCTCGGCGCTGCCGGTCTGGACGATCCGGCCACCCTCCAGCACCGAAATCTGGTCGCCCAGCTTGAGCGCCTCGTCGAGGTCGTGCGTGACGAACAGAATCGTCTTGCGGACCCGTTCCTGCAGCTGGCCGAGCTCGTCCTGCAACTTCGCGCGGATGAGCGGGTCGAGCGCGGAAAACGGCTCGTCCATCAGCAGGATGTCGGCGTCCGTGGCGAAGGCGCGCGCGAGCCCCACGCGCTGCTGCATGCCACCGGACAGCTCGCTGACGTGCCGGTCGGCCCATTGCGACAGGCCCACCAGCTCGAGCTTCTCGTCGATGATCCGGCGGCGCGTCGCCAGCGGATCGCCGCGCAATTCCAGACCGAAGCCGACGTTGTCGCGCACCGTGCGCCAAGGCAGGAGGCCGAACTGCTGGAACATCATCGCAATGCAGCCGCGTCGCAGCCGGCGCAGCGTCGCACCGTCGCAGCTGGCGACATCGACGATCGCGGTGCCATCGTCGAGCAGCACGTTGCCGCGCGTCACCCGGTTCAAGCCGTTGGCGGCCCGCAGCAGCGTCGATTTGCCGGAGCCCGACAGACCCATCAGTACGGAAATGTGCCCGCGGGTAACGGCAAGGCTTGCGCCGGCGACCCCGACGACGACGCCGTTGTCCTTCTGTATCTCAGCCCGTGTGCGGCCCGCGTCGAGGGCACCGAGTGCCGACTGGAGCGCGCGCTTGCCGTCGCGCCCGCTCTCGCGGGCAAACAGGATGTCGACGTCGCGGAACTCGAGGGCGATGCTCACCGATTGCCTGCCTTGTCGGAGGGACGAGTGATTCGGTCGAGGATGATGGCGAGCAGCACGATGGCAAGTCCCGCCTCGAAACCCATGCCGACCTGCACGGTGTTCAGGGCGCGCACGACCGGGACGCCGAGGCCGCCAGCGCCCACCAGCGCCGCGATCACGACCATCGACAGGCTGAGCATGATGCACTGAGTGATGCCGGCGACGATCGTCGTTGCGGCGCTGGGCAGCTCGATGCGCAGCAACAGCTGCAGCCGCGTCGCGCCGAACGCCTCGCCTGCCTCGAGCAGCGACGTCGGGACCGACGAGATGCCCAGGTGCGTGAGCCGGATCGGCGCCGGCAGCGCGAATATCACGGTCGAGAGCAGGCCCGGCACGACCCCCAGGCCAAACAGCACCAGCGTCGGCGTGAGATAGACGAACGTCGGCAGCGTCTGCATCAGGTCGAGCAGCGGACGCAACATGGCGTACAGGCGCGGGTGATGCGCCGCCGCGATGCCCAGCGGTACACCGATGAGTGTCGAGACGAATGCGGCGACCAGCACCAGGGCGAGGGTCTCCAGCGTCGCGGACCAGTAGCCCTGGTTGATGATGAACATCAAGGCCAGCGCCACGAACAGGCACAGCGGCAGCGAGCGCCGCAGCGCGTACGCGAGCAGCGTGACCAGCACGATTAGCAGTGGCGCCGGGATGGCCATCAGACCACTTTGGACCGCGTCGGTGCTGCCACGCACGACCAGCGACAGGGCGTCGAAGAACCCCCGGCCGTGATGTTTGACGTACTCGACCAGCGAGGTGACGCTGTCCCCGACCGGGATCTTGTGGCGGGTGACCCAGCGCTCGAAGGCCGAAGCCTCCGACGCGCGGGTGGTGCTCGGCGACAGCGCGAGCACCAGCGCGCCGAGCGATGCCACCGGCCGGCCGGCGAGAAGCATAGTGCTGCGCCAACTGCGCCCGTCGGATCTCATCCGATTCTCCCTTGACCCCGTGGACGCCGGGTCGGCATCATCCCCCACGGCCCGACTGAACGGCCGTTCAACCGGCCGACGGCCGATGGCCGGCGATCCTTAATATCCTATTGATTATAAATAAGTTTAGTCAAAACATCGACTTCAGCCAAAGCTGTGAATCCGCTTTGGGGACTGGCCCGGCGCGTGCCCGGGCATCCATCAGGAGCACTACACTGAACAACCAGTCAAGCAAAGGCAACTCCGCCGCAGGGCCTGCGGCCGCCAAGGGTGCGGGGACCGAACGGCTCGAGGAGGATCGCCGCGAGCAGCTGATCGAGGTCGCGATCGATTGTCTGGCAGAACTGGGCTACGTGGGTAGCACGCTCGCTCAGATCGCCGGTCGTGCCGGCGTCTCGGCCGGGCTGATCGGTCACTACTTCGGCGACAAAGACGGTTTGCTCGAGGCTGCGTTCCGTCGCCTGAGCCGCGGCGTGCACGCCAACGTGCGCGCGAAACTGCAGCTCGCTCGCACGCCGCGCGGTCGCGTACAGGCGGTCATCGACGCGAACCTCGCGCCGCAGGAGTTCCACCAGCGCACCGGCAATGCATGGCTCGCGTTCTGGGGCCAGCTGCGGCACGTGCCCGCGCTCTTGCGCGTGCAGAAGGCGTACCAGCGTCGCATGCTGTCGAACCTTCGCCACGCACTCGCGCAGATGCTGCCCGCCGACGAGGCGCGCACCCTCGCCGCGATGATCGCGGCCATGATCGACGGTGTCTGGCTGCGCGCGGCGCTGTCGGACTGGGTGGAGGCCGATAGCGAGGCGGCCCGTGGTCTGCTGACCGCGTTCGTTGAAGGGCGCCTGCGCGAGCGCGCGCCGCCTGCGGCGGCGGCGGCGCGCGTGGTGGCGAGCGGGGTCGAGGGTCACTTCCGCACCATCAATCCCGCCACCGGCGCGACCCTCGCGGAGTTGCGCATCGACGGTCCGGCGGAAGTCGACGCGGCGGTCGCGGCGGCGACCGAGGGGCAGCGTCGGTGGGCCGCCATGACCGGTACCGAGCGCGGCCGCGTGCTGCGCCGGACCGCCGATATCCTGCGCGCGCGCAATACGGAGCTGGCCGAACTCGAGACTCGCGACACCGGCAAGCCGATCCAGGAGACCAGCGTCGTCGATGTCATCTCGGGAGCGGACTGCCTTGAGTACTACGCAGGGATCGCAGCGACCATCGCCGGCGAGCATATCGACCTCGGACCGGGGGCGTTCGGCTACACGCGCCGCGAGCCGCTCGGCGTCGTCGCCGGCATCGGGGCGTGGAACTACCCCATCCAGATCGCCTGCTGGAAGTCGGCGCCCGCGCTTGCCTGTGGCAACGCGATGATCTTCAAGCCGGCGGAGCTGACGCCGCTGACCGCGATCGAGCTGAAGAAGGCGTTCGACGCGGCGGGCCTGCCGCCGGGCGTCTTCCAGGTGGTGCAGGGCAAGGCCGACACCGGCCGCCTGCTGAGCAGGCATCCTGGCATCCGCAAGATCTCGCTGACCGGCGAGGTCGGCACCGGCAAGGCCGTGATGAGCGATGCGTCCGGCACACTCAAGTACGTCACGCTCGAACTCGGCGGCAAGTCGCCGCTGATCGTGTTCGACGACGCCAAGCTCGACAATGCCGTCGGGGGTGCGCTGCTCGCCAACTTCTATTCGGCCGGCGAGGTGTGTTCCAACGCGACGCGCGTGTTCGTGCATCGCAAGGTCAGGGCTGCATTTCTCGACAAGCTCAAGGCGCGGGTGCTTGCGATGCGCGTCGGCGACCCCATGGACCCGCGGACCCAGGTCGGTGCGCTGATCTCCGAAGCCCACATGGAGAAGGTCCTGGGCTACATCGCGCGCGGGCAGGCCGAAGGCGCAAGACTTCTGACCGGTGGTCACCGCGTCACCAGCGGTGACCTTTCGAACGGCTTCTTCGTCGCACCGACCGTCTTCGACGGCTGCCACGACGACATGACGATCGTCCGCGAGGAGATCTTCGGGCCGGTCATGAGCGTGCTTGAGTTCGATGACGAGGAGGAGGTGATCGAGCGGGCGAACGCGACGGAGTTCGGCCTGTCCGCGGGGGTGTTCACCAACGACCTGACGCGCGGCCACCGGGTGATCGCGCGCCTCGAGGCGGGCACCTGCTGGATCAATCACTACAATGTCACGCCGATAGAACTGCCGTTCGGCGGCCACAAGCGCTCGGGTCTTGGCCGTGAGAACGGCCGCGCTGCGATCGAGCACTACACTCAACTCAAGAGCGTCTACGTCGCGCTGGGTGACGTCGACGCCCCTTACTGAAGGCGCTGCCGTGGATAACTCGACCTATGACTACGTGATCGTCGGCGCCGGCTCCGCCGGCTGCGTCCTTGCCAACCGCCTGAGCGAGGATGGGCAGAGCACCGTGTTGCTGCTCGAGTACGGCGGCTCCGACCGCTCGATCTTCATCCAGATGCCGTCGGCGCTTGCGATCCCGATGAATCGCAAGGAGTTCAATTGGTTCTACTACTCGGAGCCTGAACCTGACCTTGGCGGCCGGCGCATCCACACGGCGCGCGGCAAGGTGCTCGGCGGCTCCTCGTCGATCAACGGCCTGGTCTACATCCGCGGCAACGCCTTCGACTACCAGCGCTGGGAGGCGGAGGGTGCGCGCGGCTGGAGCTACGCGGACGTGCTGCCGTACTTCAATCGCGCCGAGCGGCGCGCCGAGGGCGCCACCGACTACCGCGGCGGCGAGGGTCCGGTCGGGACCTGTTACGGGACGCTCAAGAACCCGCTGCACGCGGCATGGCTCGCGGCCGCGAAGGAAGCAGGCTATCCGCACACCGACGACGTCAACGGCTTCCAGCAGGAAGGCTTCGGGCGGATGGACATGACCGTCGAGCGTGGTGTCCGCGCCAGCACCGCGAACGCGTACCTGCGCCCGGCCATGTCGCGGCCGAACCTGAAGGTCGAGAGTCGCGCGCTCGCAAGCCAGGTGCTGTTTGAGGGTCGTCGCGCGGTCGGGGTTCGCTACGTTCGGGGTGGGGTCGAGCGGGTCGTGCGTGCGCGACGCGAGGTGATCGTGTCCGCAGGTTCGATCGCCTCGCCGCAGCTGCTGAAGCTTTCAGGCGTAGGCCCCGGCGCCGAGCTGCAGCAGCTCGGGATCCCGGTCGTTCACGACCTGCCGGGCGTCGGCGAAAACCTGCAGGATCACCTCGAGTTCTACTTCCAGGTCGCGTGCCGCGAGCCGATCACGCTGTTCTCGGCAATGAGCCCTCTCGCCAAGCTCAGGATCGGCGTCGAGTGGGTGCTGTTCAAGACCGGCCTCGGGGCGACCAATCATTTCGAGACCTGCGGCTTCCTGCGCAGCCGAGCCGGCATCCAGTACCCGGACATCCAGTACCACTTCCTGCCGCTGGCAGTGAGCTACGACGGCAGCTCGCTGGCGAGCGAGCATGGCTTTCAGGCGCACGTCGGACCGATGCGCTCGAAGAGCCGCGGGCACGTACGCCTCATGAGCCCCGACCCGCTCGAGAAGCCGAAGATCCTGTTCAACTACATGAGCCACGCGGACGACTGGACAGAGATGCGCGCGTGCGTTCGGCTGACGCGCGAGATCTTCGCGCAGAGCGCGTTCGACCGGTATCGCGGCCGGGAGATCGCGCCGGGCGGCGCGGTGGACAGCGACGAGCAGATCGACGAGTTCATCCGCCAGAAGGTCGAGACGGCCTACCACCCCTCGTGCTCGAACAAGATGGGCGCGGCCGACGATCGCATGGCCGTCGTGGATCCCGAGACACGGGTTTACGGACTCGAGGGGCTGCGGGTCGTCGACTCGTCGATCATGCCGTCTATCACCAACGGCAACCTGAACGCGCCGACGATCATGCTCGCCGAGAAAGCGGCCGACCATATCCGGGGCCGACCCCTGCTGCGCTCGGACGCGCCGTTCTACGAATCGCCGAACTGGCGAACCAGCCAGCGCTGACGAGGCGGTCGTCCCGCTCAGGCGGGGTCCAGTCCCTCGTCGGCGAGGGCGGCCTTCCTGAATTCGTCCTCGAGGTCCATCGAACGGCAGGCGAGGACGTAGACGATTGTCGAGACCGGTAGGCCCACCAGCATCGCGATGTCGGCACCGCCGAGCATTTTCGCGACCGGTCCCACGTACGACGCCGTACTGAAGAACGGCACCATCGACAGGAATCCGACCGCGTAGGCAACCAGCCCGCGCCAGTTCCAGCGCCCGTACAGGCCGTTGGGATTGAAGATCTCGCGCACCGAATAGTGGCCGCGGCGCACCCAGTAGAAGTCGACCAGGTTGATCGCGGTCCAGGGCGTGAACAGGTACAGCAGGATCGCCAGGAACTCATCGAAGGCGTGCACGAAGTCCTTGGAGGCCGTCAGCGCAAGGCCGACGGACACCACCAGCGACAGCGCGATGGTCGCCACGCGCTTGGTCACCGTCGCCTTGATCGGCTTGAACGAGTCGGCCACGCTCAACAGCGTCAGCGATGCGCCGTAGAAGTTCAGCGTCGTGATGGTCACCAGGCCCAGCAGCGAGCAGATCAGCAGCGGCGTGCCGGCGCCCGGCAGCAGCTGATCGGCCGCGGCCTTGAGCGCCGGGGTCAGCTTGAGCGCCGGGAACATCGCGGCCGCGACCGTGCCGACGAGCATCGTCCACGAGCCGCCGATGTACGCCCCCAGGTACGTCCACCAGAACGAGGCGGCGACACCCACGTCCTTGGGCAGGTAGCGTGAGTAGTCGGAGACGTAGATCGACCAGGCGATCTGGTAGGACGCCGCCGCGAACAGCTGCACCAGAAATGGCACGGCCTTGAAGCCGCCGAGGTCGAGCTGCGCGGGCTCGAAGTGGGCGGAGCTCGCCACGGCGAAAGTCATCACCGCAAGGCCCACGATCAGGATGAAGGCTAGGATCCGCTGGATGAGATGGATCCAGTCATAGCCTACGACGGCGAGCAGCGCGGCGATGATGCCGATGATCGGCATCGTGACGTGGCTGTCGGCGTCATAGAGCGTCGTCAGCGTGTCGGCCGCGAGCAGCTGGTTGAACGCATTGAAGCCGATATAAGTGACCAGCGCGACGCCCCACACCAGCAGCGCGCCAACGTAGCCGAACTGCGGTCGCGACTGGATCATCTGCGGCAGCCCGAGTTGCGGGCCCTGGGTCGAATGAAACGCCATGAAGAACGTGCCTAGCGCCGAGCCGAGCAGGACAGCGATCACGGTCCAGGCGAGGTTGCCGCCCAGCGCGATGCCGACTGCCCCGGTCGCGATCGTCGCCAGGTGCGCGTCGCCGGTGAACCAGACCGGCCACAGGTGCCAGACCTTGCCGTGCCGTTCCTTGAGCGGGACGTAGTCGATGGAACGGGCTTCGATGAAGGATCGTTCTGACACGTGCACCTCTTGCGCGAGTTTCCCGGGGCTCGCCCAGAATACACGCTGTTGCCCGGCCGAGGTCTGCGCCTCAAAAAAACGGGACCCGCAGGTCCCGTTCGCGACTCTGGCGACCTGCGGGCGGGCGGGCCGGACAGGGTCCGCCCGCCGCCGCAGTCCGTAGGTCAGAACTTCCAGCCCATCGACACGCCGATTACGCGCGGCCGCAATGGCGTCTGCGCAACGATGAACTGGTCGGTGCTGGTGAATGTCGCCGCGTTCGAGTTGGTCAGGTTCTCGGCGATGATCGACACGTTCCACGCATCCTTGGAGATGCCGAACGAGGCGTCCCAGGTCGAGTACGCCGGGTTCTCGAAGCGCAGGCGTCCGGTCGTGATGCCGCCCGCCTCGGCGATCGACGGGTTGGAGCCGGCCTGCGTGAACGAGTGGCCGAGGTGGGAGACGCCGACCTGCAGGAACGACTCACACTCGCCGATCGCGAACTGGTAGCGCGCCCGCACGCTGAACTGCAGCGGTGGGGAGTTCGCGGTCGGCGAACCGATCGGGCCGAACGGGTTGACGACGTCCACGCAGTTTGCGCCGGAGCTGTCGCAGTTCTTGACGATCGGGTTGCCGTAGTTATTGCTCTTCGGCGTGCCGAGCGTGCCATCGTTGTTGTCGATCAGCGCAGGCGAGTTCGTCTGCTTGCTCTGGTTCCAGGAGCCGGCGGCCTGCAACGTGAGGCCCGGCAGCACGCGGAAGACGACAGAGGTCTCCAGGCCCTTCAGTTCGAAGTTCTGGCCGTTGGTGTTGTAGAACACGTTGCCGACCAGGCCCGGGTTGAAGAACGCGACCTGGACGTTGTTCCACGCTTCCTTGTAGACGGCGCCGTTCCACTGCAGGCGGTGGTTGAGGAACTCCGCCTTCCAGCCGATTTCGTTGTTGGAGAGCTTGTCCGACGTGTAAGCCCTGGGCACGGCGTACTGCTGGATGCCGTCCGTTCCATAGGCGTGCAGGGCATTGCCGTTCTGGTTGAAGCCGCCCGGGCGGAAGCCCTGCGAGAAGGTGTAGTACACCATCACGTCCGGCGTGATGTGCCAGGTCAGGTTCACGCGGCTCTTCCAGCCGGACTCGGTGTCCTGCAGGTTCTGGGCGTCGAGATTGTAGCCAAGGCCATGGCAGCCACCCGGTATGACGCCCTGCTGGAAGCAGGCAAAGCTGTTCGGAACGTCGCCTTTCAGCGAGTTCTTGAAGCTGAAGTGGCGCGAGCCGATCGTCGCCGTCAGTACCTTCGGGATGAGGTCGTAGTCGAAGGAGAAGAAGAAGGCGGTCTGCTTCGTCTCGCGAACGTCGTCCTGGTAGAACGAGCTGTTCGCGTCGCGCACGCCGGGGTTGACCACCGTGGTGCCTGCAGTCGTGCCGATCGGCGTGAAGCAGTCGGTGTTGCCGGGCGTGCCCGGGTCACCGTTCGAGGTACACGCCGGGACCGTCTTGTAGCGCCAGTCGCTCTGGTCGTAGAGCTTGTTGTTCTGCACGTACACGCCCGCGATGCCACGCAGGCGCCAGTCGTCCGGGGTCGAGATGCGGAACTCGTGCTGCCAGTGCTCGTTGCGCTCGACCGAGCGCCAGATCACCGCGGGGGAGAAGCAGGTCGAGGGGTTTACCGCCGAGGCGCCGTAACACTGGTAGTAGTCTGCGTATACGCCGCGCGAGTAGTTCGTGTAGTCGTTGACCTGCTCGACCTTGCGCACGAGGTAGCCGCCGGTATAGACGGCGCGCAGCGCGCCGATCTTGCCGTTGAGCGTCCAGGCGGTGCTTTCGAACTTGTCCTTGTCGTAGGACGGGTTGAACAGCGTGACCTCGAGCGGCTTGAGCGTCTCGCCGTCCGAGCCGTTGGGCTGCTGGTAGAACACGCCGTCGGCCTGCATGTTCTGGTACATCTGCGTCAGCAGCAGGTCCCAGTCTTCGTTGAACTGGTACTTCGCCTCGACGCGGATGCCCTGATACGTGACCGGGTTGATCGCGCGCGCGGCGATGGCGTTGTTGCTGGCCGTCACCGAGCCCGGCGGCACGCACCAGCCGTTGTTCGGCAGGCCGTCGGGGCAGACGCCTTCCACGGCCGGATAGTTCGCGTAGTGGATGCCGGCATCCGTGTTGCGACGGGTGAACGTCGCCGGCACGTTGTCGATGTAGCCGCCACGATGGTCGGTGAAGAACACGCCGCGCACCGCCAGCTTGTCGGCGATCAACGGCAGGTTCAGCACCGCGGTCAGGTCCGAGTTCGGGTCGCCGTGCGCGGTCACGCCGTAGCCGGCCTTGATGCTGCCCTCGGTGACGTTGAGCTTCGGCTCATTGGTGATGTAGCGGATCATGCCCGCCTCGGCGCCCGAGCCGAACAGCGTGCCCTGCGGACCTTCCAGGATCTCGATCCGGTTGAGGTCCGCGGCATAGATGTCGAGGTTGCGGCCGGGCAGCTGGCCCGACTGGTTGTCCAGGTAGATCGCGACGTTCGGGAACGCCGCCGTGGTGCCGCTGCCCTGGCTCGGCTGTGCGCCGGCACTCAGGCCGCGCATGAAGATCTCGTTCTGGCCCGGGCCGTTGTTGGCCGAGGTCACGTTCGGCAGGTACTTGATGTAGTCGTCGAAGGTGGCGACGTTCAGCTCGCCCAGGGACTTGGCGGTGAAGGCCTGCATCGAGATCGGCACGTCCTGCATGCTTTCCGAGCGGCGCTGTGCCGTCACGATGATCTCGCCGAGCGTATCCGAGGCGGGTTCGGCGGCGACGGCACCGATGGAGACGCCCCCCAGAATGGCTGCGATCGCGTACGAGAGCTTTGACTTCATTGGGCGCTTCCCTATGTGGACGTTGAGCGTTTGCCGGGGGATGCCTCTCAGGCGGTTGAACGCCCGGTCAATGGCATCACGCGCGGCATGGGAATTCAGTGTGTCGCAACAAAGTCTTCGATGCAAGATTGACGCGCTGCTCGTATGTATTGCAGGAAAAACAGGCACAATTTTAGAAGCTGCAACGCAGCAAAATGCGAGCGTTGGTATTCCGCAACGAATTTGAACGCGCATTCAGCGCGGTTACTCGAGGAGGCTCCGCACGCCTGGGCCGAATTCGCCGGTGCGACCGCCCTGGCCAGGCGCTCGAAGCGCACGCTGTGCCGCTAGGTACTTTTCTCCGACGCGCGCCGACCGACGCCGCTATGATGTCGGCTTCGCGTTAAGACCTGTCCGGAGAGATCGTGAGGCTGCGGCAGTGATGCCCGCGGTACGCGCGACGCCGAAGGCGCAACCCGCCCGGAAACGCTCAGGCAGAAAAACGGCAGGGTCTCGCGAACTCTGGAGAGCGATCCGGCGCAATGCGCCAGGATCCACCGAAGGGGTGCGGCACGGCACGAGCTGTGCTTGATCTCTCAGGTCACAGGACAGAGGGGCGACAGGCGACGGCCTGTCGCCCCTATTTTTTGGGCGGCGGGTCGTCCGGTGGCGTGTACCGCGGAGATCCCGATGACCCAGCAGACCCCCCTCTACGCGCAGCACGTCGCGCTCGGCGCACGCGTGGTCGACTTCGGTGGCTGGGACATGCCACTGCACTACGGCTCCCAGCTCGACGAACACCATGCAGTCCGCCGCGCTGCGGGTGTCTTCGACGTCTCGCACATGCGCGCGGTCGACATGGAAGGTCGCGATGCCGCCGCCTTTCTCGGCCGGCTGCTGGCCAACGACGTCCGGCGGCTGAAAGAGCCGGGCAAGGCCCTCTACAGCTGCATGCTGAACGAGCAGGGTGGCGTGCTCGATGACCTGATCGTATATTTCCGATCGCCCGGCCGCTACCGGGTGGTCGTCAACGCGGGCACTGCGGTGAAGGATCTGGCGTGGATTCACGCGCACGCCGCCGCCTTCGAGGTCAGCATCACCGCGCGCACCGATCTTGCGATGGTCGCGGTGCAGGGTCCGGATGCGCGCACGCTGACGGCGTCGCTGTGGGACGCAGCCGGCGCCAGCGCGGCGCTCGCGCTCGAGCCATTCTTTGCGACCGAATGGAGCGGGGCGAGCGGCCCGTTCGTCGCGCGCACCGGCTACACCGGCGAGGATGGATTCGAGGTCATGATGCCGGCCGGCGAGATCGAAGGCTTCTGGCAGCGATTGCTGGCGGCGGGCGTGCGCCCGTGCGGACTCGGCGCGCGCGACACGCTGCGGCTCGAGGCCGGCATGAATCTCTACGGCAACGACATGGACGAGTCGACCACGCCGCTGGAGTCGGGCCTTGCCTGGACCGTCGCCCTCGACACGCCGCGAGACTTCATCGGTCGCGGCGCACTGGAGGCGCAACGCCTTGCCGGGGTGGCGCGTCGACTCGTCGGCCTGCTGCTGGAGGAGCGTGGCGTGCTGCGCTCGCACCAGAGCGTCCATACGCCCGAGGGCGAGGGTCAGACCACCAGCGGCACCTATTCCCCGACGCTCGAGCGCTCGATCGCGCTTGCCCGCGTGCCGGCGGCCGCTCGCGATGCCTTCGAGGTGGAGATCCGTGGCAAGCGCCTGCGCGCGCGGGTCGTGCGCCCGCCCTTCGTGCGCCACGGCAAGGCCGTGATCGCGCTCTAGCGCCGGGACCGCCCCGGTTTCGCCTCCCTTTTTCGAATGCCAATTTCCCCTGATCTTCGAGGATGCGTACATGAGCAACAATGTCCCTGCAGACCTGCGCTACACCAAGTCCCACGAGTGGGTCCGCCGCAATTCCGACGGCACCGCCACGGTCGGCATCACCGACCACGCGCAGCATGCGCTGGGTGACATTGTGTTTGCCGAGACGCCGGAGGCTGGTCGCACCCTCGCCGCAGGCGATGCGTGCGCGGTGGTCGAGTCGGTAAAGGCCGCCTCCGACGTCTACAGCCCGCTCGCCGGCACGGTGGTCGCCGGCAACGCGGCGCTCGCCGATGCGCCGGAGAAGATCAACACCGATCCGTATGGCGACGGCTGGCTGTGGCAGCTGACCCCGGCGGATGCCGCTGCCGTGGATGCGCTGCTAGATGCCGCCGGCTATCAGCGCGTCCTGGCCGAGTCCGCCGAATAACCCAGATCACTCGGGGAGCGACATGGCATTCATCCCGCATACGCCGGACGACGTCCGCGAGATGCTCGACACGATCGGCGTGGCGAGCATCGACGAGCTGTTCGATGAGATTCCCGCCACGCTGCGAGCGGGGCCGCTGACCGGCATTCCGCCTGCGATGTCCGAGATGCAGATCGGGCGTCTGATGTCGGAACGGGCCGCGCGCGACGGCCGGCCTCTGAACTTCATTGGCGCAGGCGCCTACGAGCACCACATTCCGGCCGCCGTGTGGGCGATCACCACGCGTGGCGAGATCTACACGGCCTATACGCCATACCAGGCCGAGGCGAGTCAGGGCACGCTGCAGACCATCTACGAATACCAGTCGATGATCGCGAGCCTGACGGCGATGGAGGTGTCCAACGCTTCGCTCTACGACGGTGCGTCGGGGCTCGCGGAGGCCTGCCTGATGTCGGTGCGCGCGAACAGGCGCTCGAAGTCCTCGCGCATCCTGATGCCGCGCGCAGTCAACCCGATCTATCGCAAGTGCTCCGGGGCCATCGCCGGCAACCAGGGTCTGCGCTTCGAGGAGGTGGCGTTCGATCCGTCCACCGGCCAGACGGCCGTCGAGTCGCTCGCCGGCTACGAGGGCGATGACATCACGGCGATCGTGATCCAGCAGCCGAACTTCTTCGGCGTACTCGAGGATGTCGACCGGCTCACGGACTGGGGACACGCCCACGGTGCGCTGGTCATCGCGGTGGTCAATCCGACCTCGCTTGCGTTGCTCAAGCCGCCCGGCGAGTGGGGCGAGAAGGGCGTCGATATCGCTGTCGGCGAGGGACAGCCGCTGGGCGTGCCGTTGTCCTCGGGAGGGCCCTATTTCGGTTTCATGGCCACCCGCATGGAACACGTGCGCCAGATGCCGGGGCGCATCGTCGGCCGGACGCTCGACCTCGACGGGCGACCCGGATTCACGCTGACGCTGCAGGCGCGCGAGCAGCACATCCGGCGCGGCAAGGCCACGTCCAACATCTGCACGAACCAGGGTCTGCTGATGACGGCGGCGACCATCTACCTGTCGATTGTCGGTCCGGAGGGCCTGGAGCGGATCGCGTCCGCATCGATGGCACGCACCGCACAGCTCGCGGCGGCGGCCTGCGCAGTTGACGGTGTTCGTGCGGCGTTCGTCTCGCCGCGCTTCCACGAGATCCTGCTGCGGCTGGACACGCCGGTCGCAGCTGTGCTCGAGGCGCTCGCCTCGCGCGGGATCGCCGGCGGCTACGACGCCTCTGGCGACTACCCCGAACTTGCGCCGGCGCTGCTGGTCTGCGCGACCGAAACCAAGACGGACGAGGATATCGCTCGTTACGCGAACGCACTCGCCGCCGCACTCGGCGCAGCGCGCGCGGCCTGAACCAGGAGCCTGCCATGAACCCGACCCCCGCCAGTGCGATCGCTGCGCCGCGCGAGCCGACGATCTTCGACCTGTCCCGCTCCGGCCGGCGCGCCGAGGCGCAGATGCCGCAGGCCATGGCCGCGGACGTGCCGCCCGCGCTGCGGCGACGTCGAAGGCCCCTGCTGCCGGAGGTGTCGGAGCTGCAGGCGGTCCGGCACTACACGCGGCTATCGCAGCTGAACTTCTCGATCGACACGCATTTCTATCCGCTCGGCTCCTGCACGATGAAGTACAACCCGCGCGGCTGTAACCAGTACGCGATGCTGCCCGAGTTTCTCGGGCGCCATCCGCTGGCACCGGTCGTGCAGGGTCAGGGATACCTGCAGTGCATGTACGAGCTGCAGGAGATGCTCAAGGAAGTCACCGGCATGCAGGGCGTGTCGCTGACACCCATGGCCGGCGCGCAGGGGGAGTTCGCCGGCGTCGCGATGATTCGTGCCTACCATCACGCGCGTGGTGACCTCGATCGCACCGAGATCATCGTGCCGGAAGCCGCGCACGGAACCAATCCGGCCACGGCGACGATGTGCGGCATGAAGGTGATCGAGATCCCCTGCAACGCGGACGGCGACTGTGACATCGAGTCGCTACGCAAGGTGGTCGGGCCGCGGACCGCCGGAATCATGCTCACCAACCCTTCCACCCTGGGGGTGTTCGAGCGCCACATCGCCGAGCTGCGTGCGCTGGTCCACGATGCCGGCGGACTGCTGTACTACGACGGCGCCAACCTAAACGCGATCCTCGGCAAGGTGCGCCCCGGCGACATGGGCTTCGACGTGATCCACATGAACCTGCACAAGACCTTTTCGACGCCGCACGGCGGCGGCGGGCCCGGGGCCGGTGCGGTCGGCGTCGGCGCGCGGCTGTTGCCGTTCCTGCCGATCCCGGTCGTCGGCTGCGACGCAAAGGGATACCGCTACCTGGACGAGCGCGACCTGCCGCAGTCGATCGGGCGCCTGTCGGGGTTCATGGGCAACTCCGGCGTGCTGCTGCGCGCCTACATCTACATGCGCATGGTCGGCCGCGAGGGCATGCAGCGCATCGGCGAGTACGCGACGCTCAACGCCAACTACCTGCTGGCGCGCTTCCGGCACGAGGGGTTCGAGCCGGCCTATCCCACGCGCCGGGCGACGCATGAGTTCATCCTGACGATGAAGCACTCCGCCCGGGATCTCGGCGTCACTGCGATGGACTTCGCCAAGCGGCTGCTCGACTTTGGCTATCATGCACCGACGACCTACTTCCCCCTGCTGGTGCCGGAGTGCCTGCTGATCGAGCCGACCGAGACCGAGGCCAAGGAGGCGCTCGACGGTTTCGTGGCGGCGATGGTGGCCATCAGGAAGGAGTCGGTCGAGGATGCCGCCCTGCTCAAGGGCGCGCCGCACACCCTTCCCGTCCGCCGCCTCGACGACGTGCGCGCGGCGAAGCACCTCGATCTGACCTGGAAACCCGCTGCATGACGCCAGACCCCGCCCGCCTCCAGGTTCGCCCCGGCGAGAAGCCGACCGGCGCTTCCCGCCTCGGCAAGGCTTTCGGCAACACCTGGAAGGGGCTGGCGGGATGCTGGCGCGAGGAGGAGGCGTTCCGGCAGGAGTGCCTGCTTGCGCTGGCGCTGCTGCCCACCGGCCTGTGGCTGGGCCACTCCGGCGTCGAGCGGGCGCTGCTGATCGCGCCGATGCTGCTGGTGCTAATCGTGGAACTGCTCAACAGTGCCGTCGAGGCCGCGATCGACCGGATCGGCACCGAGCGCAACCCGCTGTCCGGGCTGGCCAAGGACCTGGGATCGGCGGCGGTCTTCATCTCGTTCCTGCTGCTCGCGGTCACCTGGGGGCTCGTACTCCTCGGCCGTTGAGGGAACTGCAACCCGTCCTGGCCGGGTATCACGGTGGCGGCTACCGGTCGCCACCGGTATCGTGCTCGCTTTTGCGCGGAGAACCCCGATGACCGTGATGATCTGCGGGTCGATCGCCTATGACACCGTGATGGTGTTCGACGGCCGCTTCAAGGAACACATCCTGCCGGACAGCATCCACATGCTGTCGGTCTCGTTCCTGGTCCCGCAGCTGCGCCGCAATTTCGGTGGCGTCGCCGGCAACATCGCCTACAACCTCGCGCTGCTGGGCATGGGGGCCGAGGTGCTCGCGACCGTGGGTGATGATTTCGATCCGTATGAAACCTGGATGCGCCGCCATGGTCAGAGCCTGAAGCATGTCCGGCGGATCCCGGGCACCTACACCGCGCAGGCCTTCATCACGACCGATCTCGACGACAACCAGATCACGGCGTTCCATCCTGGTGCCATGCAGCAGGCGGGTGGGTTCGCCGTGCCCCACGACGCGGGCATTACGCTCGGTCTGGTCGGTCCCGACAGTCGCGACGCCATGGTCAATCACGCACGCCAGTTCGCCGAGGCAGGCATTCCGTTCGTGTTCGACGTCGGCCAGGGCCTGCCGATGTTCGATGGCGAGAGTCTCGGCACCTTCATCGAGCAGGCGAGCTGGATCATCGTCAACGACTACGAGGGCCAGCTGATCCAGGAGCGCACGGGACTTCAGCCCGAGCAGATCGCCGCGCGCTGCCGCGCCTACATCGTGACCCGTGGTGCGCAAGGCTCCCGGGTGTACGCCGATGGCAAGGTGATCGATATTCCGCCGGTCACGCCTGCCCAGGTCGTCGACCCCACCGGCTGTGGTGACGCGTACCGTGCCGGCATCCTCTACGGACTGGTCCACGGCTTCGAGTGGGCGACCACCGGCAGGCTTGCATCGCTGATCGGCGCCATCAAGATCGCCCACCACGGCACGCAGTCGCACGCCTTCACGCTCGAAGACATTCAGGCGCGCTTCCACGCGGCGTTCGGCTACCGCTTTTAAGTCCTGTTCCGGAGTCATGCATGATGCGGACCTCGCCACACGCGCTGCTTGCGTGCCTCGTTCTGTTCGGTGTGGGCGGCGTTGCCGTCGCGCGCGAGTCCGTGATCGGCGCCAGTCCCCCCGCGCCGCGCCATGTCGCGCCGAACGTGCCGGCACCGGATGCGGTGGTCGAGGAGCGGCCCGAGTGGGCGCGAACGCTGGAGCGCATTGCGGCCGGGGTGGTCGCGATCCAGGTCGATCAGACCCGTGCGTTCGACACCGAATGGAACACAACGGCGCAGGCGACCGGGTTCGTGGTGGACGCCAAGCGCGGCCTGATTCTCACCAATCGGCACGTGGTGACGCCGGGCCCGGTGACGGCCCAGGCGGTGTTCGTCAACCGCGAGGAAGTGCAGCTGTATCCGGTGTATCGCGATCCGGTCCACGACTTCGGCATCTATCGCTATGACCCGGAGAAGCTGAAGTTCATCCAGCCGCAGCAGATCCCGCTCGCCCCCGAGGGGGCGCGTGTCGGCACGGAGATTCGGGTGGTCGGCAACGATGCCGGCGAGCAGCTCTCGATCCTCGCCGGCACCCTCGCGCGACTGGACCGTGACGCGCCGGCCTATGGGGTCGGCAAGTACAATGACTTCAACACCTTCTACTACCAGGCGGCCTCCGGCACGTCCGGCGGCTCGTCCGGCTCACCGGTCGTCGACGTCCGCGGGCGGGCGATCGCGCTGAACGCGGGGGGGTCGTCGCAGGCGGCGTCGAGCTTCTACCTGCCGCTGGATCGCGTGGTACGCGCACTGCGCCTGATCCAGCAGGGCAAGCCCGTCACGCGGGGGACGCTCGAGACTACCTTCGAGTACACGCCCTATGACGAGTTGCGCCGCCTCGGGCTGCCGGCTGACGTCGAGGCCGACGTGCGGCGCGACTTCCCGCGCCAGGTCGGCATGCTCGTCGTCAAGCAAGTGCAGCCCGGCTCGCCGGGCGACGGGGTACTGGCGCCGGGGGACGTGCTGGTGCGTATCGATGGGCACTACGTCACGGAGTTCCTCGCGCTCGACGCGCTGCTCGACGACGGCGTGGGCCGGACGCTCAGGCTGGAGCTGCAGCGCGGCGGCGAGCTGATCAGTCGCGACCTGCCGGTCGAGGACCTGCACTCGATCACGCCGGACGAGTACATCGAGTTCGGCGACGCGGTCGTGCATCGGCTGTCCTACCAGATGGGGCGGCACTTCAACGTGCCGCTGCGGGGTATCTACATTTCCGCGCCCGGCTACGTGCTGGGCGCTGCGGGCGTGCCGCGCGGCGCGGTGGCCACCTCGTTCAACGGCAAGCCGCTCGCGTCGCTGGACGACTTCGAGAAGGCGCTCGCGGACCTCGCACAGGGGGATCGGGCGACCTTGCGGTACTTCACGCTCGACGATCCGCGCGCGCAGCAGCTGCGCGTCGTTCGAGTCGATCGCCAGTGGTTTCCGGCGCGCCGTTGTCATCGCGACGATGTCGCCGGCTGGTGGCCGTGTCGCACCCTGCCGGTCGGGCTGGCACCGACGCCGGTGCAGCCGGCCAGCACCACCTTCGCGAAGACCGGGGACGCGCGTGCCGACCGGCTCGCGCCGTCCCTGGTCGTGGTCAACTTCGACATGCCCTATTCCGTGTCGGGCGTGACCGAGCGCGGCTACCGCGGCACCGGCGTCGTGGTCGATGCCAAGCGCGGACTGGTGGTGGTTGATCGCAACACGGTGCCGGTTGCACTCGGCGATGTCCGGCTCACGTTCGCCGGCACCATCGAGGTGCCCGGCAAGGTCGAGTACGTGCACCCGCTGCACAACCTCGCCGTGGTGTCCTACGATCCGCGGCTGATCGGTACGACGCCGGTGCGCGCGGTGCGCTTCTCGACTCGCGAGCTCGGCCCGGGCGAGGACGTGTGGGTCGTCGGCCTGCGCGCCGATCAGCGCATCGCCTCGCTGCAGGGCAAGGTGGCGTCGGTGGAGCCTGCGCAGTTCCCGTTGTCGCGCACGCTCGCGTTCCGCGACGCGAACCTCGACGTGGTGACGCTCGTGAACGGCCCGGGAGACTTCGACGGCGTGATCACCGACGGCTCCGGCGAGGTCCGCGCACTGTGGTCGAGCTTCGCCTTCGACAACGGCCATGAACTGCAGCAGCAGAACCTGGGGATCCAGGCCGGCGTCGTCGCGGACATGGTCGACATCGTCCAGAGCGGTCGTGCGCTACGCTCGCTCGAGGTGGAGCTGCAGCCGGTGCCGCTGTCGGTCGCGCGCAAGCTCGGGCTCGGCGAGGACTGGACGCGGCGCATCGAGGCGCACAGCCCGTCGCGTCGGCAGGTGCTGGGCATCGGCCGCCTGGTGGCCGGATCGCCGGCCGCGGGCCTGCTGCAGTCCGGCGACCTGCTGCTCGCCGTCGACGACCGCATCGTCACTCGTTTCGGGGAGGTGGATGCCGCGACCCAGCACGAGCGGGTGCGCCTGACGCTGCTGCGCAACGGCGCGGAACTCGGCGTCGAGGTCGCCACGGTCGAACTGCGCGGCGCCGACATCGAACGCGTCGTGGTCTGGGCAGGGGCCGTGCTGCAGGCGCCGCACCGTGCGATCGCCGTGCAGCGCGGGGTCGCCCCGGACGGCGTGCTGGTGGCGCTGTTCCTCTACGGTTCCCCCGCCACCCGCTACGGCCTGTGGACCGGGCGGCGCATCGTCGAGGTGGATGGCCGGCCGACGCCGGATCTGGACGCATTCCTCGCGGCGGTCGCAGGTCGCGAGGACCGCAGCTCGGTGCGCCTGAAGACCCTCACCTGGAACGACTCGGTCGAGGTCATCACCCTCAAGCTCGACAAGCACTACTGGCCTTCCTACGAGCTGCGCCGCGAGGCGACCGGCTGGCAGCGTCACGAGCTGGAGTGAGCGGGGCCTGTCGGCTCGTGCGGATGTGAAGTACGTGGTTGCCGGGCTGGCCGGCATTCTTTAAGTTGCAGGTTCCAGCGGCCCGGACACCCCAGTGCTCTCTGACCTCGCAACCCAGTTCGAGCTGTTCTCCACCGGCGGCTCCGATGCCGACCTGATCGGCGTCGCGCCCCTGCCGGCGGACTTCGAACAGGTGCCGGCGCAGATGCCGCAGGGGTTGCGCCTGGGCACCTCCAGCTGGGCATTTCCGGGCTGGGCAGGACTCGTCTACGGCCGACGGGTCGGCGAGCAGATGCTCTCGCGCGAGGGACTGGGGGCGTATTCCCGCCATCCACTACTGCGCGCGGTCGGCGTGGACCGGACGTTCTACGCACCGCTTTCGACCGATGAGTTCCGCTGCTATGCCCAACTCGTGCCGCCTGACTTCCGCTTCGTCGTCAAGGCGCACGCTGCGCTGACCACGCCGATCGACCGGCAGGCGCGCAATATCGCCGTGCAGCCCGACATCGACCGGTTCCTCGACCTGCGCTACGCGATCGATCGGATCATCACGCCGGTGGCCGAGGGCCTCGGCGAGCGGCTCGGGGCGCTCCTGTTCCAGTTCCCGCCGCTCGGCCTGCCCTATGCGCGCGACCCGCAGCTGTTTGTCGATGCACTGGGGGCTTTTCTCGACCAGCTGCCGCGCGGCCCGCAGTACGCGGTCGAGGTCCGCAATCGCGAGGTGCTCGGCCCCGAGTACGCGGATGCCCTGGCGCGCAACGGCGTCACGCACTGTTTCAACGTCCACCCGCGCATGCCGAGCGTGCTCGACCAGGCCGAACTGCTCGGCGATCACAGCTGGCTGTCCGGCGCGGCCGTGATCCGCTGGATGCTGCATCCCACGCAGGATTACGAGGCGGCGCGCGAGCGCTACTTCCCGTTCGACCGCATCGTCGATCCGGATGCTGCCAACCGCGCGGCCGTCGCGACGCTCGTGGAGCGCATCCTAGGGCGCGGCAACGAGGCGATCGTCATCGCCAACAACAAGGCCGAGGGCTGTGCGCCACTGAGCCTGTTCGGGCTCGCTCGCGAGCTCGGTCGCCGCGCGCAGCCGCCGCCACCCGCGCCGTGAGCGCGGACGAGGATATCCGCCATGCCTGTGCGCTGCTGCGTGCCGGGCAACTCGTCGCGATGCCGACCGAGACCGTCTACGGTCTCGGCGCGAATGCACGCGACGATGCCGCGGTCGCCAGGATCTATGCGCTGAAAGGTCGCCCGCCGGGCCACCCGCTGATCGTGCACCTCGCCGACGTCGCGCAACTGGCCGCCTGGGCAGTGGAGGTGCCCGACGCGGCACGGCGTCTCGCGATGCGGTTCTGGCCCGGCCCGCTGACGCTGATCCTGCCGCGCGCGCCCGGGGTCAGCGATGCCGTGACCGGGGGGCAGGACACCGTCGGCGTGCGAGTACCATCGCACCCGGTGGCACAACGCCTGCTGCGGGCCTTCGGCGACGGCATCGCCGCCCCGTCCGCAAACCGCTATGGCCGCGTCAGTCCCACGACGGCCGCACACGTGCGTGAGGAGTTCGGCGCCCAAACCCCGTTCCTGCTCGAGGGCGGCGACTGCGAGGTCGGGCTGGAATCGACGATCGTCAGCCTCGTCGGGGAACCCCTGCTGGTGCGTCCCGGCGGCATCCCCCAGGCAGATCTGGAGGCGATCACCGGCCCGCTGCGACGCGCGGCGGCGGGCGAGGGCCCACGGGCCCCGGGCACGACGGTCGCCCACTACGCGCCGACGACCGCGCTGAAGCTTGTGACCTGCGACCTGCTGGCCTCGCCCGTGCCCGCGGATGTCGCGGTGCTGGCGCGCCGGCCGGCGCCCGCCGGCTTCGGCGGCAAGCTCTGGCTCGACGCCGGCACGGACCCCGCGCGTTACGCGCACGACCTGTACGCGAGCCTGCGGCGCCTCGACCGCGTCGGCGCGGGCAGCATCCTCGTCGAGGCGGTGCCGGAGGATCCCGCCTGGGACGCCATCCGCGACCGGCTCGCGCGCGCAGCCGCGGCTTGCGCGGCGGAGGAATTGGCCTAGAATCCGCGCCCCCGCAGGAGTCCGCCCAGTGCCCAAGCCCGCTCTCTCGTTCCGCCAGCGCGATGCTGCCCAGTCGCTTCGGCTCGCGGCCCCGTATACGCGCCCGGATCTGGAGGCACTGGTCGCCCGGCATGGCTCGCCGCTCCTGCTGGTCGACTGCGACGTGATCCGCGCACAGTACCGGCGGCTCGCGGCCGCCCTGCCCGGGGTCGATCTGCACTATGCGCTCAAGCCGCTGCCGGAGCTGGCGGTGGTGCAGGCCTTGAAGCAGATCGGCGGCTATTTCGACCTCGCCAGCGGTGGCGAGGTGGAGCTTGTGCGCAGCGCAGGCGTGGACCCGGACCGCTGCATCCATACCCATCCCATCAAGCGCGATGCCGACATTCGCGATGCGCTGCGCTTTGGCGTGCGGATCTTCGTCGCCGACAACGCCGACGAGCTGGGCAAGTTCGTGCGCCACCGCAAGCGCGTGCGCATCCTGCTGCGCGTCGCGTTTCGCGCCGCCGACGCGGTCTGCGACCTGTCGCGCAAGTTCGGCTGCGACCCGGAGGCGGTCCCCGGGCTGCTCGCCCTCGCCCGCACGCTCGGCGTCGAGGTCGTGGGGCTGTCGTTTCATGTCGGCTCGCAGACGCCGACACCCGCCATGCACGTGCGGGCCGTCGAGGCGTGCGGCACGCTGATCACGGCGGCACGCGCCGCTGGCTTCAACCTGTCGGTCCTCGACATCGGCGGCGGCTTTCCGGCGGACTATCGCGAGGCGGCCATGCCGATCGAGGAGTTCTGTGCCCCGATCCGCGCCGCGCTCGCCGCACTGCCGTCCGGCCTGCGGCTGCTCGCGGAGCCCGGGCGTTACATCAGTGCGCCGGCAGGCACGTGCGTCGCGAGCGTCGTCGGCCGCGCGTTGCGCGATGGTCGCTGGTGGTTCTATCTCGACGATGGTGTCTATGGCTCGTTCAGCGGCCAGGTCTACGACCACGCCCGCTACCCGGTGAGCGCGCTGCGCGAGTCGGACCAGCGCGTGCCGGCTGTCCTCGCCGGGCCCACCTGCGACAGCATCGACGTCATCGACGATCAGATCGAACTGCCACTGCTGGAGGCCGGCGAGCTCGTCGTCGGCCGGCACATGGGCGCGTACACCTCGGCCTGCGCCGGTGACTTCAACTTCATCGCGCGCGCGCGGGTGCTGGCGGTCAATGCGCTTGAACCGTGCCCTGCGCCCGAGCCGACTTGAGTTTGACGCGGCCGTCAGCAACACTGACCCGGATGCCGACCCGTGACCCCGCCGCCGCGCGCCTGACGCGCCGTACCGTACTTGCCTGGGGCGGGGCGGCGGCGGTCGCCTGCGTGGCGATACCGGCAGTGTCTCGCGCCGCTGGAACGGGTTCCCGACGTATTGTCCTGCACAATACCCATACACAAGAGTCGCTGACGACCGAATACTGTCGCGATGGCGCCTACTGCGCGCCGGCCCTGCAGGACGTCGCGCACGTGCTGCGCGACCACCGCAACGGCGCGATGCACGCGATCGATCCGGGACTGCTCGACCTGCTGTTCACGGCCGCCGAGCGCTGTGGTCGCGATGCTGAGTTCGAGGTCATCTCCGGCTACCGCTCACCCGAGAGCAACGCTGCGATGCACGCGCGATCGCCCGGCGTCGCGTCGCACAGCATGCACATGGAAGGTCGTGCCATCGACGTGCGCCTCGTCGGCTGCGATCTGACGCGCCTGCGGGACAGCGGCCTCGCCCTCGCGCGCGGTGGCGTGGGTTTTTATCGTGACCTGCAATTTGTCCACCTTGACACCGGTCGGGTTCGGGTCTGGAACGGTTGAATCTCGTCCGCAGTCATGCGGCCGCGAGATGCCGACGGCGGCACGCCTGCCTCGGCCTGATCCTTGCGACCACGCTGCTCGCCGCCTGCGGCCCGACCCCGCCCGCCGCGGCGGTGAATCCCGCCGCCCGTCTCTACGCGATCAACTGCAGCGGCTGCCATGGCGCCGCGGGGCAGGGCGTGCGCGGCATGCAGCCGCCGCTGGCCGGGACGCCGGTGCCGAACGGTGAAGCCGACGTGCTGCTCGCCTGGGTGATGTACGGGCGTCGCCCGGCCGCCTTGCCGCGTGGCCAGTACGCGGGCGTGATGCCGCAGTTCGCGTACCTGAAGGACGAGGATCTCGCGGCGCTGCTGACCTGGGTCCGCGCCAGCTTCGGCAACCGAGCCGCACCGGTCACCCGGTCCATGGTGGCGGCCGCCCGGCTCGCCCAACCCGGCCACTGAGCGCGACAATCCGCCGGGGAGTGCGTTGATGTCACCGCTCGCCCAGACGATCCTGCTGCTGTCGCTGTCGAACGTCTTCATGACGTTCGCGTGGTACGGCCACCTCAAGACGATGAACCATCGCGCCTGGTGGGTCGCGGCGCTGGTCTCGTGGGGCATCGCGTTGTTCGAATACCTGTTGCAGGTGCCGGCCAACCGCATCGGTGTCGGCGTCCTCACGGTGCCGCAGCTGAAGATCCTGCAGGAAGTGATCACGCTGACCGTGTTCGTGCCCTTCGCGCTGCTCTACCTGCGCCAGGGGCTGAATCTCGACTACCTGTGGGCGTCGCTGTGCATGCTCGGCGCCGTCTACTTCGTCTTCAGGGGGCAGTGATGGATGTGTCAATGTCGACGGCGATCCACCGGCGCGTGGTCGCGCTGCGGGCCGGTACCGACCCGACCCGGATCGCGCGCCTGCCCGTGGGTTGGGTGGTGCTGGGCGATCCGCAGGTGCTGGAGGGTTACTGCCTGCTGCTGCCGGACCCGGTCGTGCCGCACCTGAACGCGCTGGCGGTGGCCGAGCGCACGGCATTCCTCGCCGCGATGGCGGCGGTGGGCGATGTGCTGCAGGTCGAATGCCGGGCGGTGCGCATCAACTACGCGATGTTCGGCAACGTGGAGCCAGCGCTGCATGCGCACCTGTTCCCGCGCCGCGCCGACGAGCCCGCCGAGCGCGCGACCGCACAGCCATGGGCGTGGGACTGGGGCATGGCCCCTGCGTTCAGTGAGGCGGCGCACGGGGCGCTGCGCGACCGGTTGCGTCGCGCGCTGCTGCGCACGGTGCCCGGCGCGCTGGGCTAACGTCCGACGCCGTCGCGCAGGCGACGCACGAGCGAGGCGAACGAGTCGATCGGCGGCTCGCACGTGGTGCCGGTGCACACGTAGGCGATGCCCTCGGCGGCGGATGGCTTGCCTGCCAGCGCCGGAGGCAGGTCGTCGATGTCGTCGCCGATCGCGAGCACGATTCGGCGCGGGGCGTACAGCCGGGCGAGTTCACCTCGCCATCCCTCGACCAGCGCCTGCGGGCCGCGCAGCAGCACGATCTCGGTCGGCGCCAGCTGCTCCTCGAGCGCGTCGAGCAGCGCCGCATGGGCGCAAGGATAGCGCTCGATCGCAGACCACGCCGCCCGCAGCGTCCGCTCCGACGCCGTCAGATAGCGTGGCTCGCCGAGCAGGTAGCCAAGGCGGACGAGCAGTCGCGCGGCGACTCCGTTGCCGGCGGGCAGCGCCTCGTCGGCGAACGCCTTGGTGCGGTGGATCAACGCCTCGCCGTCGTCCGCGGTGAACCAGAAGCCGCCGTCCGCACGGTCCTCGAAGTGGGCAAGTGCGGCCTCGGTGAGCGCCACCGCGAACTCCAGATCCGCGCTCCGCCAGCGGACCTGCAGCAATTCCAGGAGCGCATCGGCGAGGAATACGTAGTCGTCAAGATAGGCGGCGATGTGCGAGCGGCCGTCCTTGTGCGTCGCCCACAGCCGCCCGTCGTGCCACAGTCGCTCGCGCAGGAAATCGACGGCGCGGGTTGCGGCGGCCTCGAGGTCGGGGCGATCCAGTGCCCGCGCGGCGATCGCGAGCCCCCGCACCATCAACGCGTTCCACGCCGTCAGCACCTTGTCGTCGCGATCCGGCGCGATCCGTCGCTCACGGGCGTCCCGCAGTCGTTGCAGCCCCTGGCGGATGCGCGTCTGCGTCCTGTCTGTGCAGGCGCCGCAGGTCGCCGCGACCTCGCTGACGGGCACGAACGCGTGCAGGTGCCAGTGGCGCTGCTCGAAGTTGGGCGGGCGATCCAACCCGAAGCGTTGCGCGAGCGGCGCGTACTCGTCCGCCGGCAGCAGCACGCGGACCTCGGCCGCGTCCCACACGTAGTAGCGGCCCTCCTCGCCCCCGGAGTCGGCGTCGAGGCTCGAGCAGAAGCCGCCGCCCGGCGCCTGCATCGTGCCCAGCACCCAGTCGGCCGTGCCGTTCGCGGCGTCGCGGTACAGCGGATCGCCGGTGGCGACGGCCGCCTGCGAGTACAGCGCGAGCAGTGCGCCGTTGTCGTACAGCATCTTCTCGAAGTGCGGGATCATCCACCAGGCGTCGGTGGAGTAACGCGCGAATCCGCCCCCGACGTGGTCATACAGGCCGCCTTCGGCCATGCGCGTCAGCGACAGCGTCGCCATGTACAGCGCCTGCAGGTCCGGTGACTGCGGGTGCTGGCTCGCCGCCCAGTGGCGCAGCAGGCGCTCGATGCTGCCGGCGGCCGGGAACTTCGGCGCCGCGCCAAAGCCGCCGAATTCCCGGTCGCACGTGCGTTCCAGCTGCGTACGGGCCGCGGCCAGCGGTGCCGCGTCCAGGCGTATCGCGGGGTCCGGGGCCGATGGGGTGAGGTCGGCGAACACGGCCGCCAGACGGTGATTCTGCTCGCGAAGCTGTTGCTGCTGCTCGCGGTAGTAGCGTGCGACCCGCCGCAGCAGGTCCACGAACGACGGCAGCCCGTGGCGCGCCTCGCTCGGAAAGTACGTGCCGCCGAAGAAAGGCAGGTGGTCGTCCGGGGTCAGGAACATCGTCAGCGGCCAGCCGCCGCCGCGGTGCGTGATGACCTGCTGCGCGATCTGGTAGACGCGGTCGAGGTCGGGCCGCTCCTCGCGATCGACCTTGATGTTGACGAACAGTTCATTCATGACCGCAGCGGTCGCCTCGTCCTCGAACGACTCGTGCCCCATCACGTGACACCAGTGGCAGGCGGAGTAGCCGATGGACAGCAGGATCGGCTTGTCCTGCCGGCGGGCACTCGCCAGCGCCTCGGTCGACCAGGGATGCCAGTCGACCGGGTTGGTCGCGTGCTGGCGCAGGTAGGGGCTCGTCTCCAGCGCGAGGCGGTTCTCGCGGCCGGCGGGCTTAAGAGTCATGGCTGAAAGTCCGGGGCGGGTCGGGCGTGTCGGCTAGAATGCGGTGCCTGCGAACTATACGCGACCCCTCGAGGGCGCCCCGCAGCCCCCACCCCGCCCGCCAGCCGAGACGCCCGATGAGCCAGGATTCCGATCTGAACGCCGACGACCCGTCGACCGCCGTAGAGCTGCCGGTGCTCAGGCTCAAGCGTCATGAGGAGAGGCGGGTGGCGGCCGGCCACCTGTGGATCTTCAGCAATGAGGTCGACACCGCGGCGACGCCGCTGACCGCGTTCGCGCCGGGCGCACTCGCCGCGGTGCGCTCCGACCGCGACAAGTTCCTGGGCTATGCCTACGTGAACCCGCATTCGCTGATCGCCGCGCGCATCGTCGGTCGCGACCGTGGCTTCGCACCCGGTCCGTCACTGATCGTGCACCGGCTGCGCGTTGCGCTCGCGCTGCGCGAGCGGCTCTATCCCGAGCCCTACTATCGGCTGGTGCACGGCGAGTCCGACGCGCTGCCGGGCCTGGTGGTCGATCGCTACGGCGATGTGCTGGTGGCGCAGATCGCCACGGCCGGCATGGAGGTACAGAAGGGGGCGATCGTCGCGGCGCTGCAGAAGGTCGTGAAGCCGCGCGTGATCGTGTTCAAGAACGACTCGGGTGCGCGCGAGCTGGAGAACCTGCCGAAGTACGTGGAGCCCGCGTTGGGCGAGCTGCCCGCGACGGTCAGCGTGCGCGAGCAGGGGCTGTCGTTCACCGCGCCACTCGCGGCTGGCCAGAAGACGGGCTGGTTCTACGACCAGGCGGCGAACCGGCGCCAGTTCCTGCCGCTGATCAAGGGCGCGAGCCGGGTTCTGGATGTGTTCAGCTACGCCGGCGGCTGGGCCGTCGGCGCTGCGCGCGACGGCGCCGAGGTCGTCTGTGTCGACTCCTCCGCCGGCGCGCTCGAGGCGGCCGAGCGCAACGCCGCGGCCAACGGCGTCGCGCTGCGCACGATCAAGGACGACGCGTTCACCGCGCTCGAGGCCCTGCACGCGGCCGGTGAGAAGTTCGACGCCGTGATCGTCGACCCGCCGGCGTTCATCAAGCGCCGCAAGGACGCGCCGAAGGGCGAGGCGGCCTACAAGCGCATCAATCAGCTGGCGATGCAGCTGCTGGGACGCGACGGGCTGCTGGTGTCCTGTTCGTGCTCCTATCACCTCGAGTCGGACGCGCTGCTCGACGCGATCCAGCGCAGTGGCCGCCACCTCGGGCGCTTCGTGCAGGTGCTGGCCAGCGGCGGGCAGTCGCCGGACCATCCGGTCCATCCGGCGATCCCCGAGACGCGCTATCTGAAGGCTTTCCTGTGTCGGGTCACGCACGAGTGAGCCGGGGGCATGGACGCTGAGCACGCGCTGCGCGCGATCCTGCGCGCACTGATCCTGCCGCCGACGGGTCCTATTCTGCTGGCGGGCGCGGGACTGTGGCTCGGCTGCCGTCGCGCCGTGCTCGGGCGATGGCTGGCCGGGGTCGCACTCGCGCTGCTGCTGCTGCTGTCGACGCCGGTGGTGGCGTCACGTCTCGCGGGGCTGGTCGCGGTCTACCCGCCAATGCCCGTCGCGGCGCCGCTCGCGGCCGACGTGATCGTCGTGCTCGGCGGCGGGCTGCGGGGCGCTGTGGATCCGGCGACGGCCGCGCCGGGACCTGCGACGCTCGAGCGCCTGGCCGGGGCCGCGGCGATCGCGCGAGCCAGTGGACTGCCGCTGCTGCTGTCCGGCGGCCGGCTCGAATCGGGCCCCGCGGAGGCGCCCGTCATGCAGGCGGCGCTGCGCGCTTCCTTCGGGCTCGAGGCGCGCTTCATCGAGGCTACGTCGCGCGATACGCATGAGAACGCCCTCCACAGCGCCCGCATCCTCGCGCTCGCCGGGCTGCACCGGGTGGTGCTGGTGACCTCGGCCGTGCACATGCCGCGCGCGGTCGCCGAGTTCAGGGCGGCAGGCCTCGAGGTGATGCCGGCGCCGGTGGCCACCACGGGCGCGGGGGGTGGCGACCTCAGCGACTGGCTGCCACGCGCCTCGGCGCTTGAAACGAGCTACGGCGCCCTGTACGAATGCGGCGGGCTACTCGTGGCAAGGCTGGCGGCCCGTCGCTGACGTGGGTCCGGGGCCGGGATTTCGCTACACTCTCCCGCATGCTCCACTACCCCGGATTCGACCCCGTCGCGCTGGCCCTGGGCCCCGTCAAGCTGCGCTGGTACGGGATCATGTACGTGATCGGCTTCCTGTCGGCGTGGGGACTGTCGCGTCATCGCGCTGCCCGCCCCGGATCGACGTGGACGCCGCTGGACGTCGACGACGTCATCTTCTTCGCCGTGTTCGGCGTGATCCTCGGCGGGCGTATCGGCTGGCTGCTGTTCTACGGACAGCAGGCGCTGCACGAGGACCCGTCGTACTGGTACAAGATCTGGCAGGGCGGGATGAGCTTCCACGGGGGCCTCCTCGGCGTGCTCGCCGCGTTGTGGTTCTTCTCCTGGCGGCGCGGCCGGCGCCTGGTCGATGTGTTCGACTTCGCCGCGCCCCTGCCGGCGATCGGCTTCGGCGCGGGCCGCATCGGCAACTTCATCAACGGCGAACTGTGGGGCAAGCCAACCGACGTGCCCTGGGCGTTTCAGGTGACGCGCGAGGACGGTCTGGTGCAGGTGCTGCACGCATCGCAGCTTTACGAGGCGGCGCTCGAGGGCCTCGTGCTGTTCCTGATCCTGTGGTTCTACACCGTGCGACCCCGGCCACGCTGGGCGCCTTCCGGCCTGTTCCTGCTGTGTTACGGGTCGTTCCGGGTCCTGATCGAGTTCGTGCGCGTCCCGGACGCGCAGCTGGGCTACCTCGCCGGAGGCTGGGTGACGATGGGCATGATCCTGTCGAGCCCGATGCTGCTGGCGGGACTGTTGATGCTTGCCTATGGCTACGCGACACGCAGGCCCTCCGGCAACTTCACGACCGCGGCCGGGGGCTGAGCGGAGGATGAAGCAGTACCTCGAGCTGCTGCGCCACGTGCGCGAGCACGGCACCCCCAAGAGCGACCGGACCGGCGTCGGTACGGTGGCGAGCTTCGCCTGGCAGATGCGCTTCGACCTCAATGCCGGCTTTCCGCTGGTGACCACCAAGCGGCTGCACCTGAAGAGCATCGTGCACGAGCTGCTGTGGTTCCTGCGTGGCGAGACCAACGTGCGTTCGCTGCAGGCGGCGGGGGTCGCGATCTGGGACGAATGGGCGGACGAGCAGGGCGATCTGGGCCCGGTCTACGGCAAGCAGTGGCGCGACTGGGTGGCGCCGGATGGGCGCCATATCGACCAGATCGCGATCGCGCTGGAAACGCTGCGCAGGAATCCCGACTCGCGGCGGATCATCGTCAGCGCCTGGAACGTCGGCGAGCTGGAGAAGATGGCGCTGCAGCCGTGCCATGCGTTCTTCCAGTTCTTCGTCGCGGGCGGCCGGCTCAGCTGCCAGCTCTACCAGCGTAGCGCCGACCTGTTCCTCGGCGTGCCGTTCAACATCGCAAGCTACGCGCTCTTGACCCACATGGTCGCGCAGCAGTGCGAGCTTGCGGTCGGCGACTTCGTCTGGACCGGCGGGGATTGCCATATCTACAGCAACCACTTCGAGCAGGTCGACCTGCAGCTGTCGCGCGCGCCACTGCCGCTGCCGCGACTGTCCATCCGGCGCCGGCCACCGACGCTGTTCGACTACGCGTACGAGGATTTCGAGATCCTCGACTACCAGTACCATCCGGCCATCAAGGCCGAGGTTGCCGTCTGAGCGCGGCCGTCGATTTTCCATCAGCCTGAGTTTCGAGGATCCCGCATGAAGAGTTCCAGCGGTTCGCCGCACATTCGCGTCCGTCGTTCCAAGGTCCACGGCACCGGCGTATTCGCCGCACGTGCGATCAAGAAGGGCACGCGCCTCATCGAGTATGTCGGTGACCGCATCTCGCACGCCGAGGCGGACCGTCGCTACGCGCACAAGCCGATCGATGACAACCACACGTTCCTTTTCACCGTCGACGCACGCACGGTCATCGACGGCGGCGTCGGCGGCAGCCCCGCCCGCTTCATCAACCACAGCTGCGATCCCAACTGCGAGACGGTGATCGAGAACAAGCGCGTGTTCGTCGAGGCGATCCGGGCGATCGGCGCCGGCGACGAAATCGGCTACGACTACATGATCGAGCGCGACGCGAGCGACCCGCCGAACATGGCCGACATCTTCAGCTGCCGCTGTGGCGCGAAGGAATGCCGCGGCACGATGCTGCTGCCGCCGAAGCCAAAGCGTCGCAAGAAGAAGAGCGCTGCCAGCAAGAAGTCCGCCGCGGTCGTCGCCAGGAAGGCCGCTCGCGATGCACCGAAGAAGGCTGTGAAGAAGGCTGCGAAGAAGCCGGTCCGCAAGGTCGCGAAGAAGGCGGCCCGCAAGGCCGCCGGCAAGCGCGCCAGCTGACCATGCGCACGGCCGGCCCGTTCATCGGTCGGCTGTGCGATGCCCTGGCCGGGCCTGGCTACGCAGTCGAGCGGGGCTTTCTTGCGCAGGACGCGGCGCGTGCGCTGCGGGCGGCCCTGCGGGTGCGCGACGCCGCCGGTACCTTTCATGGGGCCGGCATCGGCGTTGGCGCCGAGCGCGTGGTTCGGCCCGATATCCGCGGTGATCGCATCTGCTGGCTCGACGCCCCTGAGGGTGCTGCCGAGTGCGATGTGTTCGCCGCGCTCGAGGCGTTGCGCGGCGCGCTCAACCGCGACCTGATGCTCGGGCTCACCGAGCTTGAGCTGCATTACGCGATCTACGCTCCGGGCGCCGGCTACCAACGCCACCTGGATCGCTCCCCTCACGGGGTCGAGCGCACCGTCACGATCGTGCTCTACCTCAACGAAGGCTGGGGCGCGGCGGACGGTGGCGAGCTGGTCATCGCGACCGACAGCGGCGAGCAGCGGGTGGTGCCGGAGGAAGGTACGCTGGTCGTGTTCCTGAGCGAGGGGCTCGAACACGAGGTTCGTGCCGCCGGGCGGGAGCGTCTGAGCCTGACCGGCTGGTTCAGCCGGCGGACGGTCGGCGGGATCCCTCGCTAGGGCTGTGCATCGCGCGCCGCGACGCCAACGAGGAAGCGGCCGAGCTCGCCGCCATCGCAGTGCGCGACGTTGAAACGCCAGTAGGGCGTGGCGCGGGCATCGGGCCTGAACAGCTCGCCAGGCGCCAGCAGCACGCCCGCTTCGGCCGCCGTGCGCCACAGCTTGCCGACGCTTTCGCGGGAGCGCAGCCGACCCCACAGGAACATGCCCGCCGCGGGACGAAAGGCGAGATCCACGCCGCGCGCGAGCAGCGCCTCCTGCACGCGCTGCTGCGTTGCCGCCAGCCGCCTGCGCAGCGACTCCAGGTGGCGTCGGTAGTGCGGCTGGGTCAGCACGTCCAGCACCAGCCGTTCCGACAGCTCGCTCGAGGCGAGCGCGCTGAGGGTCTTGAGCCGCACCAGTCGCGGCGCCGCTTCAGGCGGCGCGACGAGGTAGCCGACCCGGAGGGTCGGTGAGATCGTCTTGGAGATGCTGGAGACGTAGACGACCCGTCGACACTGGTCGAGCGTCGCGAGCGTGAGTACGGGAACCGGCGCGAGCTCGGCGAAGATGTCGTCCTCCACGATCATGATGCCGTGCCGTTCCGCCAGTTCCAGCACCCGGCGGGCGATGGGCACCTCGGTGCTCGTGCCGGTCGGGTTCTGCAGTGTGGTGTTGGTGAAGAACGCGCGGATCCGGTGCTGCTGCAGGGCGCGGGCGAGCACTTCGGTGTCGGGGCCGCCGGCGAGACGTGGGATGCCCACCAGCTGCACGCCGCGTGCGCGCAGCAGCTCCAGCGTCGGCGGGTAGCCCGGGTCCTCGACCGCGACGATGTCGCCGGGCTCCAGCAGCGCTCTCACCACCAGATCCAGCGCCTGGCTCGCCCCTTGCGTCAGGACGATCTGGTCGGTCGAGACCGCAAGCCCGCGACCCCGCAACTGCGTCGCGAAATGACTGCGCAGCCCGAGCAGCCCGTGCGGTGAGCCGTAGCCTTCGCTGTGGACCGGGTGGCGGGCCAGACTGCGCAGGGCCGAGCGCACGCCAACGCCGAACTGCCAGGCCTCCGGCAACCAGCCGCCGCCGGCGTCCACGACGATGGGCTGCGCGCCGGCCTCCAGGCGGCGCTCCCAGAGGGCGTCCGCGGGGGCGCCCGGCGCCGGCCCCAGCGGGGCCGGGGTGACGGCGCCAGCGACGAAGTAGCCGCTGCCGCGGCGGGCCTCAACCAGGCCCGCCGCGGTCAGCAGGTTGTAGACCTCGGCCGCGGTGAACGCGCTCACGCCCCGGTTCCGCGCGAGGCCGCGCACCGATGGCAGCGCCATGCCGGGCGCCAGTTCGCCGCTGCGGATGCGCTCGCGCAGCTCGTCGGCGAGCAGCAGGCGCAGCGGGCGGGCAGGGGCGGGCGGCGTTTTCATCTGTACTGATAATATCATCGATACAGTACAGTCGTGAATGCCGAGCGCCGTGACTGGCTGCCACTGCCGGTGACGCGCACGCTGCCTCCGCTTGACGCACCCGCGGTGCGTGCAGACCCCATTGTCAGCCCGGGCGCCGACCCGGTGAGGAGAGGACCTTGAACGCCGTCAATCAGCTGCACCCCGACGCGAGTGAAGAGGCGCTGCGCGCCTGGTGGATGCCGTTCACGCACAACCGCATGTTCAAGGCAAAGCCGCGCCTGATCGCCTCGGCCAAGGGCGCGTACTTCACGCTCAAGGACGGTCGTCGGCTGTACGACTGCCTGTCGGGACTGTGGTGCTCGCCGCTCGGGCACTCGCATCCGCGCATCGTGGAGGCGGTCAAGCGCCAGCTGGACACGCTCGATTTCGCGCCGAGCTTCCAGATGGGCCATGAGCCGGCGTTCGAACTCGCCTCGCGGATCACGCAGCTCGCCGGCCGCCCGAACGACCGCGTCTTCTTCGTCAACTCCGGTTCCGAGTCGGTCGACACGGCGCTCAAGATCGCGGTCGCCTACCACCGTGCACGCGGCGAAGCGTCGCGCACGCGGATCATCGGCCGCGAGCGCGGCTACCACGGCGTCGGCATGGGCGGCATCTCGGTGGGCGGCATCGCGCCGAACCGCAAGATGTTCGCGCCGTTGATGATCCCCGGCGTCGATCATCTGCCGCACACCTACACTCCGGCCGAGATGGCCTACAGCGTCGGCCAGCCGACCTGGGGCGCGCACCTCGCCGACGAGCTCGAGCGCATCGTGGCCCTGCACGACGCCTCCACCATCGCCGCGGTCATCGTCGAGCCGATGCAGGGCTCCACCGGCGTGATCGTGCCGCCGAAGGGTTACCTGCAGCGACTGCGCGAGATCTGCACCAAGCACGGCATCCTGCTGATCTTCGACGAGGTCATCACCGGCTTTGGTCGCCTGGGCATGCCGTTCGGCGCGGATTTCTTTGGCGTGCAACCGGACCTGACGACGTTCGCCAAGGCCGTCAACAACGCGACCGTGCCGCTCGGTGGCGTCATCGCCCGCGACGACATCTACGAGACGTTCATGACGGGTCCTGCCCACATGATCGAGTTCTTCCACGGCTACACGTACTCTGCGCATCCGCTTGCGGTCGCGGCGGGACTGGCGACCCTCGATGTCATGGCTGACGAGAAGCTGATCGACAAGGCCGCGGCGCTTGCCCCAGTGCTGGAACGTGCGCTGCACTCGCTCAGGGGCGAGCCGAGCGTCATCGACATCAGAAACATCGGTCTCGCCGGCGCGATCGAACTCGCCCCGGTCGCAGGCAAGCCCGGCATGAAGGCGATCCAGGTGTTCGAGAAGGCGATGGACGAGGGGCTCTTGGTGCGCTTCAGCGGCGACATCCTCGCGGTCGCGCCGCCGTTCATCAGCAGCGTCGCCGAGGTCGAATCCATGGTCGAGGGCCTGCGGCGCGCGCTGCGTGCCGTACCCGTCTAACCGACAGAGCTTAAGGATCAAGGAATATGAGCGCCCAGCCGCAGGTTCAGGGACTGGCTACGCCAGCCGCCGTCGTCACCCACTACATCGATGGCCGGCTGGTGCCGGCCGGCAGCGCCCGCCGCCAGCCGGTCTACAACCCGGCACTCGGTCGTCCGATCCGCGAGGTCGTGCTCGCCGATGGTGCCGATGTCGACGCGGCCGTGAAGAGCGCACGCGCCGCGCAACCGGCCTGGGGCCGCACCCCGGCGCTGACCCGCGCACGGGTGATGTTCCGTTTCAGGGAACTGATCGTGCAGCACGCCAAGGCCATGGCGAAAACACTGTCGGAGGAGCACGGCAAGACGGTCGCCGACGCGGAGGGCGAGATCACCCGTGGCATGGAGGTGGTCGAGTTCGCCTGCGGCGCGCCGCAGTTGCTCAAGGGCGAGTTCAGCGAGAGCGTGGGCACGGGCGTCGACAGCTTCGGCATCCGCCAGCCGCTCGGGGTCGTGGCCGGCATCACGCCGTTCAACTTCCCGGCGATGGTGCCGATGTGGATGTTCCCGGTTGCACTGGTCTGCGGCAACGCGTTCATCCTCAAGCCGTCCGAGCGCGACCCGTCGACGGCGCTGCTGATCGCCGACCTGCTCAAGCAGGCGGGACTGCCGGACGGTGTGTTCAACGTCGTGCAGGGCGACAAGGTCGCGGTGGATGCGATCCTGCAGCACCCGGGCATCGCGGCGGTGAGCTTCGTCGGCTCCACGCCGATCGCGCGCTACATCCAGGAGCAGGCGCAGCAGCATGGCAAGCGCGTGCAGGCGCTCGGCGGCGCCAAGAACCACGCCGTCATCATGCCGGATGCGGATCTCGACGCGGCGACCGAGGCCATCATCGGCGCCGCCTACGGCTCGGCTGGCGAGCGCTGCATGGCGATCTCAGTGGCGGTCGCGGTCGGCGATGCCACCGCTGACGCGCTGGTGGAGCGGCTGGCGCGCCGGGTCGCGACCCTCAAGGTCGGCGCCCCGGATGCGCCGGGCGTCGACATGGGCCCGCTGGTGACCGACGCCGCACGCGAGCGCGTGCGCGGTTACATCGACTCGGGTGTCGGCGAGGGCGCGACGCTGGTGACCGACGGTCGCGATGTCCGCGTGGCCGGCTGCGAGCAGGGCTACTTCGTTGGTCCCACGCTGTTCGATCGGGTGCGTGCGGACATGCGCATCTACCGCGAGGAGATCTTCGGGCCGGTGCTGTCGGTCGTGCGCGTGCCCGACTTCGCCGCGGCGGTGAAGCTGATCAACAGCCACGAGTTCGCCAACGGCACCGCGGTGTTCACCCGCAGCGGCGCCGTCGCCCATGCGTTCGTGCGCGACATCGAGGTCGGCATGGTCGGCGTGAACGTGCCGATCCCGGTGCCGATGGCGTTCCACAGCTTTGGCGGCTGGCGATCCTCGCTGTTCGGCGACCATCACATGCACGGTCCGGAGGGCGTGCGGTTCTATACGCGCCTGAAGACCGTGACCCAGCGCTGGCCGGAGCCGGAGAGCGTGCGCGCCGATTTCGTCATGCCGACGATGAAGTAATGCTGGCCTAAGCTTTGGTGATGAACCCCGGCGCTTGCCGGTGGTAGCCTAAGTCCAACATGATCGAGCCGGCCAGCCGTCGGTGGACCCAGGGGTTCGCCGCCGGACGTTGCGATGGCGCAACAGGCTGGAAGATCACTGGAACCGGGTTGCCGATGCCTGACCGCGCCCGCGGCGGCAGCCCGACAGGTCGGGCGCGCCCAAGCGGAGCCTTCAGATGAAATCCACTGTCTACCCCCGACTCGCGCTGGCCGTGGCCGGCGTGCTCAGCGCCGCCACCGCGGCAGCCGCTGCGCCCGGCGACACGGGCAAGCTCGAGGACGTCGTCGTCACCGCCCAGCGGCGCAGCGAGTCGGCCCAGGATATCGGCGTTGCGCTGACCGTGCTGTCGGCGACCGACCTCGCCGCAGCGGGGGTTGATCGCGTCAACGGCCTGCAGAACGTCACCCCGAGCCTCGAGGTGGAGCCGGCCTTCGGCAGCGGCCAGCCACAGTTCCGGCTGCGCGGCGTGGGCTTTATCGACTACACCTCGAACAACACCTCTGCCGTCGGCGTGACGGTCGGCGATGTGCCGCTGCCGTTCCCGATCCAAACGCAGGGCGCGCTGTTCGACATCGAGCGAGTCGAAGTCCTGCGCGGGCCGCAGGGCACGCTCTACGGACGCAACACGACGGCCGGCGCGGTCAATTTCGTGATCAACCGCCCAACGCAGGAGAACCACGGCGGTATCGACCTCTCCCACGGCTCGCACGACGCGTTCGCGGCCGAAGGCTATGTCTCCGGACCGCTGGCTGATGGCGTGCGCGGCCGCCTCTCGTTCGCGACGGAGCAGGGCGGCGCCTGGCAGCGCAATCGGGCGACCGGGGAGGCACTGGGGGACAAGAACAAGTTCGCGCTCCGCGGCCAGCTCGAGTGGGATGTGACCAAGGCGGTGAACCTGCGGCTGACCCTGCACGCATCGACGGACAAGTCCGATGCCTATGGCACGCAGCTGATCGCGCCCGTGACGCCCGCGGCACCGGGCGCTGCGGTGATACCAGCCGACACAAGTCCCTACGCGACCGGCTGGAGCCTGTCGCCGACCTTTGCCGGTGTCGTTGGCATATCGGCGCGGTCGAAGCCCGGTGTCGATAATTCCGACGCCGGAGGTGACCTGACGCTGACGGCTGACCTCGATGGCGTCCGGGTCACGAGCATCACCGCCTACGACCAGTTCACGCGCCGCGAGCTCGGCGACTGGGACGGTACTCAGTATGTTGAGTCGGACATCTACTTCCACGACAACGTCAAGGTCTTCTCGCAGGAGCTACGCGTTGCATCGACCGGGACCGGCCCGCTCGGCTGGGTCGGCGGCGCGTACTACTCCGACGAAAAGCTTCACGAGAACTTCTACGGCGACTTCTCACAGCGACTTGGCGGCGCTGCGCTCACCGAATACGGCCAGCACGGCCAGTCGCTCGGCATTTTCGGGCAGGGCAACTATCGCTTCACGGACCGGTTGAAGGGCATCCTCGGGTTGCGCTACGAGCACGAGAAGCGGGACCTCGAGGGGCTCAGCACGCTGTTCGCCGTCGGCAATCCACCCGATTTCACCGACATCGCCTCGGCCAGCAATCCCGGCGGGCTGACCTTCAACCTGAACGGTGGTCCCCAGAATCGCACGCTGTCGAGCTCCGACGTGTCCGGCAAGCTGGGGCTTGAATTCAAGCTCGACACGCACGCCCTGCTCTACGCCACCATCAGTCGCGGCGTGAAGTCCGGCGGCTTCACGGCGCACAATACGACGACGCCGAACCCGACCATCCTCGATTCGTTCAAGCCCGAGAAACTGACGGCATACGAGGTCGGCGCGAAGGTCGACCTGGGTGGCGCCTTGCGCCTGGATGCGTCGCTGTTCCACTACGATTATCGCGACCAGCAGGTGCTGTCGAAGTACTTCGACACCACGTCGCAGTCCTATGTGGGCTTGTTCATCAACGCCCCGAAGTCGAAGATCGATGGCGGCGAGGTCGAGCTGACCTGGGCGCCCGGCGGGGGTTTCGAGCTGTCGCAGTTCGTCGGCTACAAGCAGGGCAAGTTCACCGACAAGGTCCTAAGCAGCAGCAACAATCCTGACGAGGTCGGTGCCAACTTCAACGGCAAGGACATCGACTTTCCGAAGCTGAGCTACGGGGGATCGCTCGCGTACACCGTGCCGGTCGGCGCATTGCAGTTGCGCGGCGAAGTCAACTACAGCTACCACGACAATTACGACCAGGTCTTCCTGCTCGAGGTCGTCGATCCGGCGACGGCGACGCTGAGCGGCGCGCCGCAGTTCAAGGTCGACTCCTACTGGCTGGCCAACGCGAGCATCGAACTGGCACCGGCCGAGGGCGGCGCCTGGTCGGTTGCGCTGTGGGGCCATAACATCACGAACCAGAAGTACTTCGCGACCAAGAACTTCTTCCTGCCGTGGACGCATATCGGCGCCGCCGGCGAGCCGACGACGTTCGGTATTCGCGTGAAGTACTCGTTCTGAGCAACTGCGGGGGACTCGGAAAGTGAGCATCGCCGGACGGATCGCGATCGGGCTTGCGGTGGGCCTGGCGCTGGCCATCGCCGCCGTCTGGGCCTGGCTGCGCGGCCCGGACATTCCCTACGCCGAGCTCGAGGCGCGCTACGCGGCCAAGGGCTCGGCGTACGTCGACCTGCCCGGCGGCGTGCGTCTGCACTACCGCGCCGAGGGCGAGGCGGCGGCGCCGGTGGTCGTGCTGGTGCACGGCTATGGCGACTCATTCACCTCGTGGGAGCTCTGCAGCGCGGCGCTTGCGACGAAGTACAGGGTGTTGAGTGTCGACCTTCCAGGTCACGGGCTGACGCGCGCGCCAGAAGGCTACGTCATGTCGACCGACGGCTACGTCGAACTGCTCGACGCCTTCGCGAGCCGACTGGGCCTTGCGAAGTTCGCGCTCGCCGGCAACTCGATGGGCGGTGGCGTCGCATGGCGCTACGCGACCCGCCATGGCGAGAGGCTCACGGCGCTCGTGCTGGTGGACGCGGCCGGCTGGCCGCTGCCGCCGCCGAAGGAGCTGCCGCTGGCGTTTCGGATCCTGCAGTACCGCGCGGGTCGCTGGCTGCTGGCGCACATCGACAACCGGCCACTGATCGAGCAGGGCCTGAAGAAGGATGTCTACGACCCGTCGGTCATCAGCACTGCGTTCATCGACCGCTGGGCCGAGCTGCAGCGCGCGCCGGGTCACCGGGCGATCCTGATGTCCGCCAATCCCGCGGGATTTGCCATCGCAAGTGGCGAGCTGCTCGCGACGATCCACGTGCCGACACTGGTGCTGCACGGCGAGGCCGACCCGCTGATCCCGCTCGCCAGCGGCCAGCGCTTCGCGGCGGCGATTCCCGGCGCACGCCTGCTGACCTACCCGCAGGTCGGCCACCTGCCGCAGGTGGAGATCCCGGCCCGTTTGGCGGCGGACGTCGCTGCATTCCTGGAGGCGCTGCCGGCGGCCACCCCTTGAGTCACGGGCGCGATTACCTGGGCAATCCCGTCAGCCCCGGCAGCGCGGCGACGCTTGCTGCGATCGACGGCTTCATCGGCGGCTTCCTCGGCTACGATCCGCGCATACTCGAAGTCCTCGCAGCCGCCGACGGCGCTCCCGGCCACTGCCTGGCGAACGCCTATGCCGGCTGGCTGTGGATGTTTGCCGAGTCGCCGGCGGGGCCGGTGAACGCGGTGCGCTACCTTGCGCGTGCGCGGGCGGCCGAGGCGGGAGCCGAGCCGCGCGAGAAGCTTGTCGTCGCGCTGCTGGCGCGCTGGATCGGCGCAGACGTCGATGGCGCCACTGCGCTTGCCGACCAGATCCTCGAGCAGTGGCCGCGCGATCTGGCCGCGTTGAAGCTGCACCAGTACCTGAACTTCAACCGCGGCAACTGCCCCGAGATGCTGCGCGTGGCGCTCGCCGCCCTGCCGGCCGCTGGCGATGTCGCGCACTTGCACGGCATGCTCGCCTTCGCCTACGAACAGTGCCACCTGCTGCCGCAGGCAGAGAGCGCTGCGCGGCAGGCGCTGGCGCTGTGCCCGACCGAGCCGTGGGCGCAGCATGCACTGGCCCACGTGATGATCACCCAGGGGCGCATCCTCGAGGGCATCGGCTTTCTGGAAGCCGCGAGTGGCGACTGGGACGGCCTGACCTCGTTCATGTACACCCACAACTGGTGGCACCTGGCGGTGTTCTACCTCTCGGAGGGGCGGTTCGTGGACGCGCTTGCGATCCATGACCGCCATGTCTGGGCGCGCGATCGCAACTACTCGCAGGATCAGGTTGGCGCCGTGTCGCTGCTGGCGCGGCTCGAGCTCGCGGGCCAGCCGGTCGGCGATCGCTGGCAGCAGCTGGCGTCGTATCTCGCCACCCGCCACGCCGACGTCGTCGAACCGTTTCTGACGCTGCAATACCTCTATGGGCTCGCGCGTGCAGATCGGCCGGAGGCCGACGCGCTGCTCGCCGCCGTAAAGCGACGTGCCGACGAGGCGCCGGCCGCGGTACGCGGCGTCTGGGCGGACGTCGCCCTGCCCGCGGCCGTGGGGCTCGTCGCCCATGCTCGCGGCGAGCATGCGGCCTGTCGCGCGCAGCTGGGCCCGGCGCTGGGGCGGATGCTGGAGATCGGCGGCAGCCACGCCCAGCGCGACCTGTTCCAGCAGATCTACCTCGACAGCCTGGTCCGCAGCGGCGCCCGGGTGGCGGCCCAGCAGCTGCTGGAGGAACGCAGGCGGGCAGAGCCAGACGGCGTCGCGATCAATCGCACGCTTGCAGGCCTGTACGCCGAACTGCGCCTGCCGGCGCAGGCCGCCGAAGCGGCCGCGCGCGCGCAGCGACCGCAGGCTTGAGGCGTCGGCCGCCATGCCCACTTTGCAGCGCGTCGGCCTCGAACTCTATTACGAGCGCGAAGGGTCCGGCCCGCCGCTGCTGCTGATACCGGGGCTTGCCAGCGACTGCCAGAGCTGGGCGCCGGTGCGCGCGACCCTCGCGCGGACGTTCAGCCTCGTGCTCATGGACATCCGCGGCGTCGGGCGCAGCGTGCCGCATGACGCTCCGCTGTCGGTCGACCTGCTCGCTGACGACGCCGTGGCGCTCTTGGACGAGCTCGGCATCGGTCGCACGCACCTGCTCGGCCACTCGCTGGGCGGGCTCGTGGCGCATCGGCTCGCGGCACGGGCGCCTGCGCGCGTCGACCGGCTCGTGCTTGCGGCCAGCGGCGCGATCGATGCCCGCGGCGCGGGCCTGCTTGGCGACCTCGCCACCGCCCGCGAGGCGGGGCTCGCGCCGCAGCTGTGGTTCCGGTTGCTGTTCCAGTGGCTGTTCCGGCCCGGCTTCTTCGCCGAGCCGCGCCGCGTGGCCGATGCCGCGCGGCTGGCGGCGGCCTATCCCTACCCCCAGCCCGAAGGCGCGTTCCGTGCCCAGCTCGATGCCGCGGTGGACGGCGCGCCACAGGGCGGCGCGAACATCGCGGCCCCGACGCTGGTGCTGTGCGGGGCGCTGGATCTGCTGGTCTCGAAGGCGTCGAGCCGGGCGAGCTTCGCCGACATCCCCGACCTCGAGTGGCAGGAGCTTGGCGACGCCGCGCACTCGCTGCACTGGGATCAACCGGCGGCGTTCGCCGCCGCCGTGAGTGCGTTCCTCACTGCGAGCAGAGCAGCATCCCGCCGATGACGGCGCTGATCGAGATCCACTGCAGGCGGCTGATCCGTTCCTTGAGCACCAGCGCTGCGAATATCAGCGTGACCACCGGGTAGGCGCCGGTCAGGGGCGTCACGAACGAGATCGGCCCGTAGCGGCTGGCGATCAGCACGCCCATGTCGCCGCTGGCCATCATCCCCATCGGCACGAACGAGTGCACCCATTCGCGCAGCGTGTGGCGGCCGCCGCGGCCCTTCAGCAGGCCATAGCTGCCGAGCGTCAGCGCACCGCCGATGATGGTGCACAGGGCCGCATTGACCTCGCTCGCCTCGGGCAGTCCGTAGGCGAATTTCAGCAGCGTGTTCGACGATGCCCACATCACGAGCGCGAAGAACGACAGCGGGATCCAGCGGCGACTGGTGATCTTCTGGCTGACATCGGCTGGCGAGTAGGACAGACCGAGGCAGCCGCCGATCACCAGCGCCACCGCGCCGTACTGGATGGCACTGAGCGTCTCGCCGAGGAACCAGTGCGCGAATAGCACCGTCAGCGCCGGGTAGGCGGCGGAGAGCGTGCCGACGATCGTGATCGGCCCGGACACGATCGACTCGAAATACAGGATCCAGCCGGTGCCGTCGAACATGTAGGCGAGTACGCACAGCGCGAGGAACTCGTGGCCGCCCGCCGCGG
>JANXQL010000034.1 GCA_025356815.1 Pseudomonadota bacterium
AGGGGGGGGTGGTTGGCCACTTTCCGTGCGGCGGCCCGCCAACCCCCACGACGAGAACCACGTGCTTTCGCACGCCATGCGGTATGCGGTAGTCTGTGGTTGGCGCCGCCTGCGGTGTTCGACACGGGTCAAGATCTCCCGACCCTAATTGTGTAAACCCCGGGGCATTGTGCTTGCTGGACCCTTGTGCAGGTCCGCCTCCGAGCGGAAAGCCTTACGGCCCGGCAGTACGCCCCACTTGTTGCTCTGGCTCGGGAGCAACGATCTGTGACGGCACAGGTGGACGGCGCCACTTTATTCCCCTCATCGCCTGCGCCCCGCGCGGGCGTTTTTGCATGGAAAACCCATGAAATACTGGTTGATGAAGAGCGAGCCCTCCGTCTTCGGGATCGACACGCTGGCGCGCGCCAGGTCCAAGCGCACCGGCTGGGACGGCGTGCGCAACTACCAGGTCCGCAACATGCTGCGCGACGAGATGAAGAAGGGCGACCTCGCGTTCTTCTACCACTCGAGCTGCGAGGAGCCCGGCATCTACGGCATCGTGCGCATCGCGAAGGAGGGCCATCCCGATCCCACCGCCTTCGAGCATGGACACCCTCATCACGACCCCAAGAGCAGTCCGGCAACGCCGACCTGGTACATGGTCGAGGTGGAGCTGGTCGAAAAGTTCGCGTTGCCCATCACGCTCAAGACGCTCAAGGCGAACGCCGACACGCTTGATGAACTGCTGATTCTCCGCCGTGGCAATCGTCTGTCGATCACGCCGGTGACCGCGTCGCAGTGGAAGAAAGTTCTCAAGCTCGCGCGCTGAGTGACGTCGCTGTCATCGTGATCGACGCGTCGTGATGCGCGCGTGAAACGCGTGCGCAGCTACCACATCGACAAGACGCTTGCTTGTAATTTAACTTTTTGTGTATATACTCAGCCCCCGGACTAACCTGACATGGAGAACTACTATGGCGACCAAGAAGAAAGCTGCTAAGAAGAAGGCGACGAAGAAGAAGGCTGCCAAGAAGAAGTAAGCCTTCGAAGCAGCCGGGGATGAGATCGAAAGGTCTCGCGGTCACTGACCACCCCTAGCTCTTCACTGACTGTGCCCGCGAAAGCGGGCACAGTCGTTTCTGGACCCGGCAAAATCTGGCCGCGCCCCGACAGCGCGGGAAATGCCTAGAAAAAAAGGGGTTTGCAGCGATGTCGAGCGACGACCAGAAGCGGCGTGCGGCGGAAGCGGCACTGCCCTACGTACCCGAAGGATGCATCCTCGGAGTCGGCACCGGCTCGACGGTGAACCACTTCATCGCCGCTCTTGCCAAGAGCCGTACTCGTATCGCGGGCGCGGTCTCAAGCTCAGAGGCGAGCACCCGCCTGTTGAAGGCGGCGGGCATCGACGTGCTCGAGCTCAACTCGTCGGGCGACCTTGATGTCTACGTCGACGGCGCGGACGAGGCGACCCGGCACCTCGCACTGATCAAGGGCGGCGGCGGCGCCCTGACCCGGGAGAAGATCGTCGCCGCTGCCTCCCGGCGCTTCGTCTGCATCGTCGACCGCTCGAAGGTGGTGGGCGTGCTCGGTCGGTTCCCGCTACCGGTCGAGGTGATCCCGATGGCGCGCTCGTACGTCGCGCGGCAGCTGGTGAAGCTTGGTGGTCAGCCGGTGCTGCGCACGGGCGTCACGACCGACAACGGCAACGTGATCCTCGACGTCCACAACCTTGCGATCACCGATCCCAGGGGACTGGAGACCGAGATCAACCAGATCGCAGGCGTGGTCGCCAACGGCATCTTCGCGCGCCGCGGCGCCAATCTCCTGCTGGTCGGCGACGACGATGGCGTGGAGGTCATCAAGCCCTGAAGTCCCTGCAAATGCCGGGTCCGGCGCATCAGCGCCGAGGGGCCGCCTCCGCGCCGAGCAGCAGCTCCAGCTGCTCGTCCTTCTCCTGCCAGATCCCGGCGAGCCATTCCTGGAACCGGCCGCGGAAGCCGTCTTGGGCCGCGTAGTCGCCGGCCGCGTTGCGCGTCGGCAGCGTGCGCCGGCGCACGTCGAGCACGATTCGCGGCACCCGTCCGCAGGCCAGGTCCCAGAATCCGCCGCCGCCTTCCGGGTATGCGAGCGTCACGTCCAGCATCTCGGTCAGGATCGGGCCCAACGCCTCCATCACGAAGGCGATGCCGCCGGCACGCGGCTTGAGCAGGTGCCGGTACGGCGAGCGGGTCGAGGCCCGCTTGGCCGGCGTGAAGCGCGTCCCCTCGACGAAGTTCATCACCGAGGTCGGGTGGTCCTGAAACTTCGCGCACGCCCGGCGCGTCGCCTCGAGGTCGGTGCCGCGCAGCTCGGGGCGACGGGCGAGCTGCTCCTTCGAGTAGCGCTTCATGAACGGCATGTCGAGCGCCCACCAGGCGAGTCCCAGCACCGGCACCCAGCGCAGCTGGTCCTTGATGAAGAACTTCAGGAACGGCACGCGCCGGTTCAGCGTCACCTGCATCGCGATGATGTCGACCCAGGAGCGGTGGTTCGCGATCACGAGGTACCAGCCGTCGGGGTCGAGCCCCTCCAGCCCGCTCACCTCCCAGCGTATCTGCTGGGTCAGCGCGAGCAGGCGGCTGTTCACCGAGATCCAGCCCTCGGCCATGCGGATCAGCACGCCTGCGCTGACGCGGCGCCACGGCGCGAGCGGCACGAGCAGGCGCCCGAGCGCGAGCACGATCAAGGGCAGGCCGATGCACAGCGTGTTGAGCACGACGAGCAGGAACACGACGGTCCCGCGAACGGGACCAGCGGGGAGTCTAGGCACGGGTGCCCCCTGGTGGCGTTGCGCGCATTCTGCCCCAGACGCGCGTCGGATGGATCGGGATCTCACCGGCGCCGAGGCAGCGCTGCGATATAGTCGGCCGGCACGGGTCTGCGGCGCGAGCAGCGGGACCGGGCAACGGCCGCCCTGACCAGGAGTCTCCATGCCCCCGCGTCGCCCTCTCGCCCACCCTGCGTTGCTTGCGTTGCTGCTGGCCATCACCGCCGTGACGACCGCCGCCCCCCGCGCACCTTCGCCATCGCTGCCCAGTGACACGCCGACGAGCTTCACCCCGTCCACCGGGACGTTCGAGTACGACCGGCGCGAGGTCATGATCCCGATGCGCGACGGGGTACGGCTGCGCACCTACGTGATGGTCCCGAAGGGCGCGCATGACGCGCCGATGCTGCTGGAGCGCACGCCCTACAACGCGCACGCCCGCACCCATCGCAACGAGAGCCCGCACCTGGACGCAAGCGTGTTCACGCACTACGGCGTCGCGGTGGCCGCCGGCTACATCGTCGTGCTGCAGGACATCCGCGGCAAGTATGGCTCGGAGGGCGGCTACGTCATGACCCGCCCGCCGGCAGGCGCACTGAACCCGACCGGCGTCGATCACTCGACCGATTGCTGGGACACGATCGAGTGGCTGGTGCACCACGTGCCGGAGTCGAACGGCCGGGTCGCGACGGTGGGCGGCTCCTACGGCGGGTTCACGGCGGTGATGTCCATGCTCCACCCGCACCCGGCGCTGAAGGCGTCGATCCCATTCGCGCCGATGATCGACGGCTGGGTCGGCGATGACTGGTTCCACAACGGCGCATTCCGCCAGGACGCGACGCTCGAGTACATCTACGACCAGCAGGCGAGCCGCGCGGGCGATGACCACTGGTGGAGCGGCACGCGCGACACCTATGACGAGTACCTGCGCGCCGGCTCCGCCGGCGCCATGGCGGACTCCCGTGGCCTGGGCCAGCTCGGCTTCTGGCGCACGCTGCTCGCCCATCCCGCCTACGACGCCTTCTGGCAGCAGCAGGCACTCGACCGCCTGCTGGCGCGCGAGCCACTGAAGGTGCCGATGCTGATCGTCTCGGGTCTCTTCGACCAAGAGGACATCTACGGCGGACCCGCGCTGTACAGGGCGCTCGCACCGAACGATCCGCGCGGCGAGTACGTGCACCTGGTACTCGGCCCGTGGAACCACACGCAGTCACGCGGCGAGGGTCGCGCGCTCGGGCCGATCCGCTTCGAGGGGGACACCGCGCTGTGGTTTCGCAGGCACGTGATGCAGCCGTTTCTCGACCACTACCTGAAGGACGCGCCGCCAGCTGCGCTGCCGCGCGTGCTCGTCTATGAAACCGGCGCCGACGAGTGGCGCCGCTACGACGCATGGCCGCGCGCCTGCGGGCAGGGTTGCCCGCACGTGTCACGCCCGCTGTACCTGCTCCCCGGCGGCGCGCTTAGCTTCGATCATCCGGGCGCCGATGCCGCCCCCTTCGACGAATATGTCTCGGATCCTGCCAAGCCCGTTCCCTACCGACAGCGGCCGACGCTCGCCGGCGTGAACCCGGATTCGACCTGGGGCGAGTGGCTCGTCGACGACCAGCGGCAGGCGGCATCGCGCCCGGATGTGCTCGTCTACTCGAGCGCACCGCTGAAGGCACCGCTGCGGATCGCCGGCGAGCCGATCGCGCGCCTGTATGCATCGACCAGCGGCACCGACTCCGACTGGGTGGTCAAGCTCATCGACGTCTGGCCGGACGAGACGCCCGAGCAGCCGGCACTGGGCGGTTACCAGCAGATGTTGTCGGCAGATATCTTCCGCGGCCGCTATCGCCTCGACCGTGCAATCCCGCAGCCGCTCACGCCCGACCGCGCGCTTGCGTACGAGATCCGACTGCCGAACGCGAGCCACACGTTCCTGCCGGGGCACCGCATCATGGTGCAGATCCAGTCGAGCTGGTTCCCGCTCTACGACCGCAATCCGCAGCAGTTCGTCCCCAACATCATGGTGGCGCCGGCCGACAGCTACGTGAAGGCGACGCAGCGGATCTGGCGTACGGCAGAAGGCGCGAGCGCGATCGAGATGCCCGTGATCGGCGCCTCCGACTAGCCGGCGCGGCGGGGCCGCCCCGAATACGAAGAGGCCCGCTTGCGCGGGCCTCTTTGTTTGGCTGGGGGACTAGGGCTCGAACCTAGATTGGCGGAGTCAGAGTCCGCTGTCCTACCATTAGACGATCCCCCAATAATCGGAACTTCCGTGAGCGCAGACGCGGGTCCTACGAAGACCGGCGTCGCCGGACCTTGCGGTCCGGCGAGACCCGCGCGCGGTTAGCGCTTCGAGAACTGGGTGCCGCGACGCGCCTTGCGGCGACCGACCTTCTTGCGCTCGACTTCACGCGCGTCGCGCGTGACGAAGCCGGCGGTACGCAGCACCTTGCGCAGCGTCTCGTCGTACTGCAGCAGCGCACGGGTGATGCCGTGACGGATCGCGCCAGCCTGGCCGGTGATGCCACCACCCTCGACCGAGACGGAGACGTCGAAGCGGTTCCCCATCTCGACCAGTTCGAGCGGCTGGCGGACGATCATCCGACCGGTCTCGCGGCCGAAGAACTCGTCGATCGGACGGGTGTTGATCGTGATGGCGCCGGTGCCGGGCGTCAGGTGGACGCGCGCACTGGAGCTCTTGCGGCGGCCGGTTCCGTAATACGTAGTAGCGGGCATGGTCTTACCTTGATCTTCCAATACTTCAGGCGAGCTCGAGCGCCTGCGGCTGCTGCGCGGCGTGCGGGTGCTTGTCGCCCGCGAAAACGTGCAGCTTCTTGTACATCTTGCGGCCCAGCGGGCCCTTCGGGAGCATGCCCTTCACGGCGATCTCGATCGCGCGCTCCGGGTGCTCGGCCATCATCTTGCCAAGCGCGATGCCCTTGATGCCGCCGATCGCACCGGTGTGGTGGTAGTACATCTTGTCGCGCAGCTTGGCGCCGGTGACAGCGACCTTCTCGGCGTTCACGACGATGATGTTGTCCCCGCAGTCGACGTGCGGCGTGTAGTTGGCCTTGTGCTTGCCGCGCAGGCGCATCGCGATCGCGCTCGCAAGGCGGCCAAGGGTCTTGCCGGAAGCGTCGACGACCATCCAGTCGCGGCGCACGGTCTGGGCATTTACGAAAACCGTACTCATGGGACTACTCGAAAAGGGTCTATGGGGGCGGCGAAAGACCGCGAAGTGTACCGGCAGCCGGCCGTCTTGGAAAGGGTGTCCGCCCACAAACCGCCCGGCGCGCGTATTTGGTTATGATATCCGCGCCCATGGCCGACCCGCTACGCCACCCGTCCCCGCTCGACCGGATCTTATCGGTTATAGATCAGGGACTTAGAGTTTCTTGGGCCGATCCGAAGGCGATCTCCGCCAGTGGCCGGCCGAGCCCGCGGCCGGCCGGCGACGGGGCCTGCGCGCCACTGGACCTTGCGACCGCCCGGCACGTGGCGGGCCTGATGCGCGTCAACCATGCCGGCGAGGTCGCGGCCCAGGCCCTGTACCACGGCCAGGCCCTGGTCGCCCGCGACCCCGCCGTGCGCGACTTCCTGCAGGCGGCGGCGCGCGAGGAAGGCGACCATCTGGTGTGGTGCGCCGAGCGCATCCGGGCGCTTCACTCGCACACGAGCCTGCTGAACCCCTTGTGGTACGCAGGGTCCGTCGCGATCGGCGCGCTCGCGGGCCTGTCGGGCGATGCGCTGAGCCTCGGCTTCATTGCCGAGACCGAGCGCCAGGTCGAAGGTCACCTCGACGAGCATCTGGCGCGGCTGCCGGCCGAGGACACGACCAGTCGCGCGATCCTCCAACAGATGAAGCAAGACGAGCTGCAACATCGCGACCACGCGCTCGAACGCGGCGGCGCGGAGCTGCCGGCGCCCGTGCGTGGCCTGATGCGCGGCGTCGCGAAGTTGATGACGAGCAGCGCCTACTGGCTCTGATTGGACACCCACGCGCACCCTTTGGCTTGCGGTTCAGTGCGTTATGTTCTATATGTTCCGCAGCGCTGCGACTGGATCGCGATCTCACGAGGGACCGAATGATGGATTTGCCCGTCAAGCCTTTGAGCGACCTGCCCGCGATCAATCGCTTCCTGAGCTACTGCCGTATCCGCACCGTGCCGTCCAAGACGGTGCTGATCCACGCCGGCGACCTGCCCGATGTTCTGTACTACATCATCGGCGGCTCGGTCGAGGTGATGATCGAGGACGAGGAAGGCAATGAGATGGTGCTGGCCTACCTCAACAAGGGCCAGTTCTTCGGCGAGATGGGCCTGTTCTCCGAGGGCTCGGCCCGCAGCGCGTGGGTCCGGACCCGCCAGAGCTGCGAACTCGCCGAGATGACCTACGCCCGCTTCCGGCAGATCGCAGCCGAAAGCCCGGGCCTGATCTTCGAGCTCGCCACCCAGCTCGCCACCCGCCTTGACCGCACCAACAAGAAACTCGGCGACCTCGCCTTCGTCGACGTCACCGGCCGGGTCGCGCACGCGATCATGGACCTGTGCGGCGAACCCGACGCGATGACCCACCCGCAGGGCATGCAGATCAAGGTCAGCCGCCAGGAGCTGTCGCGGCTGGTCGGCTGCTCGCGCGAGATGGCGGGCCGGGTGCTCAAGGTGCTCGAGGAGCAGGGCCTGCTGAAGGCGACCGGCAAGACCATCGTCGTCTTTGGCGCGCGCCCGAAGCTGAAGACGCGCCCGGTGATCGTGCCGACGCGGGAGATGCGCGATCGCATCGCCAAGACGCCGGTCGCCGATGACGATGACGAGGACGACGAGTAGCGCCGTCCGTCGGCGCCACTGCCCGCTCGTTCCGACGCCCCGCCCTGCGGGGCGTCGGCGTCTGGGGACTCAGGCGCGGGCGGTGGCCACGGCGATCTCGGCGCGCATCCGCCCGATCGTGGCCGCGTAATCCGCGGCACCGAAGATCGCAGAGCCCGCGACGAAGGTGTCGGCGCCGGCAGCCGCGATCGCGCCGATGTTGTCGACCTTGACCCCGCCATCGATCTGCAGCCGGATCTCCCGGCCGGAGGCGGCGATGCGCTCACGCACCAGCCGGAGCTTGTCGAGCGCGCCGGGGATGAACTTCTGGCCGCCGAAGCCCGGGTTCACCGACATCAGCAGGATGACGTCCAGCTTGTCCATCACGTGGTCGAGGTAGGACAGCGGCGTCGCCGGATTGAACACAAGCCCGGCCTTGCAGCCCAGCTCGCGGATCAGCCCGAGCGTGCGATCGACATGCTCGGACGCCTCCGGGTGGAACGTGATCCAGCTCGCGCCCGCCGCAGCGAAGTCCGGGATCAGGCGGTCTACCGGCTTCACCATCAGGTGGACGTCGATGGGAGCCGTGATGCCGTGCTTGCGCAGCGCCTCGCACACGAGCGGCCCGATGGTCAGGTTCGGCACGTAATGATTGTCCATCACGTCGAAGTGGACGATGTCGGCGCCGGCGGCGAGGACCGCCCGGACCTCCTCCCCTAGACGCGCGAAATCGGCAGAAAGGATGGACGGGGCGATGAGTGGCTGCATGGCAAACCGGAGCGACTGAGGGAGCGGGGTAAGCCGCGGGTCAGCGGCCGGACAGCAGGTGGGCGACCGCGACCAGCGCGTCGACCCCGCCATCCATCATGTAATGCACGGGCGTCTCGCCCTTGAACGGCGCCTCGCGGCGCGGCTCGTGGATCCAGCGGAACGACTGGTCCCCCGACACGCCGTTCTTGGACAGCGCGGCGTGGATGCCGGTGACGATCTGGATGCGCTTCTGCTGGGCCGGCGTCAGCCGCGGGCCTTGACCTACGCGATAGCGGCGCAGCACGGCACTCGAGGGACAGCGCAGCAGCTTGCACTGCTGGATCTCGGACAGTTCCCAGGCGTCGGCCACGCGAAAGAACCCCTGCAGCGCCGGCGGAATCGTCGAGCTGACGGGCGGTCTTTCAGCGGAGGCCGCGATCGGCACAGATGACTTCGTAGGCTTCACGGATACGCTGCGTCTTCTCTTTGGCGAGGTCCTGCATCGATTCCGGCAGCCCGCGTGCAACGAGCTTGTCGGGATGATTCTCGCTCATCTGGCGACGATACGCCTTCTTGACCTCTGCGTCGCTGGAAGTGGCGGGCACTGCCAGTACTTCGTAGGCACTGGCGAGCCTGGCGCCCGGCGCCGGCGGCGGTGCCGACCAGCCCCGCCCCTGCTGCAGGCGCAGCACCCCTTCCAACTGGGCGACCTCCACGGCCCCGAACCCGAGGCGACCCGCCACCCCGCCAAGCAAGCTGCGGACCGGGCCCTCGAGGTCGTTGCCCGCCAGGGCCGCCCGCACCTGGATCTCCAGGAACAGCCGCAGCAGGTCATGGCGCGGACCACACAGACGTACCAGCCGCGCCAGTTCCGCCTCGATCGGATAGTTCGACTGCTTGCCGCGCGTGAACGCCGCGATCGCCCGGCGGACGTCGGCCTCCCCCAGGTGCAGCTCGCGCATGATCCCGCGGGCGGCGTCGATTTCAGAGGCGGAGACCCGGCCGTCCGCCTTGGCAAGGTAGCCCATGACGGCGAAGGCGGTGTCGAAGAGGATCGCCCCGACCGCGCGGGGATCGGCGCCGCCGCCCCGCTCTTCCTCGGCGAGGTCGTGGCTGTGGCCGATCAGCGCGCCGATCACGGCGCCCACCGGACCTGCGAGTGCCCCGACCAGCCCGCCGATGATCTTTCCGGTCCAGCCCATCGAGTTTCTTGACCCTGCTTTCCGCCCGCTGCAAGAATGCCCGGGTCCGTGACGGCCCCGCCGCACATGGTAGCAGTGACAAGGCGCCGTCCGATGAACGCAACCGCTTCAACCCCCGTCTTCGAGACCCACCTGAAGGGCCTGGAACTGATCCATCGCGGCAAGGTGCGCGACGTCTACGCGATCGACGCTGGGCGCATGCTGATCGTGACCTCGGACCGCCTGTCGGCGTTCGACGTCGTGCTGCCCGACCCGATCCCGGACAAGGGCCGGGTGCTGTGCGAGATTTCCAACTTCTGGTTCGAGCGCACCGGTCACATCGTGGCCAACCACCTGACGGGCCTGCCGGTCGAGCAATTCGTCACGGACCCCGCCGAGCGGGCGATGCTCGCGCACCGCGCGGTCGTGGTGCGCCGCCTGAAGGCGCTCCCGGTCGAGGCGGTCGTGCGCGGCTACGTGATCGGCGGCGGCTGGAAGGACTACCAGCACAGCGGCAGCATCTGCGGCATCGCGCTGCCCGCGGGTCTGCGCCAGGCGGACCGCCTGCCGCAGCCGATCTTCACGCCGGCGACCAAGGCCGCCGTCGGCGAACACGACGAGAACGTCCCCTTCGAGACCATCGCCGCCGCCATCGGGGCGGACCTCGCCGCCCAGGTGCGGGATACGGCGCTGGCGCTGTACGCGTTTGCCGCGGACTTCGCCCTGCAGCGCGGCATCATTATCGCCGACACCAAGTTCGAGTTCGGCGTCGATGCGGCCGGCTCGCTCGTGTTGATCGACGAGATCCTCACGCCAGACTCATCGCGCTTCTGGCCGGCCTCGAGCTACGCGCCGGGTATGAGCCCGCCGTCGTTCGACAAGCAGTACGTGCGCGACTATCTCGAGACGCTGCCCTGGAACAAGCGTGCGCCCGGGCCGCACCTGCCAGCGGACGTGATTGCCAAGACCACTGCCAACTACCGCGAGGCGCTCGCCCGGCTGACGGGCTGACGCCGCGCGGTGGTCCACCCAGGTTCCGCCCCCATGCTCGCCCGCCTGCGCCGCCTTGAAGACCTGCTGTTCGAGCCGCCCGCGCGCGCGCTTGGCCGCGCAGGCGTCGCCGCCCAGGTGGTGCTGCGCTACCTGTACGCGTTGATCCGCGACCTGGTGATAGGCGATCTGAACATGCGGGCGATGAGCCTTGTGTACACCACGCTGCTGTCGATCGTGCCGCTGTGCGCATTCTCGTTCTCGATCGTCAAGGGGCTGGGCTTCCACCACGACCTCGGGCCCCTGCTGCAGGAGTTCTTCCGGCCACTCGGTGATCGCGCCGGGGAACTCACCGGCCGCGTGCTGCAGTTCGTCGACCACATGGAAGGCGGCGTGCTCGGCTCGCTCGGCCTGGGTTTCCTGATCTGGACCGTCGTGTCCGTGATCCAGAAGGTCGAGGACTGCTTCAACCACATCTGGCACGTGGAGCAGGCGCGCAGCTTCGCTCGGCGCTTCAGCGAGTACCTGGGCGTGCTGGTGGTCGGCCCCGTGCTGATGATCGCCGCATTCGGCCTCACCGCATCACTGTCCACCAAGGCCTCGCTCGGCTGGCTCGGCGCGCACGAACCGCTGGGGACGCTGACGGTGATGCTCGGCCGGCTGGGCCCCACCCTCGTGGTGACCGCGGGCTTCACGTTCCTGTACTCGTTCATCCCCAACACCCGCGTGAGGTTCCTGGTCGCGCTCACCGCGGGACTCGCCGCCGGCGTCGCCTGGGTCGCGGCGGGCTTCGCGTTCACCGCGCTGGTCGCCTACTCCACCCAGATGATGGCGGTGTACGCGGGCTTCGCGATCGTGCTGTTGACGCTGATGTGGCTGTGGCTGAACTGGCTGATCCTGCTCACCTGCGCGCTGTTCGCGTTCTACCTGCAGCACCCGGGCTACCTGCGGCCCGGCCAGCGCGAGCTGGTGCCGACTGCAAGGCTGTGCGAGCGGTTGAGCTTGAGCGTGATGTACCTGGTCGCGCGGGGCTTCGCCGAGGGCGGCGCGCGCTGCACGGTCGCGGACCTCGCGACACGCCTCGCGGTGCCGTCGATCGCGCTGGGGCCGGTCATCGACGCGCTCGCGCTCGCAGGCCTGCTCGAGACCACCGGCGGCGAGGAACTGCTGCCGGGACGCGACCCGGCGAAGATCACGCTCGACGAGGTGCTGGGCGCAGTCCGCGACGGCCGCAGCGGCCGGGCGATGATGCTGCGCAGGGCCGCGATCGCAGCGCCGGCCGAGGAGGCCTGCGCGCGCGTGGACGCCGCGATCCGCGCCGAGCTGGGCGGCGTGACACTGCGCGAGTTCGCAGCAAGCGACCCGGCCGCGCCGGGCTAGACCCGCTCCAGCGCCTGGCGGATGTCCTCCACCAGGTCCGCCGGCTCCTCGATGCCCACCGACAGGCGGATCATCCCCTCGCCGATGCCGAGCGTCGAGCGCAGCGCCGCCGGCACGCCCGAGTGGGTCATCGACGCCGGGTGGCTGGCGAGGCTCTCGGTGCCGCCGAGACTGACCGCAAGCTTGATCACCGTCAGCGCATCGAGAAAGCGGAACGCACCGGCCTCGCCGCCGAGCACGTCGAACGAGAACGTCGAACCCGCCGCCCGGCACTGGCGGTCGTAGACGCCGCGACGCGGGTCGTCGGGACCAAGCAGCCCGAGGTAGTTCACGCCGGTGACCTTCGGGTGGCCGGCGAGGAACTGTGCTACCTCGCGGGCACTGGCGAACGCCCGCTGCATGCGCAGCTTCAGCGTCTCCATCGAGCGCAGCAGCATCCAGGCGGAGTTCGGGTCCAGCTGGGTACCCATCGCGCCCCGCAGCTGCCGGATCGGCTGCACGACGGCCCTGGAGCCTGTGACGCCACCGGCGACGAGGTCGGAGTGGCCGCCGACGTACTTGGTCAGCGAGTAGATGTTCAGGTCGGCGCCGTCCTGCAGCGGGTTCTGGTAGACCGGACCGAGCAGCGTGTTGTCGGTGACCAAGAGCGGCCGGTGGCCCTGCTCGCGGCCGATCCAGTCGGCGACCTCGGCCATCAGCTTGAGGTCGACCAGCGCGTTGGTGGGATTGGCGGGCGTCTCGGTCATGATCAGTCCGACCCGACCCAGTGCCATGGCCTCGCGGGCGGCGGCCATCGCCACCTCGCCGGACAGGCCGTCGTGGAAGCCGACGTGGCGGATGCCGTAGTTCGGCAGCGCCTTGGCGATCAGCGTCTCGGTGCCGCCATACAGCGGCTGACAGCACAGCAATACATCGCCCGCGCGCAGGTAGGCCAGAAAGGTCGTGGCGATCGCGCTCATGCCCGAGGAAAACACGGCCGCCGCCTCCGCCTCATCCCACAGCGCGAGCCGGTCCTCGAGCACTTCGAGGTTCGGGTTGTTGAAGCGCGAGTAGACCAGCCCGCCGGCCGTGCCCGCGGGCAGCGGCTTGCGGCCGGAGGTGTAGTCGAAGAAGTCCTTGCCCTCCTGTGCCGTGCGAAACACGAACGTCGAGGTCATGAAGATCGGCGGCTTGAGCGCGCCTTCGGACAGGTGCGGCTCGTAGCCAAATCCCATCATCTGCGTGACCGGCGAGAGCGTCCGTCCGCCGACGGTGCGCTTGTGGTAGGTATCGGCCATGGCTGCCCCTCGAGAGTATGGTTCAGTGCCCGGCCGTGGACGGCGCGGGCTCATTCGCCGGCGATCGTCATTTCCTCGATCAGAAGCGAGCCGGTCACGACCGAGCCGCGGGTATCGACGTCGCGACCGACCGCCACCAGCTGGCGGTACATGTCCTTGAGGTTGCCGGCGATGGTGATCTCGTTGACCGGATGGCGCAGCTCGCCCTCCTCGACCCAGAAGCCGGTCGCGCCGCGCGAGTAGTCGCCGGTCACGCCGTTGACGCCCTGGCCCATCAGTTCGGTGACGACCAGACCACGGTGCATGCGCCTGATCAGCGCCTCGAAGTCGTCCTCGCCCGGATGCACGAGCAGGTTGTGGACGCCGCCGGCGTTGCCGGTGGTCCTGAGCCCGAGCTTGCGCGCGGCGTAGGTGTTGAGCACGTAGCCTGCGAGCACGCCGCCTGCGACGAGTTCGCGATCGTGCGTCGCGCAGCCCTCGGCGTCGAACGGCGCGCTGCCTAGGGCACCCGGCAGGTGCGGCCGCTCGGAGATGCCGAAGAACGCCGGGAACAGCTGCTCACCGGCAGCATCGAGCAGGAACGAGCTGCGCCGGTACTGGGCACCGCCGCGGATCGCGCCGATGAAGTGGCCGACCAGTCCGCGGGCGAGTTCCGGCACGAACAGCACCGGCGCGCGCGTGGTCGCCATGCGCGTGGCGCCGAGCCTGCGGGCAGTGCGCTCGGCGGCGTGCCGGCCGACGCTCTCGACGTCCTCGAGCCGGCGCCAGTCGCGGGCGGCCGTGTACCAGTAGTCTCGCTCCTGCTGCTCGCCGGCCTGGCCCATCACCACGCAGCTGACGCTGCTGTAGGTGGACGGATAACCGCCGATGAAGCCCAGGGTGTTGCCGTAGACGCGCTGCGCCCGGTGGGTGCCGACCGTCGCGCCCTCGGAGTTAGTGATGCGCGGGTCGAAGGCGAGGGCCGCCGCCTCGCAGCGGCGCGCAAGCTCGATTGCGCCTTCAGCCTCCAGCTCCCACGGATGCGACAGCTCAAGGTCGGGGATCGAGCGTGCCAGCGTGTCCGGCTCCGGCAGTCCCGCATACGCATCCTCGGCAGTGAAGCGAGCGATCGAGATGGCTTTCGCAACCGTCGCTGCGATCGCAGGCCACGACAAATCGCCGGTGGTCGCGGCGCCCTTGCGGCCGCCGACGTAGGCGGTGATGCCCATGCCGCGATCGCGCTGGTACTCCAGCGTCTCGACCTCGCCGAGGCGGACCGTGACCGACAGTCCCGTGTCGACGCTGATGCCGACATCGGCCGCGGTGGCGCCGCCGCCACGGGCGGCCTCAAGTGCCCGTTCGACCAGGCTGGAAAGATCGGCAGGGGCGGGGGCGGACGACGACATACGGCTCCGGGCGCGGGAATGGACGCACATTCTAGGCTAGGATGGGGCATGGCGGCGTACGACGAAGCAGAGCTTTACGAGGACGAGGGCCCGAGCAAGAGCCGGCGCAAGCGCGACGCCGAGGAGCTCAAGGACCTCGGCGTGCAGCTGGTGGCACTGCCGGCGGCGGACCTGGCGCGCCTGCCGCTGCCGGAGAAGCTGCGCGATGCGGTCGAGCTCGCCCGGCGGATCACGGCCCACGGCGGCGCCGCCCGCCAGCGGCAGCTGATCGGCAAACTCCTGCGGCACACCGACCTGACCGAGATTCGCGCCGCGATCGAGCTGCAGTTGATCGACCAGCGGATCGCGGCTCGGGAATTCCACCGCCTCGAGACCTGGCGCAACCGGCTGGTCGAGGAAGGCGAGCCTGCGATCGCCGCCCTGCTTGCGACCGAGACTGCGCTCGATGCGACGCGACTGCGTTCGCTGGTCGACACCGCCCGCCACGAGGCGGCGCTCGGCCGGCCGCCGGCGGCGTCCAGGGAACTGTTCCGCTGGCTGCGCTCGACGCTCGCCGCGAACGGGACCAGACCTTAAGGATCGGAGCTGACATGCAACAGCCGCTGGTCGGAATCATCATGGGCTCGTCTTCCGACTGGGAGACCATGCAGGGCGCGGCCGATGTGCTGACGCGCCTGGGCGTGCCGCACGAGGTGCGCATCGTATCGGCCCACCGCACCCCGGACCTCTTGTTCGAGTACGCCGCAAGCGCGAAGTCGCGCGGCCTCGAGGTGCTGATCGCAGGCGCCGGCGGCGCCGCCCACCTGCCGGGCATGGCCGCCTCCAAGACCTCGCTGCCAGTGCTCGGCGTGCCGGTGCAGTCGAAGATGCTCTCCGGGATCGACTCGCTGCTGTCGATCGCGCAGATGCCGGCCGGCATCCCGGTGGGAACGCTCGCGATCGGCCCGGCGGGAGCCACCAACGCCGGGCTGCTCGCCGCCGCAATCCTCGCCAACAAGTATCCGGCGATCGGTACCGCGCTCGAGGCGTTTCGCGCCGCGCAGACCGAGGCCGTGCTCGAACAGCCCGATCCACGGATCCCGCGACCATGAAGGTCGCGGTGATCGGCGCCGGCCAGCTCGGCCGGATGCTCGCGCTGTCGGGCTATCCGCTGGGCATCCGCTGCGAGTTCTACGACAGGAGCGCCGACACACCCGGCGGCCAGGTGGGTCCGATCGCGACCGGCGAGTTCGACGACATCGCAAGGCTCGCGACCTTCGCCGCCCGCGCCGACGTGCTGACCTTCGACTGGGAGAACATCCCGGTCAGCTCGCTCGAGCCGCTCGCGGGGCTGGTGCCGATCTACCCGCAGCCCGGCGCGCTTGCCATCGCGCAGGACCGGCTGCTGGAGAAGACCCTGTTCCGCGACCTCGGCATCCCGACCCCTGCGTTCGCGCCGGTGGACCTCAGATCCGACCTCGAGGCCGCGGTGGAGCGCATCGGCATCCCAGGCGTCCTGAAGACCCGCAGGCTCGGCTACGACGGCAAGGGCCAGGCGCGAATCATGAAGCGCGCCGACATCGACGCGGCCTGGCGGCAGCTCGGCGGCGACGCGCTGATCTACGAGGGCTTCGTCCGCTTTCAGCGGGAGGTGTCGCTCGTGGCGGTGCGCAGCACGAAGGGGGAGTTCGCGGCCTACCCGCTCGCCGAGAACGTCCACAGGCACGGCATCCTCGCCGAGACGCGGGCGCCGGCGGCCCGCCGCGCGTCGCTGCAGCGCGCCGCCGAGAAGCACGTGCGCGCCGTCCTCGAGCGCTTCCGCTATGTCGGGGTGCTGGCGATGGAGTTCTTCGTCGAGGGCGGCACGCTGATCGCCAACGAGATGGCGCCCAGGGTCCACAACTCCGGCCACTGGACCATCGAGGGCGCCCAGACCAGCCAGTTCGAGAACCACCTGCGCGCGATCACCGGCCTGCCGCTGGGCAGCACCGCCGCGCGCGGCCATTCGGCGATGGTCAACTTTGTCGGCCGCATGCCCGCGCCATCCAGGGCGCTGGCGATGCCGGGCCTGCACCTGCACGACTACGGCAAGAGCGAGGCACGCCCGGGGCGCAAGCTCGGCCACGCCACGCTGGTGGCGCCCACCGCACGGGCACGCGACGCGGCGCTGGCCCGGATGCGAAGGCTGACCTGAGCCCACCGCTCCGCTGCCGCCGGACGGGGCGATTACCGTATAGTTGCGCTCAGGATCATGCCCGCGGGGCGCGGCAGGCACGCAGCGGATGTACCTTGACCTGTTCCAACTGACCGCACTGCCGTTCCGGCTCAGCCCGGATCCGGCCTTCCTGTACCCGTCGGCGCAGCATGCCGCCGCGCGCGAGGCGCTCGACGCCGCCGTGCGTCAGCCGGACGGCATCCTGGTGCTGACCGGCGAGACCGGTGCCGGCAAGACCACGGTGATCGAGCGGTTCCTCGCCCACCTGCCGGCCGGGATCGTCGTCGCCCGCCTCAACCAGACCCAGGTCACCGCACTGGGCTTCCTGCAGGGCCTGCTGGTCCAGTTCGGGTTCGCGCCGTTCAGCATGGCCCGTGCCGAGATGCTCGCCACGATCAGTGCGTTTCTCATCGAGCAGCAGTCGGCCGGCCGGCCGGTCCTGCTGATTGTCGACGAGGCGCAGCATCTCGCACCGGAGGTGCTCGAGGAGGTGGGCCGGCTCGCACTGCTGGCGGGCCCTGAGGGCAGCCGCGTGCTGTGCATCGTGCTCGCCGGCCAGCCGCCGCTCGCGGAGCTGCTGGAAGCGCCTTCGCTCGCCGCCGTCGCCGCCGAGATCCGTACCCGGCTGCGCCTGACCACACTGTCGGCGGCAGAGGTCGCCGCCTACGTGCAGCACCGGCTGGATGTCGCCGGCGCCGCCGGGCGCGTGCTGTTCGACGAGCCGGCACTCGAGCTCGCGCAGCGCTACACCGGGGGCATGCCGCGCCTGATCAACACGCTGTGCGACACCGCCCTGGCCCACGCCTACGAGCAGCACCTCGACCACGTCGGCGCGACCGAGGTGCAGGGGGCGATCGCCAGCCTGCAGTGGGTGGAGTACGCTGCGCGCCCGAAGCCCGTGCGCCGGCCGCTGCCGACCGCGGCGCTCGAACCGATCGAACCGGTCGAACCGGTCGCGCCGCAGCTGCCGGTCAGCGTGCGCGAGGCGCCGGTCGGCTACCTGCAGGTGTCGCTGGACGGCCGCGTGGTCGCCGCGCTGCAGCTGCGCCGTGGACGCGTGCTGATCGGCCGCACCAGCGAGAACGACCTGCAGATCGACTCGACCTACGTGAGCCGACACCACTGCCAGCTCACCATCGAGCCAGGATCGGTGGTCATCGAGGACCTCAACAGCACCAACGGCCTGCGGATGAAGGGCGAGAGGGTGCGCAGGCACGTGCTCGCGGACGGCGACGTCGTGATGCTCGGCCAGCACGCGCTCGCCTACCAGGCTATGCCGCCGAGTGACGCGAACCCCTGACCGCGAGCGCGCGCGACTAACCCGTGCCGCCGACCGTTAGTCCCTCGACCTTGACCGTCGGCAGGCCGACGCCGACCGGGATGGTCTGGCCTTCCTTGCCACAGTTGCCGACGCCGGCGTCGAGCTTCAGGTCGTTGCCCAGCATCGTGACCCGCTGCAGCACTTCGGGGCCGGAACCGATCAGCGAGGCTCCCTTGACCGGCCGCGTCACGCGGCCGTCCTCGATCAGGTAGGCCTCGCTGGTCGAGAAGACGAACTTGCCGCTGGTCGTGTCGACCTGGCCACCGCCGAAATTGACCGCGTACAGTCCCTTCTTCACCGAGCGGATGATCTCGGCCGGGTCGTGCGGCCCGGGCAGCATGTAGGTGTTGGTCATGCGCGGCAGGGTCGTGTGGGCGAACGACTCGCGCCGGCCGTTGCCGGTCGGCTGCACGCCCATCAGGCGCGCGTTGAGTCGATCCTGCATGTAGCCGGTCAGCACGCCGTTCTCGATCAGCGTCGTACAGCGCGTCGGCGTGCCCTCGTCATCGATGTTGAGCGAACCGCGACGGCGCGCGAGCGTGCCGTCGTCGACCACCGTGCACAACGGGTTCGCGACCGTCTCGCCGATGCGCCCGGAGAACGCCGAGGTGCCCTTGCGGTTGAAGTCGCCCTCCAGCGGGTGGCCCACGGCCTCGTGCAGCATGACGCCCGGCCAGCCCCCGGCGAGCACCACCGTCATGGTGCCGGCGGGTGTCGCAATGGCCTCTAGGTTCACGCTTGCCGCGTGCACCGCCTGGCGCGGCAGGTCGAGGACGTCGGGGTCCGCCAAGAGCTCGGCCATCGAATAGCGACCACCCATGCCGACGTAGCCCTGCTCACGCCGGCCATCGGCCTCCAGGATCACGCTGACGTTGACACGCACCAGCGGCCGCACATCGGCGGCGAGCACGCCCGCCGAGTTCATGACCAGCACGATCTCGTGCACGCCGGCGAGGCTCGCCATCACCTGGCGCACCCTGGGATCGAGCTTCCTCGCCGCGACATCGAGCGACTGCAGGAACGCGACCTTGTCGGCGTCGGCGACCGAGGTGAGCGGATCGGTCGGCAGGTAGAGCCGCCCGCCGCCTGCCGGCGCACCGACGCGCACGCCGCGGGCACCGGGGGCTGCCGCGTCCCCGCCATGGCGCGCAATCGCGCGCGCAGCGCAGGCGGCCTCCTCCAAGGCCGGCAGCAGGATGTCGTCGGAGTACGCGAAGCCCGTGCGCTCCCCCGCCATCGCGCGCACGCCGACGCCCTGGTCGATGCTGTAGGTGCCGTCCTTGACGATGCCGTCCTCGAGCGACCACGACTCCTCGCGCGCCAGCTGGAAGTACAGCTCGGCCTCATCCAGCACATGGGCGTGCATCGAGTCGAGCACCCGCTCGAGACGGGCGATGTCCAGCCCCGCTGGCGCCAGGATGGATTGGGTCGCCAGGGGTAGCGGATCGAACTCTTGCGGGACGGCAGCCATGGGTCGGGGTTCCTAGGGATCAGCAGCTAAAGTACACGGTTGGCGAGCGCCGGGAAGTCGGCGCGCCCGCGCGCGATCGCGGCACGGTCAATCGGCGCGCTGATGAAGCCCGAGCCGCGCGGCAGGCGGGTGGCGACCTGCCCCCACCAGTCGACGATCATCGTATCGCCGTAGGTCTCGCGGCCACTCGGGTGCACGCCCGACTGGGCGGCGGCGGCCACGTAGCAAAGGTTCTCGATCGCCCGCGCGCGCAGCAGGATCTCCCAGTGCGCGCGCCCGGTCGGCACGGTGAAGGCGGCCGGCATCACCAGGATCTCGGCGCCGCCCGCCGACAGCCGCCGATACAGCTCGGGGAAGCGCATGTCGTAGCAGACCGACAGGCCAACGCGACCCGCCGGCGTGTCGACCAGCACGACCTCGCTGCCGGGCGCCACATGGGCACTCTCGCGGTAGGTCTCGCCAGGCTTGCCCGGCACGTCGACGTCGAACAGGTGGATCTTGTCGTAGCGCGAGACGCAGCGGCCGGCGGCGTCATAGACGAGGCAGGTGTTGGTGACTCGACCATCGCCTTCGGGCGCCGCGAGCGGCTGGGTGCCGGCGATGATCCAGACGCCGAGTCGCTGCGCGGCGGCGGCGAGGAAGTCCTGCGTGGGGCCGCCTCCATAGCGCTCGGCCACCTCGCGCTTATCGACATCCCTGCGGCCGATGAAGTTGAAGTTTTCCGGCAGCAGCACGACGGTCGCGCCGGCGCCGGCCGCCGCTTCGATCAGTCCGCCCGCCACCACGAGATTCGCGGCCACGTCGGGGCCCGAGGTCATTTGTATTGCTGCGAAAGTGCTCACGCCAAACTCCTTCAGTGCGGGGCGTCCGCGCCGGTCGCCTTCTCGGCCTTCTCGGCCTTCTCGGCCTCGCGCGCCTGGCCGGCGCCGATCCGCTCGACGGTCGGCTTCTCCCAGCTGCCCGTGATCCGATAGTAGCCTCGCGCGACACCGCCGAGCGGCTCCTTGAACACGCTCGAGAACAGCAACAGCGCCGCGCCCACCGCAGGTCCCGCCGCAATCGCCCCCGCGGCCACCAGCGGGCCGCCGAAGTGGCCGGTGACCTGCGCGGTCTGGTCGTAGTCGCGCGCCCGGATGCCGGTGCGGCCGACGACCCCGATCTCGGCGGCCGGGCCCTTCAGCACGAGGTTGTTCGTGTAGGCGTTGCCATCCTTCAGCTCGAAGTCGCCCTTGATCGTGTCGAACGCAAAGCCCTTTTCGGTCAGGTCGCTGAAGTCCAGCGTCAGCCGCCGCGGCAGCGCGGTCAGCGACATCAGCCCCAGCACCCGCCCGGCGCCCGGGTTCACACTCATCAACTGCCCCTGATCGATCTTGATCTTCACCGTGCCGGTCATGCGCCCGAACATGTCGGTGTCGATGCTGCCGGGCCAGCGCAGTTCGCCGCTGGCATGTCCGGCTTTGGCCGACAGCGCAGGCTCGAAGCCCCAGGCGGTCAGCGAGTCGAGCGCATCGCTGCTGTCCAGCGCCACGGAGAGGATGCTCTGCTGCGCGCCGTCGCTGAGCAGCCAGCTGCCGTGCGCGGTCGCCTGGAACGAGTCGCCCTTGATCAGCGCCCGGTCGAGCTTGAGCCCGGCGGGAGTCCGCGACAGGTCCGCCTCCAGCGAGCCGAACCGTCGTTTCTGTATCTCGAGGCTCTGCACCCGGATTGCTAGCGCCGGCAGCTGCGTCGGATCGGTCGCGTCCTCGGCCGGACCCACCCCCTCCAGGTGCTCGCCGATCACCAGCCGTTCCATGTCCAGCGTCAGCGGCCGCGTGCCGGGCAGGTCCCAGGGCACGACGATGCGGCCCCGCGCTGCCGGGCCGTCGATGTCGACGTGCCAGGCATCGTCGCGGCCTTCGAGCGCGAGCGTCACGTTCGCGAAGTGGAAGCCGAAGATGCCGAAGCGCCCGACGACCAGCGAGCCGCCGCGCAGGTATTCGCCGAGCCCGTGACCGGGGCCGGACGTCAGGTGGACGCGCAGCCATGCGGACAGGTCGTAGTCGGGGATCCGTCCCTCCAGCCAAAGTCCCTGCGACTCGCGCAGCTGCGGCGCGCCGCCACCGAAGCGCAGCGTGCCGCGCGCCAGATGCCAGGCGTCGTCGTGACGCCACTCGAGCTGGCCCTCGTCGTGGCCGATCTGCACGCGCGCGTTCAGCGACTGCGGGCGCGGCGCCTCGCGGCGCTTAGAGGCCCCCGGCGGACGCGGCGCATCGGGCTCGAGGCCCGGGTCGATCACAAGGTCGAGCTTGAGCGGGCGGCTCTCGTCGGCGGCCTTGGTCAGCGGCGAGGGGAACGCAAGCGCAAGCCCCGCGAGGCTCGACTCCAGGTGGACGGTCGCGGGCAGGTAGCGCGTCTCCACCTCGTGCACCAGCGGCAGTGCATCCAGCGGCGCGTCCTGCGGCAGCGGCTCCGGCGGCGGGCGCCATTCCAGGCGCGGCAGGCGCGCGAGCAGCTTCCAGTCGGTGCCCCCCGCGAGCCAGTTGCCGCGGGTAATGCCGATCGCCGGTTGCAGACGCTCGGCCAGCGCCCGCCCCTGGCCCTCGACGATCAGCAGCCGCTCCCCGGCACGGCCGGAGACGCCGGCGACAGTGCGGGCGTGCAGCTTCGCCGGTCCGCCGAGCACGATGGCCGTCAACCCCGGCACCGTCAGTTCCTTGTCCTTGAGCGTGAACGCACCGCTGACCTCGCGCACCGGGTCGGTGAGCCCTGGCAGCTGTGCGGCCGCGCGCGTCAGGTGGCCTTCGACGTTGATCGTGCGATCGGCGAAGTGCCGCAACGGGAAGTCGAGGTCGACGCGCGCGGCGAGCGGGCCGTGGCCTGCGACGTTCATGAAGTACTCACCGAGCTTCGGGCCAACCGGCGACTCCTGCAGTAGCGCGAGCGCATCGCGCGCGTCGCCGTCGGCGGAGGCGTGAGCGACGAGGTCGGCGTCCTTGAAGTCGATCATGCCCGCGACCGCGTCGGTGATCTTCAGTTCATGGACCTGGGCACGGGTCGCGTGGCTCGCGAAGCCCTGGTTCTTGAACTCGGCCTCCCCCCAGGCATCCTCGATGTCGGCGAAGTCGTCGTGATAGTGGATCCGCAGCCCCTCGTAACCGAAGCGCACGCGGAACAGGCCGCCGCCGTCGCGGAATGGGAATCGCCGCAGCTCGCCTGCGAACTCGACGTGCGCCTCGGGCACCCGGCCGGCGAGGAACGCGTTGTCCAGCCAGTGCATCGTGTTCATGGGCAGGATCCGCCCCGGCAGGTAGCGCGAGGCGTGGCGCACGTCGAGGCCTGTGACCTTGAAATCGAGCACCAGCCGCGGCGACTCCTGCGCATCGACCGGCAGCAGCAGCCGCGCCATGCCGCGCGCCGTGCCGTCGGCGGTCTTGAGCAGTACGTCGTCGGTCGCGAAGCGCCAGCCGTCCGGCTGCCACCAGTAGTCGAGAGTCAGCGCACCACTGTCGGCCCCGACCGGCTCGCGCAGTACCCGCGCCAGGTCCAGCGTCATCGCCGTCGAGTGCACGCGAACGCGGCCGCGTCGGCCGTCGCCGTGCCAGTCGCCGTCGAGGCCGGTCAGGCCCGGCACGGCGCGCCAGGCGCCCATGCCCAGGCCCGCGAACCTGAGCCCGCCATCGATGCGCCACTCGCCGACCTGCGCACCGTGCACCGCGCGCACGTCGACCGCGGTCAGCGTCCCGCGCGGCGCAAGGGCGCTCGCCGCGTCGTGCACCACGCCGTCCGGGATCAGCGGCGCGATCGCCGCGAGTCCCTCCAGCCGGATCGACGTCGAGCGCAGCGAGAACGAGCCGCCCGTCGGGCTCTGCGGCTCGTAGCCCAGCTCGAACTCACCGTTGCGCCAGGCCACCTTGCCGGTGTCGATGGTCAGGTCGCGACCGCTCGCCACCCAGCCCGGCCCGCGCTGCGCGACGCTGAGGGTGCCTGCAAGCGTGCGCAGCACGCCGGGCACGCCGCCTTCCGGCGCGCGGGTGTGCACGTCCTCGAGGTCGACATGCGCCTCGGCATGCGTGAGCAGGCCGCCACGGCCGCGCAGCGACGCGCTCAGGTCGCCGTGCCCGGAGCTGGGCAGGGAATGCCAGCGCGGCACCAGCGCGGTCCAGCCGGCGAGCGCGGCGCGCTTGAGCACGACCTCGGTGCTCCAGTCGAGCGTCGCCGGGAGGGCGAGGTCGCCTTCGAGCTGCACGTCGACGTCCAGGTGCGCCCCCAGCGCGTCCGGCAGCTTGACGCGACCGCGCAGCGCGAGTGCGTGCGGGTCCCGTTCGAGGTCGAGACTGACACGCTCGACCCGCCACGGCGGGTCGTCGTTGCGCAGGTCGTTGACCGTGACGCTCGCGTCCTCGATGCGCACATGGCCCACCGGCAGCTGCTCGAGCGACAGGCGCGAGCGGTCCGCGCCGGGCAGCGCCCCCTGGCCGCGCAGCTCCAGGCCCTCCTGCGTGACGTAGACATACAGTCGCGCCCCGTCGAGCACGACGCGGCCCGAGGCGAGCCTGCCGGTGCGCAGCGCGCGCCACAGGTCGAACCCGACCCGTCCCGCGCGGGCGGTGACCACGGGATCGCGCTGGCCGGGCATCGACACCGCGGCCTCGCGGAAGACGAGCTCCGGCCCGTACAGGCCGAGCCTGGCGTCGAGCTGCGCGTAGGAGATCCGCAGGCCCGTGAGCTTCTCGACGCGGGCGACGAGGTCGGGGGCGAGCGCGGGCGAATTCCTGAGCCAGAAGTGCAGGCCCACGACCGCAAGCCCGAGCAGGACCAGAAGGCCAGCGAGCGACACCGCGGTCCACTTCCAGAAGGTTCGCGCGCGGCTCATGGATGCCGGCCTACAGCAGCACCACGTCGTACTGGTCCTGCGCGTACAGAGCCTCGGTCTGCAGCCGGATAGGCTTGCCCACCACCACCTCGAGTTCGCCCAGCGCCGCCGACTCCTCGTCGAGCAGCAGCTCGATGACGTCCGAGTGCGCAAGCACCATCAGCCCCTGCACCTCGAACTGCCGTGACTGGCGCAGCGTCTCGCGAAAGATCTCATAGACCACCGTCTCCGCGGTCTTGACGAAGCGCCGTCCCTCGCAGGTCGGGCACGCCTCGCACAGCAGGTGCTCGAGGCTCTCGCGGGTGCGCTTGCGCGTCATCTCGACGAGGCCGAGCGGCGACACCGAGGAGATCTGCGTGCGCGCATGATCAGTCGCCATGCTCTTCTCCAGCGCCTGCAGCACCTGCTTGCGGTGATCCTCGTCGGTCATGTCGATGAAGTCGATGATGATGATGCCGCCGAGGTTCCTCAGCCGCAGCTGGCGGGCGATCGCGACCGCAGCCTCAAGGTTGGTGCGGAAGATCGTGTCCTCGAGGTTGCGGTGGCCGACGAACGCGCCGGTGTTGACGTCGATCGTGGTCATCGCCTCGGTCTGGTCGATGATCAGGTAGCCGCCGGACTTCAGCGGCACCTTGCGGTCGAGCGCCTTCTGGATCTCGTCCTCGACGCCGTACAGGTCGAGGATCGGCCGGTTGCCGCGATACAGCTCGATCTTCGGCAGGCTCTCGGGCATGAAGGTACGCGCGAACTCGAGCATCCGCTCGTGGGCGGCCGGCGCGTCGATGAGCACCCGCTCGACGTCCTGGCCAAGCAGGTCGCGCAGTAGGCGCACGTGCAGCGGCAGGTCCTCGTGCACCAGTGCTCCTGCGGATGCGTGGAAGCCGGTGTCGGAGACGACCTCCCACAGTCGCTGCAGGAACAGCATGTCGGCCCTGAGCGCCTCCGACTGCGCACCCTCCGCCACCGTGCGGATGATGTAGCCGCCGGCCTCGCCTGGCGTCATGAACGACTCCACCAGCGTGCGCAGCCGGGTGCGTTCCGCCTCTTCCTCGATGCGCGCCGAGACGCCGACGCCATGACCGTGCGGCATGTAGACGAGAAACCGCGATGGCAACGTGATGAAAGTGGTGAGCCGCGCGCCCTTGGTGCCGAGCGGATCCTTGAGCACCTGCACGAGCAGTTCGTCGCCCTCGGTGACCGCCGCACGGATGTCGTCGGTCGGCGTCGGCGCCTCGAACTCGATGCCGACATCCTCGCGCCGGGCGATGTCCGAGACGTGCAGGAATGCCGTTCGCTCCAGGCCCACGTCGATGAACGCGGCCTGCATGCCCGGCAGCACGCGCGATACGCGGCCCTTGTAGATGTTGCTGGTGATGCCGCGACGGTTGGCGCGCTCGATGTGCACCTCGTGCAGCACGCCGTTCTCGAGGAACGCCCCGCGACTCTCGCGCGGCGTCACGTTGACCAGGATCTCCGCCGTCACTGAGCCACCTCACTAATCCAAAGCCTGACCCGGGCGCCCGCCAGCAAGGCCGCCGTCTCGGCCAGAGGCAAGCCCATGACGCCCGAGTAGCTGCCCGCCAGGTGCGTGATGAACGTCGCCGCCAGCCCCTGGATCGCATAACCGCCGGCCTTGCCGCGGGGCTCGCCGGTGGCCCAGTAGCGCAGGCATTCCGCCTCTGACAACGCGCGGAAGGTGACCTCGCTGACCGACAGCGCCGACGCCAGGCCATCGACCGAGCGCACGGCGACCGCGGTGAGCACCTGGTGCGTGCGGCCGGAAAGCGCCTGCAGCATGCGCAGGCCCTCCGTCTGATCCGCGGGCTTGGCATAGAGTTCCGCGCCGAGCACGACGGCCGTGTCGGCGGCGAGCACCGGCACGCCCGGCGCACGCGCCCAGACCGCCTCGGCCTTCGCGCGCGTGACGCGCCGGACGTAGTCCGGCGGCGGTTCGGCAGGCAGCCGCGTCTCGTCGATGTCGGCCGGCACCACTGTGTGACCGACGCCGAGCTGCGCGAGCAGCTCACGGCGGCGCGGCGACGCCGAGGCGAGAGTGATCGAGTCGTGGAGGCTCATCGTCGGCAGGCGGCTCGAGGGTGCGGGCGGGGGGAGTCGCAGCATAGCCCGCCCGGCCTCGTCCGGCTGGCAAATTTCCACAAATTCCGCAGCTTACGCGCCGCCCCCGGACCTGTTCGGGGGTTCATTCGCGATGATAGGGGTGCCCTTTGAGCAGGCTGATGGCCCGATACAGCTGCTCGGCCAGCAGCACCCGCACCAGGCCATGCGGCAGGGTCAGCGCGGACAGCGACAACCGCTCGTCGGCCCGCGCCAGCACCTCGGCGGCGAGGCCGTCAGGGCCGCCGATCAGCAGCGCGAGATCACGGCCGTCCCGCTGCCTGGCCTGCCACCAGCGTGACAGCGCCACCGTATCGAGCGTGCGGCCGCCGACGTCGAGCGCGACCACCCAGTGGCGGGGCGTGAGCGCCTCGAGCATGCGCTCGCCCTCCTGGCGGGTCGCCCGCTCACGCGCGCCGCCGGCGCTGCCGCGCGGCACGGCGATCTCGATGAGCTCGAGCGGCGACTCGGGCGGCATGCGCCGCGCGTATTCGGCATAGCCTGCGTTGATCCACTGCGGCAGGCGGGTTCCCGCGGCGACGAGGCGCACGCGCATGTCAGGCGCCCGCGGCGTCGCTCAGGCCGTGCCGCCGCGATCGGTCGAGCGCACGTCCCAGAGCTTTTCCAGCGCGTAGAACTCGCGGATGCGCGGCAGCATGACGTGCACGATGACGTCCTGCAGGTCGACCAGCACCCACTCGCCCTCGCGCTCGCCCTCCACGCCCAGCGTGCGAAAACCGGCCTCGCGGGCCTTGTGCACGACGCTGCTGGCGAGCGACTTCACGTGCCGGTCGGAAGTGCCGGAGGCGATCACGATCGTGTCGGTGACGTCGGTGACGCCGCGCACGTCGAACACCATCACGTGCTGGGCCTTCATGTCGTCGAGCGCCAGCGCGACGAGCTGGGCGAGTCCCGTGCGCGCGGCCTTTTTCGGGGCGGCCGCCCTGGGCGGCGCCTTGCCAGGCGCGGCCCGCTTGGCGGGCGTCGCCTTCAACGGGGCGGCCTTGGCGCCCTTGGCGGTCTTCTTGGCCGCGGGCCGGGCCGGTGCCTTCGCCTTGGCGGCGGGGCGGGCGGGCTTGCGGGCGGGTTTTTTGGCTGCAGTCTTGACGGTCATCCCCTGGCTACTTCCTCAACGGGCGTAACAGCCCGATTCGAGGATGATACTCCGCACGCCCTCCGGCATCAGGTAGCGTGGATCCGAACCCGCGCCGATCAGTGCGCGGACGTCGGTCGAGGAGATTTCCAGCTGGGTCACGGCGTGGATGTAGATCCGGCCGGCAGTGGCCTCGTGCAGGTCGCTGACCGTGCCGGTGCCATGGTCGACCAGGAGCTCGCCCAGCGGCCCCATCGACGGCGCGCGCCAGCCCGGCCGGTGCGCGACGACCAGATGTGCGAGCGTCAGTAGGTCGCGCCAGCGGTGCCACTTCGGCAGGCCCAGGAACGCGTCCATGCCCACGATCAGGCACAGCGGCCGGGCCGGCATTTCCGTGCGCAGCTCGGCCAGCGTCTCGACGGTGTAGGACAGACCGGGCTTGCGCATCTCGCGGTCGTCGACCGTGAAGCCGGGCTGGCCGGCGGTCGCGGCGCGCACCATCTGCAGGCGCTGCTCGTTGCTGGCGATCGTCTGATTGCGGTGCGGCGGATTGCCGGCCGGCATGAAGCGCATCTCGGGCAGCCGCAGCGTTGCGAGCAGTTCGTAGGCGGTCCTCAGATGGCCGTAGTGAATCGGATCGAAGGTGCCTCCGAAGATACCGATCGGGCCGCTCATGGCACTGGCCGAAGAGGCCGCGCTAGCTCGCGTCGTCGACATCGGCGGTCACCCTGCCCGACTGCGGGGCGCGATGCAAAATTCGGTCGCGATACGGGTCAGCTCGCCCCAGGCACGGTCCTTGTGGGAACTCTTGACCAGGGTGTCGGCGCGGCCCGCGGCCGTCAACAGCTCCAGCGCCACCGCCCGCGGCACCCGCCGGGCCGCCTGGCCGAGCAGCTCCTTGCGCCTGCGCCCGCCCATGAACATGCGCCGGTGGGCGCCGCTCGCCGGCGGCGGCCACTGCAGCACGGCGCGCAGCTCCTCGGCGATGCAGTACAGCACCAGCGGCAGCCCCTCGTCCTCGGCCGCGAGACCGTCGAGGATGCGCACCGTACGGGCCGCATCGCCTGCGAGCAGGGCCTCGCCGAGCTGGAAGACGTGGTAGCGGGCGCTGTTGGCCACGGCGGCAGCGACCGTGTCGAGGTTGACCGGGCCCTCCCCGGCCAAGAGTCGCAGCAGCTCGATCTCCTGGTGGGCGGCGACGAGGTTGCCCTC
>JANXQL010000038.1 GCA_025356815.1 Pseudomonadota bacterium
ATCGCGCGCAGCTGGCCGTCGACCAGCGAGCGGAACTTCGGCAGCGCGTGCTGCAGCCGGGCGCGCTCCAGCAGCGGCATGAAGTACCGGTCGAAGAACTCCGGTGAGCGCAGCGCCTGCAACTCGGCCTCGCGACCCTGCACCGAATAGAACTTGGCGCGCGTCGCGTACGACAGCACCGCCGGCGTCAGCGCCGGATTGAAGCAGCCCTCGCGCTCGAAGCAGGCGCGCATGCGGCTGTAGATCTCGCTCTCGACGCCGGGGCGCACCTGGGCGGAGCCCCCCATCGCCGGGTCAGCCAGCAGGGCCTCGAAAGCGACCCAGGCGTCGGCCTTGCGACCGGTGCGGTGCCACTGCACCGCCTCGCGTACGCGGCCGGTGGCAGCGGTGACGTCCTGGCCGAACTGCTGCTCGAGGCGATCGAGCCCTGCGTCGGGGGACTTGCGGACGGTGGCGCTGGGCTTGCTGGCGGTCGACTTCGGCGGCGCGACGGAAGCGCTCGGGCGCTTGGCGACTTTCAGGAAACTCAGGACACCCATGGTCACCTCGTTGTCTGTCATCCGACTGGCTCGGCGTGCCGGATCGCTTCCCATACTGCCAGCGGCCTTAGCGGGGTCAAGAGTGATCCCTGTCTGCGGTCGGCGACGGGACGCGATTCACGCATTCCCCGCGCAGCGCCGGGTGGAACGTCGATAGCAGGGTCTAGCGCAGGCATTGTCAAACGCGGCCCACGGATCCCCGTAGGCACATTCACTCAGGCGGCAGGCCGACGGCGCGGCGGCGGATCGAGGCGTTCTGGCGGGCCTGCGGTCAGCATTGTCGATCGCGCTGCGCGCGATTCCCGACGCTCGCGTCGCCGGGCGGATGCGCGTAAGCCCGCGGTCATCTGCTTCGGGCATAATCGGGCCCGCGACGCGCCAGGCCGCCGCAGGTGCAGGTGACCCGATGTCGACCCCCCTTTCCGTTAGCAGCACGCAGGCGGCCACGCTGTCGTGGCGCATCGTGCCGCCCCTGGTCAGCACCGCGCTGATGTACGTGGGCGCGGGCTTGCTGTCGACGCTGCTGCCGCTGCGCTTCTCGGCGCTCGGCCTGTCTCCCGGGGCGATCGGCCTGCTCGCGACCTGCGAGGCGCTCGGCTTCCTGGTCGGCTGCCTCAACGCCCACAAGGTGATCCGTCCCGTCGGTCTCGAACGCGCCTACGCCGCGTTCGCGGGCCTCAAGGCGGTCGCGATCCTGTCACTGCATTTCGCCTCCTGGGTCCCGCTGCTCGGGCTGATCCGCTTCATCATCGGCCTCAACTCCGCGGGACTGTCGGTGATCGTCGAGAGCTGGCTGAACGCGCTCGTCGCCAACGAGCTGCGCGGCCGGGTGCTGACGATCTACGTGCTGGTCATCGGCCTGTTCTTCGGTGCCGGCCAGCTGATGGGCGAGTGGCTGCTGGTCACCGGCCCCGAGCTGTTGTTCCTGGCCGGCATGGCGACAACGCTTGCGCTGGTGCCACTGGCCGGCATCAACGTGCGCGCACCGGAGTCCTCGCGCAAGGTCCGCCTGGATGTGTTGACGGCGTTGCGGACCTCGCCCGCAAGCGTGCTCGCGTGCCTGCTCAACGGCCTGGTGCTGACCGCGTTCCTGACGGTCGGACCGCTGTTCGGCGAGCGCATCGGCCTTGCCCAGGACCGGATCATCGCGCTGATGGCGTGCGTCTCGCTCGGCGGCCTGTTCCTGCAGTGGCCGATCGGCTACCTGTCGGACAAGATCGATCGGCTGTACGCACTGATCGGGCTGGGCATCGGCACGCTGCTCGTCTCGGCGCTGCTGTCGACCGTCAACGGGCACACGCCCTTCGTGGTGCTCGCGCTCGAGTTCGCCGCCTTTGGCGGCATGGCGGAGAGCCTGTACGCGATGGGCGTCGCGCATGCGAACGACCGTGCCCGCAGCAACGACCACGTCGCGCTGTCGTCGTCGCTGCTGTTCGTGTGGTCGATCGGTGCGGCGGTGGGACCGACCACCGGCTCGTTCGTGATCCAGCTGACGGTACCGCAGGCGTTCTTCATGTACGCAGGCACGCTCGCCCTCGCCTACACGCTGTTCGGGCTGTGGCGGCTCAGTCGCCGGCCAAAGTTCAGGCCGGGCGACGCGCGCGAGGAGTTCCACAGCTACCCGCACACCTCGCCCGAGGTCTACACCTGGGCGCCGTACCACATGGACGTGCTCGCCGAACCGCCGCCCGAGCAGCCTTCCGACGGCTGACGCCGACGGCTACTGCGGCGCGAGGGCCGGCAACAGCGACGGCGCGGCTTCGGGCTTGGCCTTCCTGAAGTCCTGGCCGAGAAGGTCCGCGACGGTCGCGGCCAGCTGCGCCTGGGTGACGGGCGCGGAATGCGAGCGCTCGCCCAGCGGCGCGGTGTCCGGGCCCATCACCGCGACCCAGATCCTGTCCGAGCCCGGCTGCTCCGTGCCGTGGTCCTTCCACAGCTCCGGACCGCTGCCCCGACCATGGTCGCAGGTGAGAATGAACGTGGTCTTGCCGGCGTACTGCGGGATCGCCTGCATCTGCTTCCACAGGTCCGCGACGAACGCATCGAAGCTGTGGGCCGTCTGCAGGAGCGCATCGTAGCGGCCGGTGTGCGCCCAGGTATCGGTGTCGCCGTAGCCGACGAACAGGACGCGCGGGTGGTGCGTCCGCAGGTGCTTGCGCAGCGCCACGTGCAGGAACGAGTCGTACGGGTCCACGCCCTCGAGCGGCGTCGAGGTCTGGTACAGCTCCGCGAACAGGCGCCCTTCCGGGCTCTTGTCGTTCACATCGACCAGGGTCGCGCCGGCGCGGATCGGCAGGTGGCTGCGCTTGCCGTTGAAGATGTCGGCGAAGGTCTCCCAGGTGCCGAAGATCTCGACCTTGCCCTTGAGCTCGGGCAGCGTGTTCAGCCACTCGTAGACGGTGGTGTTCGGGTTCGGGCCGAACTCGTTCTTGTCGATGCGCTTGTCGGCGACGCCGGAGGACATCTCGTTGTAGCCGGGATAGGAAAACCAGTACGGATTGGTCACCGTCGCCGAGCTGCCCAGGGCCTGGTTGCCCAGCAACTGGCCGTCCCTGGCGACGGTCCCCCACAGGAACGGAAACAGCAGCTTGCGCCGCTGCTTGGGGTCCTCGTGCCAGTACTTCTGCTTGAGCTCGGCCACGGGCGCCCAGTTGTAGCGGGCATCGCTGAGCAGCGCGCCTTCGGCGCCGCTGAACACCTCCTGCCAGCGCAGCCCGTCGCTGACGATGAACACGACGTTCTCGGTCTTGCGAGGGGCGGCCGTGGCGGCCAGCGCGAGCAAGAGCCCGGCGAGAAGGGCGAGCGTCCTGAGGGAGATCTGCATGGCGGGAGTGACTCCTGGCGGTGATGCGGTCCAATCTGGCGCAATGCCCCCGGGCACCGCGACAATGGGACCCGGAACGGCTGGGAGGATCATAATGCGCCAGGCATGGCAATGGGGGGTCGGACTCTGGCTCCTGGCGAGCGCGGCGCAGGCGCAGCCTTCGGTCGCGGCCCGCGCCGCGCTGCACCTGCGTCCCTGCGGGCCGCATGGCACGCTGTGCGGCCGGCTCGAGCGGCCCCTGGACGACAGCGGCGCGGTGCCCGGGACGGTCGCGGTCGCCTTCGAGCTGCACCCGGCGCGCGCGCCCGGCCCGCTGCGCGGCACCCTGGTCGCCGCCGAGGGCGGCCCGGGCTTCCCCAGCCGCGCGTCCCGCGACGACTACCTGGCGCTGTACGCCCCGCTGCTGCGCGACCACGACCTGGTGCTGATGGACAACCGCGGTACCGGCGACTCCGGCGCGCTCGACTGCCCGCCGCTGTGGCTGCCGGCGCCGTTGAGCGTGGCGTCGATCGGCGCCTGCGGCGACTGGCTGGGGGCGCGGGCGCCGCTGTACGGCACCGCCGCGGCGGCCGACGATCTCGAGGCGATCCTGGCGGCTCTCGACGCAGGACCGGTGGACCTGTACGGGGACTCCTACGGCACGTTCTTCGCGCAGGTGTTCGCGCTCAGACATCCCGGGCGCCTGCGCTCGCTGGTGCTCGACGGCGCCTACCCGCTCAGCGCGCCGGACATCGAGTGGCTGCCGGCTTACGCCCCGGCGATGCGCGCCAAGTTCGACCTCACCTGCAGCCGCAGCCCGCGCTGCGCCGCCCTGCC
>JANXQL010000153.1 GCA_025356815.1 Pseudomonadota bacterium
CGTCCAGCGCATGGAACTCGGCAGGCATGTGCGCAAGCACCGAGCCGAGGATCAGCCGCTCGCCGGCGAAGTGCCATACCAGCAGCACCGCGAGCGCAGGCAGTGCGCACCATGCCGCCGTCAACAGTCCGTAGTAACCCGGCAGTGAATGCAAATGGCGTGCGCCGCGGCGGCCGCCGACGGTCGCAAGCGAGCGCCGGCGACCAAACTGGTAGCCGAGGGTCGCGAGCACGAGGAGGACGACGACGATCGTGGAAGGCTGCATGCGTACCCGTTGGAGATCCGGCCTGCCCATACACCGGCCTTGTCCGACCGCCTTCGGGCCGTCAGAGGCTCGCAAAGTAAGGGGGCAATTATCGCCAAGATTTGTGACAATTTTGTTTCAATCGACATACGCGCTTTCCGCGCAGTTCGCCCCAATCTGCTGTCTTATATGGCTTTTCACCCAGAATGACGGTCGCAGACGAACGGCCCAAAGCCCTTGTCGGGGGTCGCCCGGCACCGTATAAAGACCAGCCCTCTACGTTGCTAGGCACCCCATGGCCGATACGCTCGCGCTGACCCAGGACATGATTCGCCGCCCGTCGGTCAGCCCCGAGGACGGCGGTTGTCAGGAGCTGATGATCGAGCGTCTGGTCGCGCTGGGGTTCGAGGTCGAGCGGCTGCCGTATGGGCCGGTACAGAACTTCTGGGCGACGCGCGGCCCCGTGGGCGCCGCGACGCTGTGCCTCGCGGGCCACACCGACGTCGTGCCCACCGGTCCGCTCGAGGACTGGCACTCCGATCCCTTCGTTCCGACGATCCGCGATGGCGTCCTGTACGGGCGCGGCTCGGCGGACATGAAGAGCGGCCTTGCCGCGATGATCACCGCGACCGAAGCGTTCGTCGCCGTCCACCCCGACCATCGCGGGCGACTGGCCTACCTGATCACGAGCGACGAGGAAGGCCCATCGGTCGACGGCACGCGCCGCGTCGTCGAGCACCTCAAGGCCCGCGCCGAGCGCATCGACTGGTGCATCGTCGGCGAACCGACCAGCGAGGAAGTCTACGGTGACACGATCAAGATCGGGCGTCGCGGCTCACTCAGCGGCCGGCTGACGGTCCACGGCATCCAGGGCCACATCGCCTACCCGCAGCTGGCCGACAATCCGGTGCACCGATTCGCACCGGCGCTGGCGGAGCTGTGCGCCCGCCACTGGGACAACGGCAATGAGCACTTCGAGCCGACCTCTTTCCAGATCGCGAACATCGCCGCCGGCACCGGCGCCCCGAACGTGATCCCCGGGGAGCTCAAGACCCGCTTCAACCTGCGCTTCGGACCGGTGCAGACCGTCGAGGCCCTGCAGCGGATCGTCACAGAGCTGCTCGACCGCCACGGCGTGAAGTACTCGCTCGAGTGGTTCGTGTCCGGCCTGCCCTTCTACACACCACCCGGTCTGCTGTCGGACGCGGTGGTCGTCGCGGTCGAAGACATCACCGGGCGCCGGCCGAAGCTGTCGACCGGCGGCGGGACCTCGGACGGACGCTTCATCGCGCCGCTGGGAGCGCAGGTGGTTGAACTCGGGGTCGTGAACCGCACGATCCACAAGGTAAACGAACAGGTCCGCGTCGAGGACATCGGTCAGCTGTCGCTGACCTATCGGCGGATCCTCGAGAGACTGCTCACCTGAGCGTGTCGTTGCGGGCGCCATGGCGCCAGATTCAGCTGCGGGCGCGCTCGAGCGAGAAGTTCGCGCCCACGCCGCAAACACCGAACACGACGCCGCACACCAGCAGCCAGCCGGGCATCGAGATCCCGAACAGCGACCACAGGATCGCCTGGCACTCGCCCCCGCCGTTGACGATTCGGGTCACGACCTCATTGAACGGCAGCATGTCGACCATCGTGTAAAAGTCGGCGCCGCAGGACGGCAGGCTGCCGGGCGGCTGCATCTGCATCCAGACGTGACGCGCCGACAGCGCGATCAGGACCGACGCCGCCACCAGAATCAGCAGCCCGTAGACGCGGGCACCGATACGGCCGGGGTTGTGCACGGCCGCCAGCAGGAACACCACGCCAAGCTCGACGACGGCGACCCGCTGCAGCATGCACATGTTGCAGGGCGCGAGTTTCATGACGTGCTCGAACAACAGCGCGCAGCCCATCAGCGCGACGCAGCCCGCGAAACCCGCGAGGTTGACCTGCCGGCGCGTCACGCGGGCAAGCACGGAACCGAGCATCAGGCCCGGCCCTTCATGCGCAGTTCCTTCTCGACGTCGTCGAGCGAGGTGTGCCGGATGTCTTTGCCATGCACCATGTACACGACGTATTCGCAGATGTTCTTGGCGTGGTCGCCGATGCGCTCGAGGGCGCGCGCGACCCACAGCACCTCCAGTGCCCGACGGATCGTGCGCGGATCCTCCATCATGAACGTGATGCACTGGCGCTGAATCGACTCGAACTCGTCATCAAGCACGCGATCGTCTCGGCAGATCCGCAGCGCCGCGTCCGCGTCCAGGCGCGCGAAGGCGTCTAGGGCGTCATGAACCATCTGATGCGCGAGCCGGCCGAGGTGCTTGATCTCACGGTACCGATCGGCCGGACGCTCCATCGAGGCGAGGCGCCCGGCGATGTAGCCGATCTTCTCGGCCTCGTCGCCGATGCGCTCAAGGTCGGTGATCGTCTTGATGATCGCCACGATCAGCCGCAGGTCGGATGCCGCGGGGGCGCGGGTCGCGAGAATGCGACTGCACTCCTCGTCGATCGACACCTCCATCTCGTTGACCTTGTGATCACCGCGAGCGACGTCGTCGCCGAGCCGGCTGTTGCCCTCGATCAGCGC
>JANXQL010000057.1 GCA_025356815.1 Pseudomonadota bacterium
CTCGGCGCAGTTGCCGACCAGACCATCGCGCACGCCCTCCGGCCAGATGCATCGCAGGCAGGCGGAGCCGGGGGTCAGCACCTGCAGCTGGCCTTCGTACTGGTAGACGCTTGCCACCACTGCCGGCAGGCCGAGCGCGACGGCGACGTCGCTGATCAGGAAGCGCGTGCGGAAGTTGTCGCTGCAGTCGACCAGCACGTCGAAACCGGCAGCAAGCGCTGGCAGCTGTGCGGCGTCTGCGCGCTGCACGTAGGCGCGCACGTCGACTTCCGGGTTCAGCGCCCGCAGTCGTTGCGCTGCGAGCAGTGCCTTCGGGCGGCCGATGTCTGCGAGCGCATAGAGGGTCTGTCGATGCAGGTTCGAGGCGTCGAGCACATCGTCGTCGGCGACGCCGAGCGTGCCGATGCCGGCGCCGGCGAGGTAGGACAGCACGGGGGCGCCCAGACCGCCCGCGCCAATCACCAGCACTCGTGCCGCGCGCAGGCGTGCCTGGCCGGCGGCACCCACTTCGGGCAGCACCTGCTGGCGCGAGTAGTCCGGTTGCGCCAAACCGGTCGGATGCACGCCGATCGCCGCCGGCGCGCGGGCGGCGCCCTCGTCCGGGCGGCCGTGCACGTGTGCGCCGTGGTGCGGGTGATCGTGGTCGGCATGTGCAGCAGCGGCCGTCGTCGACGGCGCTGCGGCGCAGCGCTCGCAGTTGACCCAACCGGAGTCGCCGTCGAGGTAGTGTTCCTTCTTCCAGATCGGGACGCGGTGCTTCACCTCGTCGATGATGTAGCGGCAGGCTGCGAACGCCTCGCCGCGATGCGGCGAGCTGACGCCGATCCAGACTGCCAGTTCGCCGAGCGGCAGGTCGCCGATGCGGTGCACGCAACGCGCGTGCGTGACACCGAAGCGCTCGATCGCCTCGGCGACGATGCGTTCTCCTTCCTTGACCGCGAGCAGCGCGTACGCCTCGTACTCGAGTCGGGCGACCTGGCGCCCGTCGTTGAAGTCGCGCACCCAGCCTTCGAAGCTCGCGTAGCCGCCGCAGCCGGGGTCGCTCACCGACGCCTGCAGCGCAAGCGTGTCGAGCGCGCGCGCGCTGAACTCGAAGCGTGCCATCGTCAGCCGCCGGCGACCGGCGGGATGAAGACGACTTCGGCGCCGTCCACCAGAGGCGCGTGCCAGTCCGCGAACTCGCCGTTCAACGCGACGCGCAGTTGCGCGGGCGCGAGCGTCAGTCCGTGGCGCTGCTGCAGCTCCGCGTACAGTGCCGCCGGCGTCGTGGCCGAGGTGGTCACGCGCTCGCGACTGACGCCGGCCTGCTCGCGCAGCAAAGCGTAGTAGTGCACCTCGAACGAAGTCATTGCGCTTCCCCCGCACCGGCGGCGAGGACGGCGGCGTAGTCATCCGGCGTATTGACGTTCTCCAGCGCCCGCGGCGAGCCGAGCTCGACCAGTCGCGCGGCGTGGTTGATGAGGAACTTGCGGGGGCAGCTGCGGCCGCCCTCGATGAACGCAAGCAGCGCGGCGTGGCTGGCCGGCTCCCAGATCGCGCACAGTGGCTCCGGCAGGCCGTCGAAGCTGCTGCGGTAGGCCGTGGCGACGGCGGCAGGGTCGCGCGCCGCGACCAGTGCCGCGAGCGTCGCGTCGTCGAGCAGCGGCAGGTCCACGGCGACCACCAGCCAGGCATGCGCGGGCAGCAGCTCCTGCGCGGCCAGGATGCCGGCCGCGGGGCCAACGCCGTCCAGCCGGTCGAGCACCTGCGGGAAGCGCGCGCGTTCATCCTCGTCCTGCTGCTCGGCGCGAACCGAGACGAATGCGCGCTCGCAGTAAGCTGCCACCAACTGCATCGCGCGCGCCAGCTGCGTCTGGCCGGCGAACTCGAGGGTGGCCTTGTCGCGCTGCATGCGCTCGCTGCGACCGCCCGCCAGCACCAGTCCCGCCAGCGGCGCGTCAGCGCTCACTGCCCGCTCCGTAGTCGCTCTTGCCACCGCGCTTGGACAGCAGCCGCGTGCCGTCGATCACGATGTCGTGCGACAGCGCCTTGCACATGTCGTAGACGGTCAGCGCGGCGATGCTGGCGCCGGTCAGCGCCTCCATCTCGACGCCGGTGCGGTGCTCGACCGCGACCTCGCAGCGGATCACGACGTCGTCGCCCTCGGCGGTGATCTCGATGCGGCAGCGATCCAGGCCCAGCGGATGGCAAAACGGGATCAGCTCGTGCGTGCGCTTGGCCGCCATGGTGCCTGCGATGATCGCGGTGTGGAACACCGGTCCCTTGGCGGTGGCAAAGCCGGCGTCGGCCAGCGCGCGCGCGACCGCGGCGGGCAGCCGCACGCGCGACTCCGCGACCGCGCTGCGCGCGCTCACGGGCTTGCCGCCGACATCGACCATCGCCGGGGCGCCGTCGCTGCTGATGTGAGTGAGAGTGCCCATCAGCCCCCGATGTAGTACATCTCGATCTTGCGCCGGGTGTCCTCGGCGTGAGGCTCCGCGCGCGCCTCGCTGTAGCGGTCGTTGCGGCCGAGCCAGGCGTCGCGAACGAGGCTTTCGAGCGCGGCATCGTCGGCGCCCGCCCGCAGCGGCGTGCGCAGGTCCAGGCCTTGGGTCGCGAACAGGCATGTGTACAGCACGCCCTCGCTGGACAGGCGCGCGCGCGTGCAGGCGCCGCAGAACGGCTGCGTGACCGAGGAGATGAAGCCGATCTCGCCGCTGCCGTCGGCGAAGCGGTAGCGCTCGGCGACCTCGCCGCGATAGCCGGCCGCGAGCGGCGCGAGCTTCCAGCTGGCGTCGATCAGCGAGTGCAGCTCGCTGGAGGGCACGACGCGGCTGCGATCCCAGTGATTGCGGTTGCCGACGTCCATGTACTCGATCAGCCGCACGACGACGCGCGTGCCGCGGAAATGTTCCACCAGCGACAGCACGGTATGGTCGTTGACGCCGCGTTGCACGACGCAGTTGACCTTGACCGGCGCGAGTCCCGTCGCAAGCGCGGCGTCGATCCCCTGCAGCACGTCCGCCGGATCGCCGAACCCGCCGGACATCTCGCGGAACACGCGCGGGTCCAGCGAGTCGAGGCTGACCGTGACCCGGCCGAGTCCCTGCGCGCGCAGTTCCTCCGCGTGGCGTGCGAGCAGCACGCCGTTGGTGGTCAGCGCGACGTCCTGCACGCCCGGCAGGGCCGCGAGGTCGCCGACCAGCTCCTGCAGGCCTGCGCGCAGCAGCGGTTCGCCGCCGGTCAGTCGCAGCTTCTGCACGCCGAGACTGACGAAGATGCCGGCGAGGCGGGTGATCTCGGCGAACGAGAGGCGCTCGGCGGTGCCCAGGAAGCGATAGCCCTCGCCAAAGGCCTCCTTCGGCATGCAGTAGGGGCAGCGGAAGTTGCAGCGGTCCATGACCGAAATGCGTAGGTCGTGCATCGGGCGGCCGCGTCGGTCGACCGGCGCGCGGGGGGACTGCAGGGAAACTACCGTCGTCATGGTCACCAAGTGTAGAACGGCACGGCCTCGCCGGCTTGATGGCGACGGCCGGGCGACAATTCAACAAAGCCCGCCGTGCCCGCCAGCGAGGTGAAGTCCCCCGAGCCGTGCGTCGGCCGCAGTACCGCCGCGCCCGCCGGGGCGCCCTCGGCCGGTCGGTCGACGGGAAGGAACGCGGTCAGGCCGGCGCGCGTCTCCTGGGCCTGGGCGAGCGGCGCGTACTGGACGGCCGTGGCGATCGCACCCTCGAGGCGGCCGAGGGCGGGCAGGACGTAGCGAACGAGGCAGACCAGCGTCGACACCGGGTTGCCCGGCAGCGCGAACACCGGCTGGCCGGCCGTCCCGACCCCGAACCAGAACGGCTTGCCGGGGCGCTGCGCGACCTTGTGGAACACGCGCCGCACGCCGAGCGACTCGAGCACCGCAGGAACATGGTCGAAGCGGCCGGCGGATACGCCACCGCTGAGGATCAGCACGTCGCGGCCGGCCAGTTCCGTGGCAAGCGCGGCGCGAAGCAGCGCCTCGTCGTCGCGCACGTGCAGGTCGTGCAGGTCGCGGTAGCCGCGCGACGCCAGGGTCGTGGCGATCGCGTAGGCATTGGAGCGGCGGATCTGCCACGGCTCCAGCGGCAGGTCCGGGCCGATCAACTCATCGCCCGTGGAGACGATCGCGATGCGTGGCAGGCGTCCGACGCTCAACTGCCCGCGGCCGGCGGAAGCCGCGACCGCGAGCTCTGGGCCGCGCAGGCGCGTGCCTGGCGGGAGGGCGAGACTGCCTTGCAGGGCGTCGGTGCCACGCCGGTGGACGTTGGCCCAGGGCGAGGGGGACGCATCGACGCCGACCTGCGCGCCGCCGTTGGCGAACTTGAGCACCTCGACCGGAATGACCGCGTCGCTGCCGGGCGGCAGCACCGCGCCGGTCATCACCTCGAGGCACTGCTCGGCGCTCGCCAGGGCCAGGGGCGGCGCGCCGGCAGCGACGGTGCCGGCGATGTGAAAGTCGCGCCGTCCACCCGCGTAGGCAGCGAAGCGGATCGCGATCCCGTCCATCGCGACCCGATCGAACGGCGGCTGGTCGCGTTCGGCAAGCAGCGCCTCGCGCAGCACGCGGCCAGCAGCCTCGGCCAGCCCGCAGGTCTCGGCGGCAAGCGGCGCCACCTGGGCGTCGATCGCCGCCGTGGCCTCGGCTGGAGTCAGCATCGGCTCACTGCGACTTCTTGGCCGCCGCCGCTTCCTTGAACGCCTTGATCTGGGCGTTGAACCGGGCGGCAAGCGCTTCCTCGTCGGCGACCGCGGCGTTGTGCTTCTGCACCCGCACCTTCTCGCGATTGTCCTGCGCCTTCTTTTCTTCGTCGCTGAGCTTGGTGCCGGCCGGCGCCGGGGGGTTTTCCTCGTCGACGCACTTCAGGTACTCGTCCATGTCGACCGTGAACTGCTTGACGGCCTTCTGGCCCTCAACCATCTCGGCGAGCGCGGCGGTGGCGCCGTCCGGCACCTGCGAGGGGGCCTTCGGGTAGGTGCACGCGGCGGAGCTGGCTTGGGCTGCGAGCAGGGCGCCGGCGGCGACGAGGGACGCGGCGAGTCTCGGGGTACGGATCATGGACGGTCCTCAGTGGCCGGCCGACATGGCCGGTGGGAGGGCCATCTTAATGGTTTCGCGGCCCGGGCGGCGACCCCGGCCGGCCGCCGAGCTACTGCCGCGCCACGGCGGCCGGTACCATGCGTCACCGTGGCAACCTTCCTCCCAGCCGGTCCCGCACCCGAGCCCGCAGCGCCGCGGCCGCGGCGGTTGCGCGCGTGCTGACGCCGGCGGAGGCGTCGCCGCACACCGGTAGCGTCGCCCTGCTCGCGCCCGGGGTTCGGCGCGTGGTCGCGCCCAACCCCGGGCCGCTGACGGGTCCTGGCACCAACACTTACCTGATCGGGACGAAGCAGGTGCTCGTGCTCGACCCGGGGCCTGCTCTGGAGGCCCATACCGCCGCGCTGGTCGAGACCATCGGTACCGCCCGCGTGGTCGCCATCGCGCTGACCCATACCCACGCCGACCATTCGGCGGGGCTCGAAGCGCTGCGTCGGTACCATCCGGCGCCGGTGCTGGCGCGGTTGCCGCGCCACACCGAGCACCACGTGCTCGCAGGCCTCGCCGGCACGACGATCGATGACGGCGGCACGGTGTCCACGGACGCCGGCCCGCTGGTCGCCATCGCGACCCCCGGCCACGCCTCCAATCACCTGTGTTGGCTGCTGCCCGGCCTGCGCTGGCTGTACACCGGCGACCACATCCTCGGCACGACCTCGCCGGTGATCCTGCCGCCGGACGGGGACATGACCGAGTATCTGGAGGCGCTGCGGCGACTGGCGCGCCTTGACCTCGAGCGCCTGCTGCCGGGTCACGGACCGTCGCTCGGCGAGCCACAGGGCGTGATCGCGGCGCTCATCCGCCACCGGCTCGAGCGCGAGTCGCGGGTGCTCGCCGCGCTGCCGGCGACCGGCGCGGCGACGCTCGAGGACCTGCTGCCGATCGCGTACGCGGACGTGTCGCCGTCCCTGCACGGCTGGGCACGGTGCACGCTGCAGGCGCACCTGCTGCGGCTGGCCGAGACCGGGCAAGCCTGCCGCGACGGCGATCGCTGGGCGCGCGCTTGAGCGGCATCGGCATTCGCTGCGAGCGCGTGCGGCTGGTGCTTGACGGTCGCGCCGTGCTTGATGGTATCGACCTCGACCTCGAGCCCGGCGCGCACTGCCTGCTGCTCGGCGCCAACGGCGCTGGCAAGACCCAGTTGCTCAAATTGCTGGCCGGCGAACGCTGGCCGACGCCGGATGGCGGCGAGCGGCGCGAGTATCGCGATGCCCGCGGCCGCGCCATCGAGCTGCCGGCGCTACTGCCGCGCATCGCACTGCTCGGCGGCGAGCGACAGGACAAGTACTACCGCTATGACTGGAACTTCAGCGTGCAGCGCGTCGTCGCGACCGGCGTGCACGGCGGTGCGCGGCCGAGCGTCGACCTGACCGCCGCGCAGAGTCGTCGCGTGCGCGGCCTGCTGGTACGGCTGAAGCTATGGCGCCTCAGGCGGCGCAACTTCCTCACGCTGTCCTACGGCGAGCGGCGCCGCGTGCTGCTGGCGCGGGCGCTCGCCGGTCGTCCGCGCCTGCTGCTGCTGGATGAGCCGCACAACGGGCTGGACCGCGACCACCGCTCGCTGCTCGATCGCGAATTGTCGCGGCTCGCCCGCACGCGCCTGACGATCGTGCTGGCCGCGCACCGCGCGGACGACGCCCCGGCGGCCTTCCGCCGCGCGCTGGTGCTCGACGCTGGCCGGCTGGTCCATGACGGTGCGCGCGAGCGGGCACCGCGCCGCTGGCTCGCCCGCGATGCCGCGCCGGCCGCTGCTGCGGCGTTGCTGCCGCCGCCACCGCGCCGGTCAGGCGCGGGGCAGCCGCTCGCAGTACTGAGCCAGGCGAGCCTGTACCGCGACTACCGACCCGTGATTCAAGGGCTCGACTGGAGCATCCAGGCGGGCGAGCACTGGGCCGTGACAGGCGACAACGGCAGCGGCAAGTCGACGCTGCTCGCCTGCCTGTACGGACTCGTCCCCGTCGCGCACGGCGGCCATATTCGTCGCCGCGGCCAGGAGCCGGGCAGCCACCTGCGTGCCTGGCGCCGCCGCGTCGGCTGGGTCTCGCCTGAACTGCAGGCGGAGTACCTCGCCGATGTCAGCGTCGAGGAATTCGTCGTCAGCGGCCTGCGGGCAAGCGTGGGGCTCGACGACCCGCCGACCGTACGCGAGCGCGCGCGCGCGCGCGCGGCGCTTGCGCTCGCCGGACTGGAGCTCGAGCCGGCGCGACGCGCCTCGACGCTGTCCTACGGCCAGCGGCGGCTCGCGCTGTTCGCGCGTGCGCTGGTGCTGCGGCCGGAGGCGCTGCTGCTGGATGAGCCGCTGACCGGGCTCGATGCGCCGTTCCGGGCCCGGGTACGCGCGCTGTTGTCGGCGCTGGCGCGCTCGGGTGTGCAGCTGGTGCTCGCCGCGCATCACAAGACCGATCTCGTGCCGGAAATCCGCCACGTGCTGGAAATCAGCTCGGGAACAGGGCGGCGGCGGTCCCGCGGCGAGCGCCCGTCCCGCCAACGCAACGGAACAGGACACTGACCATGGCCAGACGCTTCACTCTTTACGTTGTCGCCGCGATGCTCGCCGGCATCCTCGTAGGCGCAATGCTGCACGCGGGGATCGACGACCTGGCGCTGCGCAAGGTGTTGGCAGCCTACGGCGGCGTCGCGACCGACCTGTTCCTGCGGCTGATCAAGATGATCATCGCGCCGCTGGTGTTCGCGACGCTCTCGGTCGGCATCGCGCACATGGGTGATGCAAGCCGGCTCGGTCGTGTCGGCCTGCGTACGCTCGGCTGGTTCGTCGCCGCGTCGCTGCTGTCGCTCACGCTGGGCCTGATCATGGTCACCTGGCTCGCCCCCGGCGCGGGCCTCCGGCAGCCGCTGCCGGAGGCCTCGGCGCATGTCGCGGTGGCCACCGCCTCGCTCAACCTGAAGGACTTTGTCACCCACCTCGTGCCGCGCTCGATCGCCGAGGCGATGGCCAACAACGAGATCCTGCAGATCGTCGTCTTCTCCGTCTATTTCGGCGTCGCCCTGGCCGCGCTGGGTGAGCGCGTGCGGCGATTCGTCGTGCTGATCGAGGAGCTGGTGCAGGTGATGCTGAAGATCACCGGCTACGTGATGCTGCTGGCGCCGGTCGCCGTGTTCGCGGCGATCGCGGCGGTGGTCACCAGCCAGGGGCTCGGCATCCTGCTCAGCTACGGGCGCTTCATCGGCGGCTTCTACCTTTCGCTCGGAGTGCTCTGGGCGGCGCTGCTGGGGCTCGGTTGGCTGGTCGTCGGCCGCCGCATAGGCGCCCTGGTGCCGCTGCTGCGCGAGCCGGTGGTGCTGGCCTTCTCGACCGCGAGTTCCGAGGCCGCCTACCCCAAGACGCTCGAGCAGCTCGGAAAGTTCGGCGTCTCGGACCGGATCTCCAGCTTCGTGTTGCCGCTCGGGTACTCGTTCAACCTCGACGGTTCGATGATGTACTGCACCTTCGCGACGCTGTTCATCGCGCAGGCCTACGGCGTCACGCTGACCCTCGGTCAGGAAGTGTCGATGCTGTTGATGCTGATGGTCACCAGCAAGGGCATGGCGGGCGTGCCGCGCGCATCGCTGGTGGTGATCGCGGCGACGCTCGCGCAATTCGGGATACCCGAGGCCGGGCTCGCGCTGATCCTCGCGGTCGACCAGTTTCTCGACATGGGCCGCAGTGCGACCAACGTGATCGGTAATTCCGTGGCGACCGTCGTGGTCGCCTCCTGGGAGCGTGAGATAGCGCCGCCGGCGGACGCCGGCGGCTGAGGGAACGGCCGGCCGAGCTGGCCGGTATCCCCGCCGCCGCTCAGTCGAGCGTGATGCTGGTCGTGAACACGACCCGCGCGGTGCCGCTGATCGTGATGGTCTTGGCCGCGCCGCCCTCGACCTCGACATCGACGTCCACCTCGCCGTGGCGATCCATGCTGCGGCCCTGGTAGCCACGCAGCGTCGCGTGGCCATCCTTGACCGGCACGAGGCCGTGCGCGACCAGGTAGGCGCCGAGCATGCCGTGCGCGTTGCCGCTGACCGGATCCTCGGGAATGCCGAGCACGGGCGAAAACAGCCGCGCCTCCGTCGTGCCGGGGCCGCGCGCGTCACGGACGAACAGGAAGTAACCGTCCGCGCCGACATGCGGCGTCAGGCGCTTGAGTTCCTCGAGGTCGGGCTGCAGCGAGGCGAGCAGGTCGGCCGAGCGCAGGCCGATCATCAGGCGCGTGCTGGCGCGCTTGGTCACCACCAGGGGGCACTTCGGGTCGAGTGCGGCCGTGTCGATGCCGAATACGTCCAGCAGGCGTCGGCGCAGGTCCTGGTCGATGGCCGGCTGGAACAGCGGTGGCGGGATGCTGACCGAGACGCGCGGTGCGCCGACCGTGCCGGACAACTCGACGTCCTGGATCCCGGAGCGCGACTTCTGGCGCAGGCGTCCGACCTTGCCTTCACCGGCGGCGAGCCGCGCGAGGTGCGCGGCAACCGTCGCGTGGCCGACGAAACCGACCTCGCGGTTGGGCGTGAAGAAGCGCAGGTGTACCTCGTGGTCCGGGCCGTCCGGCGGCAGTACGAAGGCGGAGTCGGAGTTGTTAAGCTCGCGCGCCAGCGCCTGCATCTCGGCTTCCGTCAGCTGCTCGGCGCCTAGGACCACCCCTGCCGGATTGCCGGCGAACAGCTGGTTCGTGAATACGTCGATCTGGAACACTTTGACCGTGCGCTGGGCCATGGGGCGGTAACCCTCGAAATGACAGGACTGCAATTCTATCAGCCCGCGGCGGCGGCCGGTGTGACCGGCGCAGGGCGGCTGCCGCTGGCCGTCCGGAGGCCGGCATGACCCTGCTGGCGGACGCGGCGACCCTGACCCGGCAGTTGGCGGCCGTCCCGCCGGTCGAGGCCGCCGGCGCCGTGCTCGGCGTCGCCTACGTCGTACTGGTGATCCGCCAGCGGCGGGCCTGCTGGCTGGCGGCGTTCGCCAGTACTGCCCTGTACCTGGTGGTCTTCTGGGATGCGCGGCTGTACATGCAGGCCGCGCTGCAGGGCTACTACCTCGTCGTCGCCGTATACGGCTGGGTCGCCTGGCGGGCCGGGGCCCGGGGCGCGAGCCTCGCGGTCAGTCGCGCGCCTTGGCGCGGCCAGCTGGTCGCCGCCCTCGCCGTGCTGCTGGGGAGCCTCGCCAGCGCCAGCCTGCTCGCGCGCGAGACCGGCTCGGCGCAGCCGCTGCTGGACTCGCTGACGACCTGGGGCAGTGTCTACGCGACCTGGCTCGTGGCCCGCAAGCGCATCGACAACTGGCCGTGGTGGCTGCTGGTCGATGCGCTAATCGCGGTGCTGTGCTGGCGCCAGCAGCTCTTTGCCTCCATGATTCTCTATATTCTCTACGTGGGGCTCGTCGTGGTGGGTTGGCGAAGCTGGCATCTTGATCTGAAGCGGCAGGCCGGGAGTCCGGCTTGAGCACATCGCTGGACCCGGCGCTGGGCGCGGCCCTGGCGGCCTTCGCGCTCGGCCGCGACGCGCTGGCGGCCGGCCTTTCCGCGGACGCGCTTCAGGGCGGCGTGGTCAATCGCACCTTCCGCGTCCGCTCTGCCGTGGGCGACTGGGTGGTGCGCCTTGGCGGCGCCACCGATGCGCAGCTCGCGATCAGCCGCGTAGGGGAGCGCCAGACGCACGCCGCGGCGGCTGCGCTGGGCTTCGCACCGGCGATCGTGCATGCCGATCCGGACGCGGGACTCCTGGTGACCCACTTTCTCGACGCGCCGGTGTCGAGCCGCGAACAGCTGCGCTCGGCGCACATGCTGCGCGCGCTCGGCGCACGCCTCGGCGAGCTGCACGCCGTGCCACTGCCGCGTACCGTGCGCCGCCTCGACGTGCACGATGCTCTGTTGCACCACCTCGAGCTCGAGCCGGTGGTGCCAGGCCCAATGTCGCGCGACGATCTTTCGGCGCGCCTGCGCTGGTCGCTCGCCAGTTACCGCCAGAGCGGTGTCGCGCTGTGTCACAACGACCTGCATCACCGCAACGTGCTGGTGAGCGAGCCGCTCGTGTTCGTCGACTGGGAGTACGGCGGCGTCGGCGACCCGCTGTTCGAGCTGGCCGCGATCATCGGCTATCACGACCTGGACTCGGAGCAGCGGGCGGTGCTGCTCGACGCGCACGGCGGCGATTTCAAGCCGGCCCACGTGGCCGAGATGTGCCTGGTGTTCGACTGCCTGTACGCGCTGTGGCTCGACACGGCCGGCGCCTGGCAGACGCTCGAGGCGGGTCATCGCGAGGCACTGCTGGCGCGCCTGCGCATCGACCCGGCCGACCGCGAGGAGTGACCCCGGGGTCCGGGCCTTTTCATAACGTGTCCGCAGCCTGCAGAGGTTGCGGATTTCAGCGCTGCGCTTCAAGATCCGGCGCCGATCGTCTGCAACGGAGTCCCGAATGGCTGAGCTTGTGATCGTCGACCGACTGGGCAAGGAACACACGGTGACCGGACGCTTGAACGCGTCGGTCATGGAAACGCTGCGCGACCTCGATTTCGGCGTCGCGGCCATCTGCGGTGGAATGTGCTCGTGCGCGACCTGCCACGTCTGGGTGGACGAGGAATGGACCGGCAGACTGCCTGCGCGTCAGGGGGATGAAACCGAGCTGTTGCGCGAACTGGCGAGCTTCAAGCCCAACTCACGGCTCTCCTGCCAGGTGCAGTTTACCGAGGCGTTGTCGGGCCTGAAGGTCGCCATCGCCCCGGACGAATGAGACCACGGCGGGGGCAAAGGCGCCCGGCGCCCCTCCCGCCGTCGCTCACTTCTTCTCGGTCTGGCGCCGAACGGCCTCGGCGGCGGCTGCCACGGCCGCCGGGTCGCCGAGGAATCGTCGGCCGCGCGAGTCCAGGTTGGTGTCCAGGTCGTAGACGATCGGCACGCCCGTCGGGATGTTGAACTCGACGATGTCCGCCTCGCTCATTGCATCGAGCATCTTCACCATGGCGCGCAGGCTGTTGCCGTGCGCGACCACCAGAACGTTGCGGCCCGCCCGCAAGTCCGGCGCAATCCGCTCCTGCCAGAACGGCTGCACGCGCACGAGGGTGTCCTTGAGCGATTCCGTCGCCGGCAGGTCGGAGGGCGCCAGTCGCCGGTAGCGCTCGTCGAAGCGCGGATGGCGCGGATCGTCGATCGCAAGCGCCGGCGGCGGAATGTCGTAGCTGCGGCGCCAGATCTTCACCTGCTCGACGCCGTGCGCCGCGACCGTCTGTGCCTTGTCCAGGCCCTGCAGCGCGCCGTAGTGGCGTTCGTTGAGCCGCCAGCTGCGCTCCACCGGTAGCCACATGCGGTCCATCACGTCTAGCGCGATCCAGAGCGTGCGGATCGCGCGCTTGAGCACGGAGGTATAGACCTGGTCGAAGCCGATGCCTTCGGCGGCGAGCAGGCGGCCAGCCTCGGCCGCCTCGGCGCGGCCCTGCTCGGTCAGGTCAACGTCGGTCCAGCCGGTAAACAGGTTCTCGAGGTTCCAGGTGCTCTGCCCGTGGCGCAGGAGCACGAGCGTGCCGGCGGATGAAGTCACAGCGGGGTTCTCCATTGGAATCGTGAGGCGTCGTGCCGCAGGCTAGCCGCTGGACCCTGATCAGGTCCAGTGACCAGCCTGCCATGAGGTTCAGCTGCCCGCGAGACGGCG